>NZ_QTQA01000001.1:0-477262 GCF_003853825.1 Burkholderia sp. Bp9012 | reverse complement strand
TGGAGAATCGACAATATCGCCGCCAAGGGCATGCGATATTTCATCGTGATATCGCCGAATCCGATGTTCCGGTATTCCGGCCTCGGCTTTCTTACTGCGTCAGTCATGCTAGACCCCTACTATGTAGTCACACTAATCCGCGATTTTAGCGCCTTTTTATATCGCGCTGCAGCGAAAGTCTGCTCTGGATCATTACGCGAACGGGAATAAAGGCGGCCCGAAACGTGCTACGCGAACATGGGGAGTACGCGCACACGCTGCTTGTGCCGATACGTCGTCAGCTCAAGTCATTCTGATAGTAATACCCGGTTGTGACATACCAGCCGCGTCGCACTTCCACCGGCCGGTCTCCGTATGTATAGGACACGCGCTCGACCGATAGCAAAGGAAAACCGGCCGGCACGTGCAGCAGGTCGGCCACCGCCGGCTCCGCCGCCACCGCGCGAATCTTCTCCGTCGCGCGGATCATCCGCGTGCCGAATTCCGTCTCGAACATCGCGTAGAGCGGCCCCTTGTACTCGCTCAGCCGCTCGAACGTGAGCCCGCGGAACATCGCGCCCGGCAGCCAGATCTCGTCCAGCACCGTCACTTCGTTCTCGAACTCCAGCAGGCGGCGCACCTGCACGACGGGGTCGGCCGGCTTCAGCTCGAGCTGCCGCGCGATCTCGGCCGGCGCGCGCAGGCGTCGGCATTCGAGCAGGCGGCTCACGTGCGGATGCTCGGCACCGTCGTCGGCCAGCAGACGCAGGAAGCGGAACTGCGCGCGATCTTCGTTGTGCGTCGCAACAAAAGTGCCCTTGCCCTGCCGCCGGACCACGAGGTTTTCCGCGGCCAGTTCGTCGATCGCCTTGCGAACGGTGCCCTGGCTGACCTTGTAACGGGCCGCGAGCTCCACTTCGCTCGGAATGATTTCGCCCGGCTTCCACTCGCCGGACTCCAGGCTTTGCGTGATCAATGACTTGATCTGCTGGTATAACGGGCTGAAGGTCGGCGACGGCGACGCGACAGGCGCCGGCACGGAATCGGCCGCGCCCGGCTGCCCTGGGCCGCCTGCGCCGGTCGGATTCGCGTTGTTCGCCTGGTTCGATGTCATGGCGCGCATTTCATCACAAACCGCGCTTTTCCGTCCACTCAAATTCCGCAAAACATCTGTCTTATATAAGACATATGATACCGTTTGACTTTGGGCCCGTCGGCTCCTACACTCCGGGGCGAGCAAGGGTTCGCGGGTGCAAATCGCGTCCCCGGCTACGTGCCACGGCCGTCTCCAGGTTCACCGCGTCTGCCTTTCGCGAGTCCTCCGCCCTGCTTCAATGCAACGCTACGCGTAACGCGCATAGAATGGCGTTTTGCCTAGCGTCCACCGCTTCACCCGTCCTGGAGATTTTCAATGGCTAAGCCCGCAAAGCGCGTTGCCGTCACCGGCGCCGCAGGTCAAATCGCTTACTCCCTGCTGTTCCGCATCGCGAACGGCGACCTGCTCGGCAAGGACCAGCCGGTCATCCTGCAACTGCTCGACCTCCCGCAAGCCCAAGCCGCCGTCAAAGGCGTCGTGATGGAACTCGACGATTGCGCGTTCCCGCTGCTCGCGGGCGTCGTGATCACCGACGATCCGAAGGTTGCATTCAAGGATGCAGACGTCGCGCTGCTGGTCGGTGCACGTCCGCGCTCGAAGGGCATGGAGCGCAAGGACCTGCTGTCGGCGAACGCCGAGATCTTCACGGTCCAGGGCGCCGCGCTGAACGAAGTCGCGAGCCGCGACGTGAAGGTGCTGGTCGTCGGCAACCCGGCGAACACCAACGCGTACATCGCGATGAAGTCGGCACCGGATCTGCCGAAGAAGAACTTCACGGCCATGCTGCGCCTCGACCACAACCGCGCGCTGTCGCAACTCGCAGCGAAGTCGGGCAAGCCGGTCGCATCGATCGAGAAGCTCGCCGTGTGGGGCAACCACTCGCCGACGATGTACCCCGACTTCCGCTTCGCGACCGTCGAAGGCGAGTCGCTGCTGAAGCTGATCAACGACGACGTGTGGAACCGCGACACGTTCATCCCGACCGTCGGCAAGCGCGGTGCGGCGATCATCGAAGCGCGCGGCCTGTCGTCGGCAGCGTCGGCAGCGAACGCGGCGATCGACCACGTGCGTGACTGGGTCCTCGGCACGAACGGCAAGTGGGTCACGATGGGCATCCCGTCGGACGGCTCGTACGGCATCCCCGAAGACATCATCTACGGCGTACCCGTCACGTGCGAAAACGGCGAGTACAAGCGCGTCGAAGGCCTCGAAATCGACGCGTTCTCGCGCGAGAAGATGGACGGCACGCTGGCCGAGCTGCTCGAAGAGCGCGATGGCGTCGCCCACCTGCTGAAGAACTAAGCAGACTGCACGGCCGGGCCGCCTCCGGGCGGCCCGGTCACGGCACGGGCGGCGGGGCCGGCCGCCGGCCCCGCCGCCCGATCCGATCCGGGCACGTTTTGACGCTCCAGGCGCCCCGCGCGCCGGCCCAGAACGCGCCCGAGTCCGATTTTCTCCACGTTGCCCGCCTCCTTGACGTAGAAGAGATGTCCGCGCTCACTCCTGCACAAGTGCTGTACGACGGGGCGTCCCCGCCCGCGATCCTGCCCTGCTGCGATCACTACGCGGGCAGCGAGAAGCTGATGCGCAAGTCGCTCGCGCTCCAGGCCGAACTCGGCCCGGTGTTCGACATCACGCTCGACTGCGAGGACGGCGCGGCCGTCGGCCAGGAAGCCGCGCACGCGGAGCTCGTCGCCGAATTCCTCGGCAGCGCCGAGAACCGCTTCGGGCGTGTCGGCGTCCGCATCCACGACTTTTCCCACCCCCACTGGCGCGACGACGTGCGCATCGTGCTGCGCGCCGCGCGCGCGCCGGCCTACGTCACGCTGCCGAAGATCGCGAGCGCCGCCGACGCGGCCGAGATGATCGCGTTCATCGAAGGCACGCGCCGCGAGCTCGGCCTCGCGCAGCCGATCCCGGTCGACGTGCTGGTCGAGACGCACGGCGCGCTTGCGCAGGCGGCCGGCCTCGCCGCGCTGCCGCTGGTCGGCACGCTCAGCTTCGGGCTGATGGACTTCGTGTCCGCGCATCACGGCGCGATTCCCGATGCGGCGATGCGCTCGCCCGGCCAGTTCGACCACCCGCTCGTGCGCCGCGCGAAGCTGGAAATCGCCGCGGCCTGCCACGCGCACGGCAAGACGCCGTCGCACAACGTGACGACGGAAGTGCGCGACATGGCCGTCGTCGCCGGCGACGCGGCCCGCGCGCGCGACGAGTTCGCGTTCACGCGGATGTGGAGCATCCATCCCGCGCAGATCCGCCCGATCGTCGACGCATTCGCGCCGCGCACCGATGAAGTCGCACTGGCCGCCGAGATCCTGCTGGCCGCGCAGGCCGCAAACTGGGGCCCGACGCGCCACGGCGATACACTGCACGACCGCGCGAGCTACCGCTATTACTGGTCGGTGCTGCGCCGCGCGCGGGCGACCGGCCAGCCGGTGCCGGCCGAGGCTGCGCCGCTGTTCGGCCCGGCCGCCGGAGACGGGCGGTGAGCGCGCGCCGACACACGCATTTCATCGAATCACCGGAGCGTGAGCCCGCGACAGGTTTGCGAAACGACAAAAAACGTAACGGAGCCCGAAAACCTGAAATATGCGCGGCCAAATAGGTGAAAATAGCGGCCGCTGCGCGCTTCCGGGGCGCGTGCAGTTTCAAACCGGCCGACGGTGTCTGCCGCCGGCCCTTGTCAACTGATTATCGAAAGGTTCTGACTCCATGAAGAAACTCCTGATCGCTACCGCCATCGGCGCGTTGTCCGCCACGATGCTGGTGTCGGCTCCGAGCGCGTTCGCCCAGGATACGGCAACGACCGCGAAGAAGACGGCCAAGCGCCCGGCGCCGGCCAAGCGCATCATCCCGCGCAGCAAGAAGGCGCAGGCGCGTGCCGCTGCCAAGGTCGATCCGGTACCGGACGGCGCGGTCAAGTGGGCCTGTAAGGAAGGCCTGTCGTTCGACCTCGCCGGCGACATGAAGCGCGACCAGGTCGTCACGGTTCACTGGGCGAAGAAGAACTACAAGCTGCCGCGTCAGGCCACGACGACGGGCGCCGACACGTTCTACGATCCGGCAGCTGGCTTCAAGCTGGTCGTGATTCCGAGCAAGGCGATGCTGTTCTCCGACGCAAACGGCGGCGAGCGCCTCGCGGATGAGTGCGTGACGTCGGAAATGGCGCAAGGCACGCCGGCACCGACGCAGTCGAACGAGCTGAAGCCGGCAACGAACTAAGCACGTTTCCCCCGGCCCCTCGATGTCCGCCCCGGTCTCCAACGTCCGCCCTGCTCCGGATACGGTACTCGTCGATATCGTCGACTACGTGCTGAACACCGGAATCGACAGCGCGCTCGCGCTGGAGACGGCGCGTCATTGCCTGATCGACACGCTCGGATGCGGACTCGAGGCGCTGTCCTACCCTGCCTGCACCAAGCTGCTCGGCCCCGTCGTGCCCGGCACGATCGTGCCGAACGGCGCGAAGGTGCCCGGCACGTCCTTCCAGCTCGATCCCGTCCAGGCCGCTTTCGACATCGGCGCGATGATCCGCTGGCTGGACTTCAACGACACCTGGCTCGCCGCCGAATGGGGGCATCCGTCCGACAACCTCGGCGGAATTCTGGCGACTGCCGACTGGCTGTCCCGCACGGCCGTCGCGGCCGGCAGGAAGCCGCTTGCCATGCGCGACGTGCTCGTCGCGATGATCCAGGCCCACGAGATCCAGGGCTGCCTCGCACTCGAAAATTCGTTCAACGCGGTCGGGCTCGACCACGTGCTGCTCGTCAAGGTCGCGTCGACGGCCGTCGTCGGCCGCCTGCTCGGACTCACGCGCGACGAGCTGATCAACGCGGTATCCAACGCATTCGTCGACGGCCAGGCGCTGCGCACGTACCGCCATGCGCCGAACACCGGTTCGCGCAAGTCGTGGGCGGCCGGCGACGCGACGTCCCGCGCGGTGCGCCTCGCGCTGATCGCGAAAACGGGTGAAATGGGCTACCCGTCGGTGCTCACCGCGAAAACCTGGGGCTTCTACGACGTGCTGTTCGACGGGCAGCCGTTCCACTTCCAGCGCCCGTACGGCACGTACGTGATGGAGAACGTGCTGTTCAAGATCGCGTTCCCCGCCGAATTCCATGCGCAGACGGCCGCCGAGGCCGCGCTGAAGCTGCACGCGCAGCTCGCCGCGGCGGACCGCACGACCGACGAGATCAGCCGGATCACGATCCGCACGCACGCGGCCGCGATCTGCATCATCGACAAGCAGGGTCCGCTCTCCAATCCGGCAGACCGCGACCACTGCATCCAGTACATGGTCGCCGTGCCGCTGCTGTTCGGCCGGCTGACCGCGGCCGATTACGAAGACACGGTCGCCGCCGATCCGCGCATCGACGCGCTGCGCGCAAAAACCGTGTGCGTCGAGGATCCGCAGTTCACGAAGGATTACCATGACCCGGCCAAACGATCGATCGCGAATGCGCTGACGATCGAATTCGCGGATGGGTCGAAGCTTGCCGAAGTGGCGGTCGAATATCCGATCGGTCATCAGCGACGCCGTGCGGACGGCATCCCGCTCCTGGTCGAGAAGTTCAGGACCAACCTCGCCCGGCGCTTCCCGGCAAAGCAGCAACAAGCGATTCTCGACGTGTCGCTGGACCAGGCAAAGCTCGAAGCGATGCCGGTCGATGAGTACGTCGACTTGTATGTGATATAGGGGGCTGTTTGCGGATGAAACGGACATGCGAATGCCCCAAATCGGCCGCAGGACAAGAAGTGATGAGCGCCGTTTGGCCGTGCCAAACAAGTGACGAACGACGCCGTCATGCGGCCGATTTGGGGCATTCCCGTGGAATAAAGTTTAAATTTGGGGTTGCCCCGAGAAAGGCCGCTCGCTGCGTCACGCTCCTTGCGAATACGTCCAGTATTCGCTGCGTCGCAGTCCTCGCGAGCGGCCTTTCTCGGGGCAACGCATGTCCGTTTCATCCGCAAACAGCCCCCAGGTCATCTACAGGACTCTTTGTTTCCTAGCCTTAAACCCAGGAAAATCACCATGGCCCACAATCTCCACAAGACCCTCAAGGAATTCGACAGCGGTTCCGGCAAAGGCAAGTTCTACTCGCTGCCGCAGCTCGGCAAGGAACTGAAGACGAAGATCGAGCGCCTCCCGGTGTCGATCCGTATCGTGCTCGAGTCCGTGCTGCGCAACTACGACGGCAAGAAGATCACCGAAGAACACATCGAGCAGCTCGCGAACTGGAAGCCGACCGCGAAGCGCGTCGACGAGATTCCGTTCGTGGTGTCGCGCGTCGTGCTGCAGGACTTCACGGGCGTGCCGCTGCTCGCCGACATCGCGGCCATGCGTGGTGTGGCAGAGCGTTCGGGCAAGAACCCGAAGAAGATCGAGCCGCTGGTCCCGGTCGATCTCGTCGTCGATCACTCGGTCCAGATCGACTACTTCCGCCAGAAGGACGCGCTCGACCTGAACATGAAGCTGGAATTCCAGCGCAACAACGAGCGCTACCAGTTCATGAAGTGGGGCATGCAGGCGTTCGACACGTTCAAGGTCGTGCCGCCGGGCGTCGGCATCGTCCACCAGGTGAACCTCGAGTATCTCGCGCGCGGCGTCCACAAGAAGGCGGACGGCGGCGACACCGTGTACTACCCGGACACGCTCGTCGGCACGGACAGCCACACGACGATGATCAACGGCATCGGCGTGGTTGGCTGGGGCGTGGGCGGCATCGAGGCGGAAGCCGGCATGCTCGGCCAGCCGGTGTACTTCCTGACGCCGGACGTCGTCGGCGTCGAGCTGAAGGGCAAGCTGCGCGAAGGCGTGACGGCCACCGACCTGGTGCTGACGATCACCGAAATGCTGCGCAAGGAGAAGGTCGTCGGCAAGTTCGTCGAGTTCTTCGGCGACGGCACGAAGTCGCTGTCGCTGCCGGACCGCGCGACGATCGGCAACATGGCGCCGGAATACGGCGCGACGATGGGCTTCTTCCCGGTCGACGAAAAGACGATCGATTACTTCGAAGGCACGGGCCGCACGAAGGCCGAAATCGCCGCGTTCGAAAACTACTTCAAGGCACAGAAGCTGTTCGGCATTCCGAAGGCCGGCGACATCGACTACACGAAGACGGTGACGCTCGACCTGGCAACGGTCGCCCCGTCGCTGGCCGGCCCGAAGCGCCCGCAGGACCGCATCGAGATCGGCAACGTCAAGTCGACGTTCACCGACCTGTTCTCGAAGCCGGTCGCGGAAAACGGCTTCGCGAAGAAGGCGGACGACCTGAACGCGCAGTACACGACGAGCAACGGCGTCGACGTGAAAAACGGCGACGTGCTGATCGCCGCGATCACGTCGTGCACGAACACGTCGAACCCGAGCGTGCTGCTGGCCGCCGGCCTGCTCGCGAAGAAGGCCGTCGAAGCCGGCCTGACCGTCGCGCCGCACATCAAGACGTCGCTCGCGCCGGGATCGCGCATCGTCACCGAATACCTGACGAAGACGGGCCTGCTGCCCTACCTCGCGAAGCTCGGCTTCGAAGTCGCCGCCTACGGCTGCACGACCTGTATCGGCAACGCGGGTGACCTGACGCCGGAACTGAACGAAGCAATCACGAAGAACGACATCGTCGCGGCTGCGGTGCTGTCGGGCAACCGCAACTTCGAAGCGCGTATCCACCCGAACATCCGCGCGAACTTCCTCGCGTCGCCGCCGCTCGTCGTCGCCTACGCGATCGCCGGCAACATCACGCGCGACCTGATGACCGAGCCGGTCGGCAAGGGCAAGGACGGCTACGACATCTACCTCGGCGACATCTGGCCGACGAGCGAGGAAATCCACGCGCTGCTCAAGTTCGCGCTCGACCCGAAGAAGTTCGAGGACAACTACTCGAAGCTGACCAAGAAGGGCGACCTCTGGAGCAAAATCGAGGGCGAAACGGGCCAGGTCTACGACTGGCCGAAGTCAACCTACATCGCCGAGCCGCCGTTCTTCGGCAACGACTTCTCGATGGAGCCGGCGGATTCGATCCCGACGGTCAAGGGCGCGCGCGCACTGGGCATCTTCGGTGACTCGGTCACGACCGACCACATCAGCCCGGCAGGCTCGATCAAGGAAGACTCGCCGGCAGGCAAGTGGCTGAAGGAAAACGGCGTGCAGAAGGCCGACTTCAACAGCTACGGCTCGCGCCGCGGCAACCACGACGTGATGATGCGCGGCACGTTCGCGAACGTCCGGATCAAGAACCTGATGATCCCGGTGAAGGCTGATGGCACGCGCGTCGAAGGCGGCCTGACGATTCATCAGCCGAGCGGCGAACAACTGTCGATCTACGATGCGGCGATGAAGTACGTCGCGGCCGACACGCCGACCGTCGTGTTCGCGGGCGAAGAGTACGGCACGGGCTCGTCGCGCGACTGGGCCGCGAAGGGCACGCAACTGCTCGGCGTGAAGGCCGTGATCGCACGCAGCTTCGAGCGGATCCACCGCTCGAACCTGGTCGGCATGGGCGTGCTGCCGCTGCAGTTCAAGGGCTCGGACAGCGTCCAGTCGCTCGGCATCACCGGCGAGGAGACCTATGACATCGAAGGCCTCGGCGACGACTTCAAGCCGCAGCAGGACGTCACGCTCGTGATCCACCGCAAGAACGGCGAAGCGACCCGCGTACCGGTGCTGCTGCGTATCGATACGCCGATCGAAGTCGACTACTACAAGCACGGCGGTATCCTGCCGTTCGTGCTGCGCTCGCTGCTCGCAGCGTAAGCGCCCTGCTGTTGCAGGTGCCGCAGCCGCCTCGCGGGCGGTTGCGGCCGATTTGGATGCCCGACCTCGTGTCGGGCTTTTTTTTGCCTGCTCGCTACGCGATGCCGTCGCTTGTCCGGCGTGTCACGCCGCCTTGCCGCCGCGCGCCTTCGCGCCCGCTCCTCGCGTGTTCTTCTTCAGGTGGGTGCGGTTGTATTCGATCGCCGCGCGCACGAGGGCCTTCAGCGCCCGCTTCTCGATCCGGTCGCCTTCGAGGAAATCGATCGCGCGCCGCGCATTGCCTTCGAGGCCCGCATTGAACAGCCCGCCGGGATCGGGCAGCTGTGCGCCGTGCATGAACGTCAGCTTCACCTTGCCCTTGTGCGCATTCGCGACCGCGATCATCCCGTCGCATGACCACACCGGGCTGCCCATCCATTTCCATTCCTCGACGATGCCGTCTTCGGCAGCAAGGATCGTCTCGCGCAGCTCGGCGAACGTCTTGCCTCGCCAGTCGGTGATTCCCGCGATCAGCGCGTCGATGCGTGCCGACGGCTCCAGGTCCGATGCGCTCATGCCCCGGCCTCCGGTTCTCCATCCGGCCGCGCCAGCACCTGTTCGAGCGATTCGAAGAACCGTGCCCAGCCGTGCTGCGCGCCGCGGTACGCCTGCTCCTGATCCGCGCGGAAGCCGGCCTGCTCCATGCGCAGCAGCGTGCCACCCGGCGTCGGCGTGAGCGTCCACGTGACGACACTTTCCAAGCCATACGCGGCCCATGTATAGGACAGCACGCGCTGCGGCTCGATCGTCAGCACCGTGCAGTCGACCGAACCCCAGTCCGCGCGGAAGCTGAATGCGCGCCCCGCGACGGGCTCGAAGTCGCTCTGCATCAGCCACGCCTCGATCAGGTGCGGTTGCGTGAGCGCACGCCAGATCTTCTCCGGCGGATGCGACAGCTCCCGTTCGACGACGACGGAGCGCGTTTCGGTAGTGGCCTGGTTCATTACTGATCCATCCTTTTGAGCAGATCTTCGAGAGCGTCGAACCGGGTCTGCCAGAAGCCGGCCATCTGGCTGGTCCAGTCGATCAACGGAGTCAGCGCCTGCGGCTGCGCGCTGTAGTGCGTCTGCCGGCCTTCGTGACGGTCGCTCACGAGCCCGGCCTGCTTCAGTACGCCCAGATGCTTCGATACCGCCGGCTGCGACACGCCTGCATGGGCCGTGAGCGCGGCGACCGTCAACTCGCCCTCCTCGCACAGCCGCTCGAAGAGCGCGCGGCGCGTCGGATCGGCAAGTGTCCTGAAAAGCATGTCGTGAGCGCTTTGCATGTTCGAATCAATAACCGGATGGTTATGGATTGAAGAATAGCCGCCGAACGAAACGCGTCAAGGAGGCGTTTCGCTGCGCCATCGTTCGATCCCGCAGCGCGCTCGTTCGCCGGAGCGAGCCGCGCGGCAACGAACCGGCTCACGATGGACATCCGGCGCGCGCCGAGTCGACGCCATCGTGCGCATTCGAGTATTTCCTCTAATCCGCTCACCTGCCCCGCGAACCGAAAGCACGCTGCAAGACTCGGCTATGGGCCGTTCCACAGTTCGGGAAACGCTCGCGATCGACCGGCCCCTTTTTTGTGCATCCGCGCGTCGCGGCGGCGTCGCGTTGCCATCATGGCGGCACCTGACCACATAGTGCAACGCGCGGCGCACCCGCGCCCGATCGCACGCGAAGCGCTCTCGCGGCGATTCGCTCCGCAATCGCGCGCATTCCGATACCGCAACGAACGAGTCATGCGTGCAAACGTCGTCGACCGCAGCGCGATCGCGTCGCGAACCGGTTCCCTTTGCCGGCATCGATGCCGCGTGTACCGACGACGCCGGCGCATGCGCGCGAACACGCCAATGTCAGAACTGACAGCTATGGAAACTGGCAGCTACCGGAACGGCACCGACGCCCTACGCTCGTCACCGCTCGCGGCCCCACAAGGGCCGGGGGCTCCAGCAACGTCGTCTCTCCTAAAAAGGACTCCCGATGAAAAGGAACGCCCGGTTTGCCCTGCCCCTTCCGTCGCCCCGCCGCCTTGCATGCGTGTGGCCGCTCGTGCTCGCCGCCGGCGCCGCACACGCGACGACGGACTGGGTCGATACCCACACGAAGGCCTTTCTGACCGGCCCGCAGTTGATGGCGCGCAGCGCAGCGCCGTCGCTCGAACTCGCGGCCGGCGAGACGACCGACGTCGTCGTCAGCCTGAAGCTGCGCAATGCCGCGCAGCTCAAGCAGCTCGCGCACGACGTGAACCGGCCCGGCAACGCGCATTACCGCCAGTACCTGACGCACGAGCAGTTCCTCGCCAGCTACGCGCCGACCGACGCGCAGGTAAAGTCGGTCGTCGACTATCTGCGCAAGAGCGGCTTCGTGAACATCGAAGTGGCGCCGAACCGGCTGCTGGTGTCCGCGCGCGGCACGGCAGGAACGGTGAAGACCGCGTTCAACACGTCTCTCGTGCATTTCCAGTACGCGGGCCGCTCGGGCTTCGCGAACGCATCGACCGCCCAGGTGCCACGCGCGCTCGGCGACGTCGTCGGTTCGGTGCTCGGGCTGCAGAACGTCGCGCGTGCGCATCCGATGCTGCGCATCGGCAACGTGGCGAAGCCGCAGGCGCTCGCGGCCGGCACGGCCACCGGCCACTATCCGAAGGAATTCCCGGGCCTCTACAACGCGACCGGCGTGCCGACCGCGGCCGGCGTGACCGTCGGCATCATCACGATCGGCGGCGTGTCGCAGACACTGCAGGACCTGAAGCAGTTCACGTCGAGCAACGGTTACGGCACGGTCACGACCCAGACCGTCAAGACCAACGGCACCGGCACGAGCGGCAGCTACAGCGACGACCAGGACGGCCAAGGCGAATGGGATCTCGACAGCCAGTCGATCGTGGGCTCGGCCGGCGGCCAGGTCGGCAAGCTGGTGTTCTACATGGCGGACCTGAACGCCTCAGGCAACACGGGCCTCACGCAAGCGTTCAACCGCGCGGTGTCGGACAACACCGCGAAGGTGATCAACGTGTCGCTCGGCTGGTGCGAAACCGACGCGAACGCGGACGGCACGATCGACGCCGAAGAGCAGATCTTCACGACGGCTGCCGCGCAGGGCCAGACGTTCTCGGTATCGTCGGGCGACGAAGGCGTGTACGAGTGCAACAACCGCGGCTATCCGGACGGCGCGAACTACACGGTGTCGTGGCCGGCCGCGTCGCCGCACGTGCTCGCGATCGGCGGCACGACGCTGTACAGCACGTCGGCGGGCGCATTCTCGAACGAAACGGTGTGGAACGAAGGCCTCGACGGGAACGGCAAGCTGTGGGCCACGGGCGGCGGCGTCAGCACGGTCCTGCCGGCACCGGCGTGGCAGTCGGGCAGCAATCGTCAGTTGCCCGACGTGTCGTTCGACGCCGCGCAAAGCACGGGCGCGTACATCTACAACTATGGCCAGCTGCAGCAGATCGGCGGCACGAGCCTCGCCGCACCGATCTTCACCGGTTTCTGGGCGCGTCTGCTCGCGGCGAACGGCACGGGTCTCGGCTTCCCGGCCGGCAAGTTCTATGCGGACATTCCGTCGAACCCGTCGCTCGTGCGCTATGACGTCGTGTCGGGGAACAACGGCTATCAGGGGTACGGCTACAACGCAGGCACCGGCTGGGATCTGACGACCGGCTTCGGCAGCCTGAACATCGCGAACCTCAACAAGCTGATCCAGACGGGCGGCTTCTGAGCGTGATGCGAAGGCCGGCGCGCGGCGGTCGTTTGCCGTGCGCCGGCCGGGAAACTCTCGGGCAGCGGGCGCGCGCGGAGCGCTACTCCGTCGCCCGCTCCTTCGCCGGCGTCGCCGGCGTCGCCGCGACCGATGCGACCGGCGCGCCGGCCCGATGCGACGGCGCGAAGAGCCGCAGCCCACTCGCGACGCTCGCGGCGCCGGCAAAGCCCGCACCGAGCATCAGCGCGAGCGTCGGCCCGTGACGCCCGGCGATCCCGAACGACAGCGCGACGAGCGCCGCGCCGGTCGCCTGCCCGATCAGCCGCGCGGTCGCGATGATGCCGCTCGCGCCGCCGCTGCGCTCGGGCGGCGCGCTCGACATCAACGCCTTCAGGTTGGGCGACTGGAAGAAGCCGAAGCCCGCGCCGCACAGCATCATCCGCCAGCCGATGTCGACGACGTTCGGCGCCGCCGGCAGCGCGGCGAGCGACACCATTCCCGCGCTCAGCAGTGCGAGCCCGATCGCGCCGAGCAATCCGGGAGGATAACGATCGGACAGCCGGCCCGCGATCGGTGCGGCGAGCGCGACGATCGCCGACCATGGCGTCATCAGGAAGCCAGTCTCCACCGCGTCGCGATGCAGCACGGTTTCGAAGTAGAACGGCAGCGATACGAACGCGAGCCCCTGCGCGGCGAACGCGCACACGGCCGTCAGCGCGGACAGCGTGAACACCGGCCGGCGGAACAGGTCCACCGGCAGCATCGGCGCCGGGTGCCCAGCCTGGCGGCGGATCAGCAGCGACCCGAACGCGAGCGCGACCGCGGCAGCCGCGAACACGACGGACAGCGGCCCGCGCTGCGCGAATTCGCCGAGCGCGAAGATCAGTGATGCGAACGTGATCACGTTGAACAGCGCGGCGAGCGGATCGAATGCATGCTTGCCGCGCGCCGTCTGCGGCAGCGACGGAATCGCCACGGCAAGCGCGAGCACGCCGAGCGGCACGTTCACCGCGAACAGCCACGGCCATGCGGCCACCGACAGGATCAGCGACGCGATCGTCGGCCCCACGGCGAACGACACGCCGACGACCAGTGCATTGAAGCCGACGCCGCGCCCGAGCCGGTGCGCGGGAAACAGGTTGCGGATCAGCGCGACGTTCACGCTCATGATCGCGCTCGCACCGAAGCCCTGCACGATCCGCGCCGCTGTCAGCTGCGGCAGCGTCGCCGCGAGCGAGCAGCCGAGCGACGCGAGCGTGAACACCGCGAGGCCCGCGACATACACGCGCTTGTGACCGACGATGTCGCCGAGCGACGCGAACGGCAGCAGCGTCGCGACCATCGCGAGCTGGTAGGCGTTGATGATCCACACCGACGCGGCCGGCGACGCGTGCAGGTCGGTGGCGATCGCGGGCAGCGCGGTGTTCGCGATTGCCGTGTCGAGCGTCGCGAGCGCGACGGCCAGCAGCACGGCGGACATCGCGCGCCAGTTGACGGCCGGCTCCCGGGCGCCGGCAGGGGATACGAATTCGGACAAGATGAGGCTCGGCTGACGAGCGACGCGCGGCGTCGCGGATTGAGCGGCGCGGCACCGGGCGCCCCCTGCTGCAAGAACGGAACGCGCGGTGTCGCGAGCCGTATTGTTGCAGAGCCTCATCGAGCGTGCAGGCAACCGCGTCGCCAGTCAGCGAAACGAAAGCTTCCGTGCGCCGCGTCGAGTGCGCGGCATCGTTGAGACCGCAACGATCGACGATACGGCGGCCGCTGCGGTTCCGGCCGTCAAGACACCGCGCGTCGCGCGTTGCGGCCGCGCAGCCATTCGAGCGCGAGCAGCAGGCTCGTCGAGAAAATGATCAGGATCGTTGCGAGCGCGGCGATCGTCGGGCTGATGTTCTCGCGAATGCCGGTGAACATCTGGCGCGGCAGCGTCGTCTGGTCCGCGCCCGCGAGGAACAGCGTGACGACGACTTCGTCGAACGACGTCGCGAACGCGAACAGCGCACCCGACATCACGCCCGGCGCGATCACCGGCAGCGTCACGCGGAAGAACGTCGTGACGGGATTCGCGCCGAGCGACAAGCTCGCGCGCACCAGGTTCTGGTTGAATCCCTGCAGCGTCGCGGCCACCGTCGTCACGACGAACGGCACGCCGAGCGCCGCGTGCGCGGCGATCAGCCCCGTGTAGGTATTCGCGAGGCCGAGCGGCGCGAAGAACAGGTACATGCCGACGCCGACCACGACCACGGGTACGATCATCGGCGACAGCAGCACGGCCATCAGGAGCCCCTTGCCCCGGAAGTCCGCCTTCGTGAGGCCGATCGCGGCGAGCGTGCCGAGCACGGTCGCGACGACGGTCGCCGACGGCGCAACGATGAAGCTGTTCTTCGCGGCCATCCGCCACTCGTCCGACGCGATCAGGTTCTCGTACCAGCGCATCGAGAAGCCCGGAATCGGATAGACGAGGAACGTGCTCGACGAAAACGACAGCGGCACGATGGCAAGCACCGGCAGGATCAGGTACAGCAGCGTCAGCACGACGAGCACGCGTAGCGCGACATACCACGCGCGCTCGACGAACGACATGTGCGGCGCGAACAGCGGCCTGGCGAGTTTCATGGTCGGCATCCCCTTCCCGTTTCGTTGCGTGTTGCTGCTCGACCGCTCAGCCGAGGCTCACGTTGGTGCGCGTGAAGCGCCCGTACACCGCATACAGCACCAGCGTCGCCGCGAGCAGCAGCCCGCCGAGCGCGCACGCCATGCCCCAGTTGATCGTCACGTTCGTGAAGTACGCGACGTAGTAGCTGACCATCTGGTCGTTCGGCCCGCCGAGCAGCGCGGGTGTGATGTAGTAGCCGATCGCCAGGATGAACACGAGCAGCGCGCCGGCGCCGACGCCCGGATAGGTCTGCGGCACGTACACGCGCCAGAAGGCGGCGAACGGATGGCTGCCGAGCGACACGGCCGCGCGCTGGTATGTCGGCGGGATCGACTTCATCACGCTGTAGAGCGGCAGGATCATGAACGGCAGCAGGATGTGCGTCATCGAGATGTACACGCCGACGCGATTGAACAGCAGCGTCAGCGGATGCGAGATCAGCCCGCTGCCGATCAGTGCGGTGTTGATGAGCCCTTCGCTCTGCAGCAGCACGATCCACGCGGCGACGCGCACGAGCACCGACGTCCAGAACGGAATCAGCACGAGGATCATCACGAGGTTCGCGCGGCGCTCCGACAGCGTCGAGATCCAGTACGCGAGCGGATAGCCGAGCAACAGCGCGAACAGCGTGACCGCGACGCCGATCACGAACGTGCGGCCGAAGATCGAGAGATAGATCGACTGATCGGGATCGGCCTGCACGATCTGCCCGAAGCCGTCCTGCTTGTGGTCGAGCGCGGCGAGCAGGTAGAACGGCGACAACTGGCTACCGTTCTTCGCGATCGACTGCCAGTACGCAACGTCGCCCCAGCGCGAATCGAGGTCGATCAGTTTCGCGCGCGTTTGCGCGGGCGTCAGTGCCGCGTCGTTGTCGCCTTTCAGCGGCATCGCGCGTGCCGTCTTCGCGACGAGCGAGCGGTAGCCGGGAATCTCGGTGTTCAGGCGCCGCGCGAGTGCGCCCATCGCCTCGCTGTCGGCGACCTTCGTCATGTCGGCCGCGAGCGCGACGTACGCGGCGTCGGCCGGCGGCGCCTTGCGGTCCCATCCCGACAGCGCGGCGATCGTGTTCGGCAGCGCGGTCGCGATCTCGGGGTTCTGCACCGCGCGCGTAAGCAGCGTGCCGATCGGCACGACGAAAATGAGCAGCAGGAAGATCGCGAGCGGCGCGATCAGCAGCAACGCCATCGTGCGCTTGCGGGCCTCGGCGGCCTTCAGCTCGCGCTTGAGCGCGGCTGACGACGGCGAGGAAGGAGCGATCGTCATCGTGTTCAACGGTTCTCTCCGGCCGGGCTCGATCCGGCGGAATGCCGCACGACGCAATCGATGCGCCGCGCGGCAGGTTGCATCAGGACACCTGAGTAGCGGTTACTTCGTCGCCCACGCGGCGAAGCGCTGCTCGAGCTCGTCGCTGTGGTCGGTCCAGAAGCCGATGTCCTCCAGCACCGCGTTCTTGCCGTTGGCCGGCGAGTTCGGCAGGTTCGCGAGCGTCTTCGCGTCAAGCGACTTGATCGCCGCGACGTTCGCGGGGCCGTACGCGATGTGCTGCGCATACCCTTGCTGCGGCTTCGGCGTCAGCGTGTACGCGATGTACTGCTCGGCCAGCGCCTTGTTCGGCGAGCCCTTCGGAATCGCCCAGTAGTCGAGGTCGTAGATGCTGCCGTTCCACACGACCTTCAGGTTCTTGCCTTCCTTCTGCGCGGCGTCGATACGGCCGTTGTACGCGGTCGACATCACGACGTCGCCGGCCACCAGGAACTGCGGCGGCTGCGCGCCCGCTTCCCACCACTGGATGTACGGCTTCAGCTCGTCGAGCTTCTTGAACGCGCGGTCCTGGCCGGCCTTCGTGCCGAGCACCTTGTACACGTCCTTCGGCGCGACGCCGTCGGCCATCAGCGCGAACTCGAGGTTGTAGCGCGCGCCCTTGCGCATGCCGCGCTTGCCGGGAAATTTCTTCACGTTCCAGAAATCGGCCCAGCCGGTCGGCGCGGTCTTCAGCTTGTCCGCGTTGTACGACAGCGCGGTCGACCACACGAAGAAGCCGACGCCGCACACCTGCGGCGATTCGGGAATCAGGTCGGACTTCTTCGCGATCTTCGACCAGTCGAGCTTCTCGTACAACCCTTCGTCGCAGCCGCGGTTCAGGTCACCCGATTCGACTTCGACCACGTCCCAGTTGACGTGCTTCGCCTCGACCATCGCCTTCACTTTCGCCTGCTCGCCGTTGTACTCGACGGCCGTGACCTTGTTGCCGGTCGCCTTTTCGAACGGCTGGTTGAATGCGGCCTTCTGCGCGTCGCCGTTCGCGCCGCCGAAGTTGACGACCGTGAGTTCGGCCGCGGTGGCCGATGCGCCGACGACGGCGAGCGCCAGTGCGAGCGCGGTGCGACGCGCGGTAGAGCTTGCTCCGTTCATGATGGTTCCTCTCCTCTCGTGGTGGAAGTGGGCAGTTGTTGTTGACGACGTGCTGCGATAAAGCGGGAAAACCCTGCGTCAGGCGAATATGCGCAGATGCTCGGGCGCGAATGCGAGCGATACCGGCGCGCCGGGCGAGAACGCATCGAGCGCGCCCGTGCCGAGCGGCACCTTCACGAAGCATTCGTCCTGGCCCGGCAGCGCGCAGCGCATGCGCACGTGATCGCCGAAATAGATGAGGCTGCGCGCTTCGCCGGTCACGCGGTTGGCGGTGCCGTTCGCGTGCCCGTTCGCGAGGCTCATGCGTTCGGGGCGGATGCACGCGACGGCCGGCGCGCCTTCAGCTGCGTCGCCGATGCGGCGACCGACGAGCTGCGTGCCGTCGTCGAGCCGGAATTCGCAGAATTCGCCGTCGACGCGCGCGATGGTGCCGCGCAGCCGGTTGCTGTCACCGATGAAGTTCGCGACGAATTCGTTGCACGGCGATTCGTACAGGCGATCGACGGTATCGAGCTGCTGCACGATGCCCTTGTCGAACACGGCGACGCGATCGGACATCGTGAGCGCCTCGCCCTGGTCGTGCGTCACGTAGACGAAGGTCACGCCGAGCTTCTCGTGCAGCGCCTTCAGTTCGTACTGCATGTGTTCGCGCAACTGCTTGTCGAGCGCGCCGAGCGGCTCGTCCATCAGCACGAGCTTCGGCTCGAACACGAGCGCCCGTGCGAGCGCGATGCGCTGTTGCTGGCCGCCCGACAACTGCGCCGGATAGCGTTTCGCGAAACGCTCCATCTGCACCATCTTCAGCGCATGTGCGACGCGCTCCGCGCGCTCGGCCGCCGGCAGCTTGCGCACCGACAGCGGATACGCGACGTTCTGCTCGACCGTCAGGTGCGGAAACAGCGCGTAGTTCTGGAACACCATGCCGATGTTGCGCTTGTGCGGCGGCACGGTAT
The DNA here is from genome assembly GCF_003853825.1 of Burkholderia sp. Bp9012. NCBI lineage: Bacteria > Pseudomonadati > Pseudomonadota > Betaproteobacteria > Burkholderiales > Burkholderiaceae > Burkholderia > Burkholderia sp. Bp9012. The sequence goes on along the minus strand of NZ_QTQA01000001.1, from coordinate 458,685 downwards.
TCAGCAGTTCGCCGTCGAGGCGGATCTCGCCGCCCGTCGGAAACTCGAAGCCCGCCAGCATCATGAGGCAGGTGGTCTTGCCCGAGCCGGACGGCCCGAGCAGCGTCAGGAATTCCCCTCGGTGGATATCGAGGTCGAGCGATTTGACGACCAGCGTCTCCCCGTCGTAGGTCTTCCGCACGCCGCGAAAGCTGACGATCACATCATCGGACTTCATCGTGGCTGTCCCCTTGCTGCGCGACAAACGTTTTTGAGATGGGCCCACTATACGGTGCGTACGGTTCTACAATAGGGAACCATTTCAATATTACTAGTAGGACCACTTTGGATACCGTGATCCTGGCCGACTGGCTCTCCGCCCGTCTCGACCGCAGCTCGTCCGAGCCGATGTACCGGCAGTTGCTGCAACTGATGCAGCAAGCGATTCTTACCGGAGAATTAGGGCCAGGGACAAAGCTGCCCAGTTCGCGCACCCTCGCGGCAGACCTGTCGATCGCGCGCAATACCGTGCTGCACGTGTACGACCAGCTGACGGCCGAAGGCTATGTGCTGACGACGACCGGGAGCGGCACCTACGTGGCCGACACGCGCCCGGACGCGGCCGCGATCCGCGTGCCGGGCGCCGCGCCGCCGTCCGACGCCGGTGCGGCGGCGCAGCAGGACGCACAAGGCAGCCTGTCGATGCGGGGTCGGCAGTTGATCGAGCATGCGGGCGTGTCGCGGCGCCAGTGGGGCGCGTTCATGCCGGGCGTGCCGGATGTGTCGGAATTCCCGAGCCGGACATGGAGCCGCCTGCAGGCGCGCCTGTGGAAAGAAGCGAATCCCGAATTGCTGACCTATTCGCCGGGCGGCGGCTACCGGCCGCTGCGCCGTGCGCTCGCCGATTACCTACGCGTCGCGCGCTCGGTCAAATGCTCGCCGGACCAGGTGATCATCACGACCGGCATCCACCAGTCGATCGACCTCGCGGTGCGGCTGCTATCCGACATCGGCGATCGTGCGTGGGTCGAGGAGCCGTGCTACTGGGGCGTGCGCAGCGTGCTGCAGGCGACCGGCCTCGCGCTCACGCCGGTGCCGGTCGACCAGGAAGGCATCGATCCGAGCGCGAGCGACATGCAGCATCCGCCGCGGCTCGTGCTTGTCACGCCGTCGCACCAGTATCCGCTCGGGATGGTGATGAGCCTTGCACGGCGCCGGATGCTGCTCGAGTACGCGCGCCAGCACCGCTGCTGGATCATCGAGGACGACTACGACAGCGAATTCCGCTACGGCAGCCGCCCGCTCGCGTCGCTGCAGGGGCTCGACGACGGCGGCCGCGTGATCTACGTCGGCAGCCTGGGCAAGATGCTGTTCCCGGGCCTGCGGATGGGTTACATGGTCGTGCCGGAGCATCTGGTCGACACGTTCCGCACCGGGTTGTCGGAACTGTATCGCGAGGGCCAGCTGATGCAGCAGGCCGTGCTCGCCGAATTCATCATGGACGGGCACCTGACTTCACACGTCAGGCGGATGCGCACGCTGTACGGCGAGCGCCGGCAATTGCTGATCGATGCGATCCATGCGCGCTTCGGCGACGCGCTGCCCGTGATGGGCGACGAGGCCGGCCTGCATCTCGTACTCGGCCTGCCCGACACGTGCGACGATCGCGCGGTCACGCAAAGCGCATTCGACGCGGGTGTGATCGTGCGCCCGCTGACCAGCTACTACAGCAGCCTGGACACCGCGCGGCGCGGGCTGCTGCTCGGCTATGCGTGCGTCGCGCACGAAGGCATCGGCCCCGCGTTCGACACGCTCGCGGCTACGATCGAACAGCATCTGCCGCGACACTTCACGCGCGCGGCATGACCGCGTGCGTCACTGCGCGGCAGCCGTGGCGCGGTCGAGCGACGCCGCGCGCATCGCTTCGCCGGGCTTCGTGAACATGCGCTGCCGCAGTGCGGCGATCTGCGCGTCGCGATCCCGTGGCGACAATCCGGCCGCGCCGATCTGCGCACGCTGCGCCGCATAATCGGCGTAGCGGCTCTGCCATGATGCGTCGTCCTGCTGCATCTGCGCGACGCGCGCGGCGGCTTCGGGGCCGAGTGTCTGCGTCAGTTGCGCGCGCATCGCATCGGGCGTCGCCCCGCTCTTCTGCAACTGCGCGATCTGGTCGATCGCGGCCTGCTGCCGGTCGGCCTTCTGCCGCGCCGCGCGTTCGTCGGCGGGCATCTGCTGCGCGAGCGCCGCGAGCCGCTCCGCCTTCTGCGCATCCGTCAGCGTGCGGTCCTGCGCAATCTTCAGCCGCGCGAGATCGTAGCGCTGCCGCCACTGCTCCGCGCCGAAGAACGGCTGGCTCCAATCGCCGAGCGTGCGCGACGCGATCGACGCGCGCTGATCGAGCGCGAGCTGCAACGCACCGAGATCGGACTTGTCGACCGCGCCCGCCTCCGGCAGCTTCGCCAGCGCGTCGAGATACGCACGATATCGATGCCAGACGTCGAGCGCCTGGGGTTGCGCGGCCGTGCCGTCGAGCTGTGCGGCAATCTCGCGCACGACGAGTGCATCGAGCGCGGCCGCGTTCAGGTCGCTCCGCGCGGTCAGGCAGTAGTCGAAGAAATCGCGCACCGCGCGCGACTTCGCGAGATGGCCGCCGGCATCGAGCGGCAGCCTCGGCGCACTGGAACCGTCAAGCGGCGGCGGCAGTCCCGCGCTCGCGGGCAATGCGGCCTGCGGCGGTGCGGCGCTCGTGCCGCCGAGCACTGCCGCGCCGACCGATACATGCGCCGCGTCGGCGCCGCGCTGCGATGCCGTGCCGCTCCAGATCGCGACACCGGCGATCGCCGCCAGCCCCACCGCGCCGTAGACCGCAACGCGTCGCGCGAGCGGCGCGCGTCCTTCACGTGCCGTCATCGATCACACGCCCGCGAGCTTCAGCCGGTTCGCATGCGTGCGGATCACCGCGACCGGATCTTCCGCATTCGCGCCGCGCACACCGAGCAACTGGTTGATCTCATCGAGATGGTTCCACTTGTAGCTCGTGCTCAGCACCTTCCCGTACAGCGCACTGCACTTCGACACGAGCCCGTCGTTCTGGCCCGAGGCGCGATTGATCATCACCGTGCCCGTGCCGAACAACGCAAGCGTCGACAGGTCCAGCGCGTTCGCAGGGTCGATCAGCGGAATCGTGCTGGTATCCGTCGCGCCCGTCACGCCGAACGCGGAGATGGTCGGCTGGATCGCCGTGCCGGCCCACGAATACAGCAGGTGTGTATTGCCTCCGACGGTTTCCGTCGGCGCACCCGTCTGGCAGCTGCCCGGCGCGCCGAGGCCCGCGCTCGGGTAATTCTGGTTGTACGTGGCGGCCTGGGAAGTCGTCAGCGTCTTCAGTGCGGCGAGCGCGTCCTGGTTGGTGTTGTTGCTGCTGCTCGTCAGGATACCGAACACATTGACGAACGCTGCGATCACCGACGACGACAATCCGGTCGGATCGTAGGCGAGTACGCTCTGCACGAAGTCGGCGAACTCCGAGCCGCGATGCGGCGTGCCGATCGTCGTCACCGACGCGACGAGATCGGGTGCGACGGCCGCGACATAGCGCGACGTGAGGCCGCCCTGGCTGTGACCGACCAGGTTCACCTTGGTCGCACCGGTCGCGGCGAGCACCGTCTTGACGTAAGCGAGCAGTTGTTCACCGCGCCCATTCGGCCCGTCGTCGCTCTGGAATCCCGACAGGTTCGCGACGTAGACGGTCGCGCCATGCTGCTGCAGGTCCTCCTGGATGCCGTACCAGTACTCGAGCACGCCCGCGTACTTGTCGGTGCCGGTGAGCCCGTGCACGAGGATGATCGGATAACGCGTCGTCGCGTAGTCGTCCGCCGGCGCGGTTGCCGCCATCGCCGCGCGCGTCGTCGCGAGCGTCATCAGCGCGGTCGTCCCCGCGAACGGCGCGACGCTCATCGCGCAAGCCACTGCCCCTGCCACCACCCTGGAACGCATCGATCTGGCCATGCATGTTCTCCTGATTATTGTGTTGCCGGTGCGAATGAGATCGGATCGACGCGCACGGCAGGTCGCGAACGGTCGCGGGCAACGTGTGCGTCGAATGCGGGAGTGAATCACGAGTCGCGAACGTTTGCGCCCTGACTAGATACGGTTCTCTAATCGGTTGACGCGCCCCGCCCATTCGGGCGGGGCTGCGTTCACGCGTGCGCATGCTGCATCGCACACGCGCGCCGCGCGTTACAGCTTCGCGCTCACACGCAACCATGCCGTGCGCCCCGGCTCCATCACCGGCGCGTTCGCCGGATAGCCGAAGCCCGCGTTGCCGGCGAGGTTCAGGTGCTCGGTGTAGGCCTTGTCCAGAACGTTGTCGATGCCGACCGAGATCTGCACCTTCTTGCTGACGTTGTACTGCGCATGCAGCGACAGCACGCCGAAGCCGGCGCTCGGACCGAAGTCCTTGCCCACCACATTGCCTTCGTTCAGGGCATAGCGATGCTGCGGTGCAACGACTCGCCACAGACCGCCGGCCGACCATGCGCCGTGCGTATACTCAAGCCCGAAGCGCGCCTCGAGCGGCGGCATCTGCGGCAGCGGATCGCCGCTCGTCGCGTTGCGCCCCCACGCATACGCGAGCGACGTCTCGACGCGCAGCGGTGCGACCGGCCGCCACGACACGCCGGCTTCGCCGCCCATGATCTGCGCGTTGACGTTGGTCGCCTGCGTGGTCGGACCCATCATCCCTGCGGCGTAGTTGAACAGGATGTAGTCCTGCACATATCCCGCGTAGGCCGACACCCACGCATCGAACCGGTCGCTCTTGTACTGTGCGCCGATGTCGAGCTGCGTAGTCTTCTCCGGCTGCACCGCCGAGAACGCGTTGATCGAACCGGCCGGCCCGCGTTTCGCGGAGAACAGCTCCCAGTAGTCCGGATAGCGTTCCGCGTGACCGATCCCCGCGTACCACGTGACCGGCAGCGCCGCGAGATCGCGCTCGTACCGCACGAAACCGCTCGGCAGCACGCGCGCGCGACCGTCGCCGAAGGTCGGGTTCGGCTTGCTCGCCATCATCCCGCTCGTCGTCGTACGCTTGTCGCGCGCGCTCGCGTAGTCGACCCGCGCGCCGCCGATCACGCGCGATGCATCGCTCGCATACCACGTCAGTTCGCCGAACGCGCCCGCGTTCCACATCGTCGCCTGCGCATCCCACGGCTGGTCGCCGTAGTTCTGTCGCCCCATCGCCGAGCGGGCATCGAGCCGGTTCGACTGCGTATCGACGCCGGTCACGAGCTTGAAGTCGTCGCCGAAACGGAACGTCGCGGCCGCCCGCGCACCGAGCGTGCGGCGCCGAACCTCGGATGCCATTCGCATCGGCATGCTGCTGGTCGGGTCGGGCTGCCGCAGCGTGTAGTTGTCCATCACGTGGTCGGCCTCGTTGTAGTACACGCGCGCTTCGATCCGGTCGAGCACGTCGCCGAGATGCCGCTTGTCGAACGAGAGGCCGAACGTCTCGCGGCGAAAATGCGCGCCATCCATGCCGCGCCCCGCGTAGCGCGCATAACCGTCACCGGTGCCCGCCGTCAGTTCGACGCGCGTGTGATCGTCGGGTGTCCAGCCCAGCGCCGCGTCCGCGTTCCACTTGTCCCATTGCGACGGCACGGTGTTGCCGTTGCCGTCCTCGTAGTCCTGCGCATGTGCATGGTTCGCGGTCACGCGGCCGTAGACATCCGGCGTGCCGGCAGTCACGTCGACGTTCTGGTCGTTGCGGCCGAACGATCCGCCGACCAGGCTGCCGTCGAAGCGCATGCCGGGGCGGTCGAAACGCGGCGTCACGCGTTCGAACAGCACGGTGCCGGCCGATGCGCCGGGACCGTACAGCACGGTTTGCGGGCCCTTCACGACGGTGACCTTGTCATAGCTTTCCGGCGCGATATACGAGGTTGGCGCATCCATCCGGTTCGGGCACGCGCCGAGCGTCGGCATCCCGTTCGCGAGAATGTTCAGCCGCGACCCGAACATCCCGCGCAGCACGGGGTCGCCGTTCGTCCCGCCGCTGCGGATCGACGTGAAGCCGGGAATCGTCTTCAGGTAGTCCGCGCCGTCGCTCGCCGGCAGCGGCTGGCGCGGCGTCTTCGGATCCGTGACGACGACGAGCGGCGTCGTCAGCGGCGATGCAACGACCTCGACGGGCGGCAGCAGCGCGGTCGCGTCGTCCGTCGGCGCACCGGCGGCCTGCGCGGATTCGGTCGCGGCCGCGGCCGCGGTCATCGCGCCGACGGCCAGCGCGGGAACAGTGAGGTTCAGCATGCGCGGCACGCGCCGCGCACGGGAATGGCGCGCCGCCCTCGGCGCGCGCAAGGAAAGAATGGTCATGATCGAAAGCCCGAGTGACGCCCTCCACGCGACCTCGACAGACCGCACGGATATCGGCGATGAATGGAACGGAAGACAGCGCGTCAGGCGCGCTCGGGCGGTGCGCGTGGATACGCGCGCGGATAGCGGTCGGCGCGTGCCGCGACCGCATGCGGTGCGGTGGCGGAAACGGCATGAGGGGGGACGAAGGCGAACGATGCGGCGGCCGCGCCGCCGATCGCGGGACTGTGCGCGAAGAAGCCGCAATAGCCGCACGCATCGAGATGCAGTGCATGGTCCTGCGCGCGGCCCGCATCGGGCGCGCGGTGTGCGCCATGTTCTGCACTACAGACGATTGCGTCGGGGATGGCTGCCTGCGCGATGCGCCACTGCGACACCAGCGGTGCCGCGATCGCGAGCCAGATCGCGAACACGCCGAGCCAGGCGGTCAGGTGACGATGTCGGTGCAGCATGCGCGGCGATGCGTAAGCGGAATGTAAAAGCAGCCGAGATGTTACAGAATGTTCGCCGCGATGGCCAGTCGCGCATTGCGGTAAACGGACCGGGGGCGCATGGTTGCCGATACAACCATGCACCCCCGGCTGCTGCGCGGCTTCAGCGCGCGGCAATCACGGTGCCATGCGTCGCAGCACGTCGTCGCGCCGGATGAAGTGGTGGTAAAGCGCGGCCAGCGCATGCAGGCCGATCACGAAGTAGAACGCGTTACCGATCAGTTCGTGCGCTTCCTTGATCGTCGGCCGCAGCGCCTTGTCCGGGCCGAACAGCGTGAACGACACGCCGATCCAGTCGAGCGACACGGGCTTGCCGCCCATGTTGACCAGGATGATGCCGAGCAGCGGCTGCGCGATGATGAATACGTACAGCGCGAAATGCGCGAGCTTCGACATCCACTTGAGCAGCGTCGTCTGCGGAATGGCTTCCGGCACGCGGCTGATCATCCGCCATAGCACGCGCAGCACCGACAGCACGAGCACGAAGGTACCGGCCAGCAGGTGCACGTTCATCCAGAACACGCGACTGTCACTGCCTTTCGGTCCGCGAATCTCGATGGCCAGATAGGCCAGCGCCACCAGCAGGAAGATGGCCCAGTGGAAGAAGATCGCGGGTGAGCTGTAGCGCGTCTGTTTCGCGAGGATGTTTTTCATGCTGTGTCTCGAAATTTCTCGTGTGGTATGCGGGGCAGACACACGCCGCGGCTGACGGCACCCCGGCGGTTGCCCCGATTGTAGCCTCACGCGCGACCATCGTTGTGCGACCGGATCAAATATCCGAGGAATCCGCGCGGCCCGACCACTGGCCCGCATATGGAAAGTCCGAATCGCGCGGGCCTGCGGCTGTGGCACGATGAAGCTTTGGTGCGACGTTGCGCGGGCATCATGAGCAAAGCGTTCTTCGTTGCGGCCTACCGGCTGATCGCCGCGTTGCTCGCGGTGTCGACCACGCTGCACAGCGTCGCAGGCTACTGGGGCATGCCTGCCGTCCATCTCGGCAACTACCTCAGCTACTTCACGCAACTGAGCAGCCTCTATGCCTCGGCCATGCTGGTCGTGGGGCTGTCGCGTGTCACGCGTCCCGGCTCGGCGCGCTACGAATCGATGCGCGGCGCCGCCGTGCTCTACATGCTGATCACCGCGATCGTCTACGAGCTGCTGCTCGCCCGGCTCGATGCGTTGCGCCACGTCACGCCGGCCCTCAACAACTGGGTCCTGCACCGGATCGTGCCGCTCGTGGTGCTGTGCGACTGGCTGTACGTGGAACCGCGCTCGCCGATCGCGTGGCGCAGCGCGTTCGCGTGGCTCGGTTTTCCGGTCGTCTATCTCGGCTATACGCTCGTGCGCGGCGCGCTGGAGAACTGGTATCCCTATCCGTTCGTCGATCCGCGGCCGCACGGGTACCTGCCGGTCGCGATCCAGTGTTCGCTGATCGCGCTCGGCGCGGCGGGACTCGCGCTGGGCATTCGCTGGCTCGGCAATCGTGCGCGGCAGTCCGGCACCGCGGAGCTCAAGGAAGGGTGAAGACGGGAACGTGTGCGCCGCGCGGCGCACACGTCGTGACGCGGCGCGTCAGCCGCCGTTGCGCGGCAGGAAGTTCATCGGATCGACGACCTTGCCGTTCTGCCGGACTTCGAAGTCGAACGTCGCGCGACCGCTCGCGTCGGTGCCCATCTCGGCGACCGGCTGGCCCGCACGCACGGCATCGCCTTCGTTGACGAGCAGCTTGCCGTTGTGCCCGTAGGCCGTGATGAGCCCGTTGTCGTGCTTCAGGATCACGAGCGGGCCGTATGCCTTGACGCCAGACCCGGCATAGACCACGCGCCCGTTTGCCGCGGCCCGCACCGAACGGTCGGGCCCGGTCGCGGCGATCACGATGCCGCGCGTCTTGCCGGCCAGGAATGGCGCGGCGACCATGCCCGTGGCCGGCCAGGCCAGCGAGCCCGGTTGCGCGGCCGCGGCGGGCGCCTGCCCGAGCGAGGTCGAGGCAGGCGGCGGCGCGACGCGCAGCACCTGGCCGGGCGACAGGGCATCATTCGGCGACATGTGGTTCCAGCTGGCCACGTCCTGAACGCGCTGCCCGTAGGCGGCGGCGACGCCGGCGAGCGTGTCGCCCGGATTCACGCGGTAATAGCCGGCAATCACGCCCGGCGTGGCGACCGACGCCGGCGTCGACGGTCGTACCGGCTGCCAGCTGTCGGTCCACGGCGTCATCGTACAGCCCGTCAGCACGGCGGCCGCGGCGACGAGCGCCGCCTGCGGCAACCAGCGCGCCAGCGCATCGTGGATCGGAATCGTTTTTCTCAAGGGTCCTCCCGGATTTGCGTCGTTGCGCCGCCCACCGCCCTCCGGCGTGCGACGCACGATGTCCGGCCAGGCGGCCGGACCAACCAGTATCCGACCGCTCTCGCGGCCGTCAGTTTCCACGGCGGGACGTCGGCGCGAACGGGCTCATCGGCCCCTTTTTCGCGCCATTTTCGTATCGCCCCGGCCGTCAAAGATACCATCTGTCGTGGACAGGACCGTGGCAGGCGCCCGATCCGGAAACAATCTTGCGGTATCGCTGACGCGTGTCGGCGGGCCGCGAGCCCCATCGCGCGCGGCGTCCGGAGGCTTCAGGCCACGGTTCCACGGCCGCCAGCCGTGTCGCACCGATGACTGCCGCCCCGCTGCCGGCCGCCTCCTATACTCGGAGGTGCAGCGCACGATCCAGCGATCACGAGGAGAAAACCATGAACAATGCGACGTTTCTGTCCGTGCAGCTCAACGCCGAGGATTTCGCCGGTTCCAGCGGCCTCGTCGAATTGCTCAACCGGCACCTGTTGTTCGCGACGGACGTCGCCGAAGCAGCGGACGCACTCGTCCAACTGGCGAGCGTCGCGCACCTGAGCGGCGCCACCCGGCACAGCGTCGAGCTGCCGGTGCTCGCGATCGAGCGGCTGCGCGACGCGCTCGACACGCTGAGCGGCTACGACGAGGCCTGGCTGCAGGCGCTGGAGCCGGCTGACGCGCTGTTCCGGGACATCGGCCGCGGGCCACGGCCGCTGCATTGACACGACGGGTGCCGCCAATGAAAACAGCCCGTCGTTCCGTGATGCGGAACGACGGGCTGCGGGTACTGCGTGGGGTCGCATCGGGCCGCACATGCGGCCGGCGATCGATGACGATTAACGACCCTTGTAGACCGGTGCGCCATCCGACACGCGCTTGACCTGCCAGCCGGTCTTGGCGGCCGCCGGAGCGCCCGATTCCTGCTGGGCGGCCGGTTGCGCACCGTAGCCGCTCGTATCGGCAGCGGCCACGTTCTGTTGCGGGTTCACACGGGCTTCAGCTGCCTGGATGCTTGCCGGGTAGTCGGTACGGTCGCTGCCCAGCTTGTAGCCGGCCTGTTGCAGTTGGGCCAGTTCGGCCTTCACCTGCGCACGGGTGACGGGGGCGTTCTGTTGGGCGAACGAGACGGCAGGAACGGCGAGGACAGCAGCAGCAGCGAACGTTGCGATCAGCGATTTCATGATTACCTCCGGGATTTTTTTGCTCCGCCGCACACACCATGTCTGCAGCGATTGAACAAAGTTTAGTCCCGAGATCACCTAGGGAAAACCATGAAAGAACGAAAACACTGTTTCCTCGGAGCCAACAATTCCGGGATCCGGGAACGAAAAACCCTACTCAAAGAATAGAATTTCGCAACAATACCGTCCTCGCCAGCCGGTTACGACCAGTTCGCGTGGAAGCTGCCCGGCCGGTCGGTACGCTCGAACGTATGGGCGCCGAAGAAGTCGCGCTGCGCCTGCACAAGGTTCGCCGGCAGCCGCTCGGAACGGTAGCTGTCGAAGTACGCGACCGCCGACGCGAACGCCGGCACCGGCACGCCTGCCTTTACGGCAGCCACCACGACGTCGCGCAGCGACGCCTGGTAATTCGCGGCGATGTCCTTGAAATACGGGTCGAGCAGCAGGTTCGCGAGCGCCGGATCCTTCGCGTACGCGTCGGTGATCTTCTGCAGGAATCGCGCGCGGATGATGCAGCCCGCGCGGAAGATCTTCGCGATCGTCCCGAGATCGAGGTTCCAGCCATATTCTTCGGACGCCATGCGCAGTTGCGCGAAGCCCTGCGCGTACGAGATCACCTTGCTCAGGTACAGCGCGCGGCGCACCGCTTCGACGAACGCGGCGCGATCGCCGTCGAACGACGCGGCGGCCGGGCCCGACAGGATCTTGCTGGCCGCGACGCGCTCGGTCTTCAACGACGACAGCACGCGCGCGAACACCGACTCGGTGATCAGCGGCAGCGGCACGCCCAGATCCAGCGCGTTCTGGCTCGTCCACTTGCCGGTGCCCTTCTGCGCGGCGCGATCGAGGATCACGTCGACGAGGTGCTTGCCGGTTTCTTCGTCCTTCTTGCCGAAGATCTTGGATGTAATCTCGATCAGATAGCTGTCGAGCTCGCCCTGATTCCACTCGGTGTATACCGCGCCGAGTTCGTCGTTGGTCAGGCCCGCGACGTCCTTCAGCACGGCATAGCTTTCGGCGATCAGCTGCATGTCGCCGTATTCGATGCCGTTGTGGACCATCTTCACGTAGTGGCCCGCACCGTCCGGACCCATGTACGCGACGCACGGCTCGCCGTCCGACGGGGCCTTCGCGGCGATCTGCTTGAGGATCGGCTCGACCAGGTCGTACGCGTCGCGCTGGCCGCCCGGCATGATCGACGGGCCGCGCAGCGCGCCCTCTTCGCCGCCGGACACGCCGGTGCCAATGAAGTGCAGGCCCGATTGCGCGAGTTCCTGGTTGCGGCGGATCGTGTCCGTGAAGTGCGTATTCCCGCCGTCGATCAGCACGTCGCCCTTCTCGAGCAGCGGCTTGAGCGATGCGATCGTCGCATCGGTCGCTTCGCCGGCCTTCACCATCATCAGGATCCGGCGCGGCGTCTCGAGCGACGCGACGAACTCTTCGAGCGTATAGGTCGGTACCAGATTACGGCCGGGGAATTCGGCGATCAGTTCGTCGGTTTTCTCGCGGCTGCGGTTATACACCGACACCGCGTAACCGCGGCTCTCGATATTGAGTGCGAGATTGCGGCCCATCACCGCGAGCCCGATCACACCGATTGCTTGTTTGCCCATTAGTCAATTCTCCGGAAAAAACAGGGCGCGACCGAACCGGGTCGCGCGCACAGGCGAAAGGATAGTGGAAACCCGGCTGCGATGCGCGCTTGCGTATCACTGCTCCGCGTGCGGCAGGCGCCTGAACACGACGCTCAGATTGTTCGCCGGCATCTCGACGACCTCGATGCAGTCGAGCCCGCGGTCGAGGCCGAGCGCGACGACCGCCTCGAGATCGCGAACGCCCCACGACGGGTCGCGGCTGCGCAACTGCTGGTCGAACGCTTCGTTGGACGGCGCCGTGTGCCGGCCTTCGCGGCGATACGGTCCGTACAGGAACAGCACGCCGCCCGGACGCAGCACGCGCGACGCGCCGGCGAACAGTGCGTCGGTGCAGGCCCACGGCGAGATGTGGATCATGTTGATGCAGACGATCGCGTCGAACGCCGCGGCCGGCCACGACGCATCCCGCACGTCGAACGCCAGCGGCTCGGCCAGGTTCGCGAGGCCGGCATGCGCGACCCACGCGGCGATCGAGCGGCGCGCGTGTGCGTCAGGATCGCTCGGCTGCCAGCGCAGCGCCGGCAGCGCCTGCGCGAAATGGACCGCATGCTGCCCGGTGCCGCTCGCGATCTCGAGCACGTCGCCGCTGGCCGGCAGCACGCGACGCAGCACGTCGAGGATCGGCCCGCGATTGCGCTCGGCCGCCGGCGCCGACAGCCGGGCGGACGGATCGGGCGAGGACGTCGGCCCGGTCACGATGCATGCTCCGGCGCGTCGCCGGCGACGCCCAGCCGCGCGTTAAGCGCGTCGAGCGCGGGCGCGCAACGCGCCTCGACCTTCAGCGTCAGCATCGGATCGGCGCGCGTATGGCCGAGGTTCAACGCGGCGACGGGCTTGTTCTGCGCCTGGGCCCACACGCAGAACCGGTAGCCGGAATACACCATCAGCGACGAGCCGACGACGAGCAGCGCATCGGCCGCATCGAGCGCCTGCGACGCCAGCGCGACGCGTTCGCGCGGCACGTTCTCGCCGAAGAACACCACCGCCGGCTTCAGCAGCCCGCCGCAGGCCGGGCAGGCCGGGATGCGGAACGTGTCGAGCGCGGCCCATTCGAGGTGCGCGTCACCGTCGGCGGCGGGTTCCGCCTGTGTGCCCAGCAGCTCGGGGTTGTCCGTTTCGAGCAAGGTCTGGATCGTCGCGCGCGCGTGATGCGCGCCGCAATCGAGGCACGTGACGCCGTTGATGCCGCCATGCAGTTCGATCACGTCGCCGCTGCCTGCACGCTGGTGCAGCCCGTCGACGTTCTGCGTGACGAGGCGCTCGATCCGGCCGGTGCCGCCGAGCCGCGCGAGCGCGACATGCGAGCGGTTCGGCCGCGCACGGCCCACCACGGGCCAGCCGATCATGCTGCGCGCCCAATAGCGGCGGCGCGCGGTGTCGGACCCGAGGAATTCGTGGAGCTGGATCGGCGGCGAGCGCATCCATTGACCGTTGCGGTCGCGATAGCCGGGAATGCCGGAATCCGTGCTGATGCCTGCACCGGTCAGCACGAGCAGCCGCGGATGGCGCTCGACGAACGCGTGCAGCGCATCGAGCGCGGCCGGATCGAGGCTGGCGGATGAGGGGTCGGGCAAGGCGATGTCGTTCATGTTGGCGGCGCGTGATCGGGCGCGGTGGCAAGCCGTGCGGCCAGCGCGCCAGCACATGATACAGAACGCCGGGCGATCGAGCCGGCGGCGCGCGCGACACCGGCGCAGCAAAAAAAGACGCCCATCGACCACATGGCGATGGGCGCTCCAACAATTGATCCATCGGGGTAGTGGATCAACTGACAGCACAATGTCGTCGGATCCACCGCGGCGCCGCCGGCGGACCTTTCCCCTGGACTACACCTTCGATTTCCCGATGTCGGGCGGATCGCCGCGCGGCGGTGCGTGCGGCAGGCACACGCATGCGTCGCGCTCGGCACGCAGGCGTTTCGCGCGTCGGCATGACGATCCATATCTCATGATTGATTGCCCATCCACGTGCTCGGCGGTTCATCCCCGACGGCCGACTGGCACCGGTCGGCCTGGTGCGTCACGCCTGCACGTCGTCGTTCGGAACGAACCCGGATTGTTCGGATGGAACGAAAAGCCGCACGCTCATGTCACCGCAATCAACGGTGAAACGAATTCTCGGGCAGGTCGGCGATTCATTTTTGCAACACGACACGTTGCGATTCGGTCTGTTCTCATTCTCTTGTCCCCGTCTTCGATGCGTCCGACCCACTGAAGCGATGGCCGGCCCTCTACCGCGCCGGCGATCGCGCTCACGGCACACACAGATATGCAAGGAGCGCACCATGCTTCGCAGCGCAAGGCGGCGCGGCCGGTGAAGTGACCCCGATGCAGATCGGGCGGCGACAGAAATGCGTGAACGTTTCGAAAGTGAAACGACGGGAAACGGCGCGCGCGATCGGCGGACGGGCGCGGCGCCGGTGTTGCAGGAATGTGACGTGTGCGCCGGCGAGACGTGTGCGCCGGCGCGACGTTTGCGCCTGCACGACGCCCGACGATCCGCTTACAATCGCCCGCCCGTGGCCGCGCATGCGTGGTCGAGCGCGCACGTGATCCGAGGCAACCCATCCCGGAGGCCCGCCGTGATGCCCGACTCCTCGGCGGTCCTGCATAGATCGGCGTGCGTCGCCTCAACCGTGCGAGCGCCGCCGAACACGAACAGCACCGTGCCCGCCACAAGACCGACCACCACTTGCCGAAGTCAGTTCATGCCGATTGATCGCCCGGTGACCGAAGGCGCCGATCATGCCGGACCCGCCGATGCCGCCGTGTATCGCTCGCCGCGCGTCGCAAGCGTCGCGCAAACACGCTAGCATGCGAACACCGTACGGAGCGCGCCCGCTTCGCCCCGTCTTCAAGGAATGGACATGCCCCTGCCCGCCTCCGGCCGCGCCGACGTCGCGCAGCGCATCTTCTCGGCCGAGCGGCTGTCGATCGGCCTGACGCTGCCGCTGCTGCGCGGCGGCCGGACCGTCCCCGATTTCAACGAGCAGCTCGAACTCGCGGCGCGGGCCGATTCGCTCGGCTTTCGCGCACTGTGGATTCGCGACGTACCGCTGAACAGCGCCGACTATCCCGACCCGGTCGGGCACCTCGATCCGTGGGTGCTGCTCGGCGCGCTCGCGTCGCGCACGCGCCGGATCGTGCTCGCGAGCGGCGCGATCGTGCTGCCGCTGCGTCATCCCCTGCATATCGCGAAAGGCGCGCTGTCGGTCGCGACGCTGTCCGGCGGGCGCTTCATCCTCGGCCTCGGCTCCGGCGACCGGCCGCCCGAATATGCGGCGTTCGGCGTCGATGCTCAAACGCGGCGCGACCGGTATCGCCGGCATTGGGACATCGTTGCGGCCGCGCTCGGCGTGCCGTCCCGCGTGCTGCCCGACGAAACACCGCCGGACGCACCCGACTTCACGCTGCTGCCGCGCGGCGATGCCGCGGTGCCGATGCTCGCGGTCGGTTCGGGCGGACAAAGCGTCGACTGGATCGCTCGGAACGCGATCGGCTGGATGACGTACCACCGCGATCCGGACACGCAGCGTTCTCGTTATTCGATGTGGCGCGCGGCCGTCGACCGGCTGGCTCAACCGGGCTTTCGCGCATTCGGCGTGTCGATGCGGCTCGATCTCGATGCGAATCGCGATGCGCCGGCCCGCGCGCTGTCGCTCGGCTACGCGACCGGACGGAATGCGTTGGTCGGCATCTTGCGGGACATGCGCGCAGCCGGCACGCACCACGTCACGCTGAATCCCGGCTCGGACCGGCCCGTGCGCGAGGTCATCGAGGAAATCGCCGAGCACGTGCTGCCGATCTTTCACGACGAGCAGGGCTGATTCATCAGGAATCCGGAGTTCGCTGCATGTAGCCGCAGTCGTGGTTTGCACCGAATCGATGTGCCGGCGAGCACGTTTCGTTCCCGACCCGCCACGTCGCAAGCGAATATTCGTCGGCGGAACTATTCGGGTCCGTTCGCGATCATGTTAACTTCCGTCCATCGTCCAGACCGGCGGGCCACTTTTCGATGTGCGCCCGCATGCCTCCCCATGCGACATTTCCTGCTCGGCTGGCTGCTCGCCGCCGTCGTATCGATCGCCCACGCGGCTACCCCTGCACCAGCCGCCCCATCGGCGGCCTCCGGCGCCGTGCCGGCATTGACGCCGCAACAGGCGCAGCAGGCCCTCTCCGTCCTGCAAAATCCACGCGAGCGCGAGCAGGTCGAAACGACGTTGCGCGCGATCGCGGCCGTCGGCGTGCTGAGCACGCCCGCGCTTCCGGCGAGCGCCGCGACACCGGCCAGCGCGGCATCCGCCGCCCCAGCCGCGCTCACGACGAACGGGCTCGCGTCGATGCTCGTCCGGCAGGGGGCACATTGGGCCGGCGAAATCGGCGCCGCGCTGAACGAATCGCTGCGCTCGCTACTCGATGTCGGCTCCGTCGGCCGCTGGTGGCACGAGCGGCTGGTGCGAACCGACGAACGCGCGGACCTCACGCGCGCGATCCTGGTCATCCTCGCCGTGCTCGTGCCCGCGTTCGTCGTCGAATGGTTCGCGAAGCGGCTCCTGCGGCGCGCGCTGGCCGCCATGGGCACGCGTCGGGCCGAATCGTCGCGTCGGGCCGAGCCCGAGCCAGCCGGGCCGGACGACGCCAGCGCCGGCGCCGACGGCACCGCCGCGCCCGATACGTCGTCGCAAGGCCGTGGCCATGCGCGGCGCCACACCACGCTGCTGCGCCGGATGCCGCGCGCGCTGGTCAGCCTCGCGCTGCGCGTGGTGCCGCTGCTGGCGTTCGTCGGCGTCGCGAGCCTGACGATGTCGGTGCTCGACGGCGCCGGCACGCCGACCGAAACCGCACTCGAATCGCTGATCGACATCTACGTGATCTGCCGCCTCGTGACGATTGTCAGCCGGCTGTTCTTCCAGCCCGATGCGCCGCAATTGCGGCTGCTGCACGTCAGCGACGCATGGGCCGCGATCGCGCAGCGCTCGATCGCGCGGATCGCGATCGTCGTCGGCGTCTGCACGGCCGCGGTCGAGATCGCCGCGAGCTTCGGCCTCAGCGACGCCGGTCACGTCGCGCTGCTGAAAGCCGTCGCGCTCGTCGGCCACTTGATGATCTCGGCGCTGATTCTCAGGTGCCGCCAGCCGGTCGCCGCCCGCATCCGCGCGGCCGGCGACGATCGGCCGGCCTTCGCGATGATCGGCAACGCGCTCGCCGACGCGTGGGCGCCCGTTTCGGTATTCGTCGTGATGGCGCTGTGGTTCGTGTGGGCGCTCGACGTCCACAACGGCTACCGCGTGCTGATCACGCTCGGCGGCCGCTCGATCGCCGCGATGATCGGCATGCGGATCGTGTCGATCGTCGTGTTCGGTGCACTCGCTAGACTGTTCCAGCGCCGCGACGACGATCGCACGCTGGTCCACCTGCACGCGTACCGCTACTACCCGCTGGTGCGCCAGATCGTGTCGGCGGTGATCGCCGTCGCGACCGTCGTGGTGCTGCTGCAGATCTGGGGCGTGCCGATCTTCCACGCCTTCCAGACCGGCACGATCGGCCATCGGCTCGCGTCGGCGCTGATCACGATCGCGATCGCGGCCGTCGTCGCGCTGATCGTATGGGAAGCCGCGAACATCGCGATCGAGCGCCGCCTGCAGCAGTGGACACACGAAGGCAACCTCGTGCGCGCGGCGCGGTTACGCACGCTGCTGCCGATGCTGCGTTCGCTGCTGTTCATCATGATCGCGCTCGTCGTCGTGCTGACGGGCCTCAGCGAAATCGGCGTGAACATCGGTCCACTGCTCGCCGGCGCCAGCATCTTCGGCGTCGCGCTCGGCTTCGGCTCGCAGAAGCTCGTGCAGGATTTCATCACCGGGATCTTCCTGCTGATGGAGAACGCGATGCAGGTGGGAGACTGGGTCACGCTCGCCGGCGTGTCCGGCACGGTCGAATACCTGTCGATCCGCACCGTGCGGCTGCGCGCGGGCGACGGGTCGCTGTACACGATCCCGTTCAGCTCCGTTACGACCGTCAACAACACGAATCGCGGGCTCGGCAACGCAGCCGTCAAGGTCAGCATCGCGTACGGCCAGGACATCGATCGCGCGATCGAGACGCTGAAGGAGATCGGCGCCGCGTTGCGCGACGATCCGAATTACAAGGACGGCATCCTGTCGGATTTCAGCTACTGGGGCATCGACCAGGTCGACGGCGCGACGATCGCGCTGGCCGGACAGATCCAGTGCAAGGACTCGGCGCGCTGGGGTGTGCAGCGCGAATTCAACCGGCGTATCGCGGTGCTGTTCCGCGAACGCGGAATCCGGATCGCGAATCCGCAGCGCAGCCTCGTCGCGTATGACGACGGTTCGCGGCCCGTGGCGCCCGAGAACGATGAGAATGGTGGCCCTACCGCCGGCACCCCGGTCGCCGAGCCGCCACCGCGTGCTGCACCGGAGCGCAAGCCGGACTGATCGTGCGGATGCCGTTGACCCGGCCACCGCGCGTCGCGCCGTGCCTGTGCCCGTGCCATCGAGCGACCGATAGCCGCGCTCGACGCGCGGCGGTTTTCATCGCGCGCTGAACGCGCTTCGCCGCGTTCGCCGGCGCGGCCCGCTCGCCGCCCGATGCGCCGCGCGGCACATGCCAGTGTTCGCGCAGAACCCGCGTCTGATCCGCAATGGTCGCCATCAGCAGCGCGCGGCACCTTCACCGCTAAACGATCCCAATCGAGCAGTTGCAGCGTGGAACGCGGCACGAGGTGGAATACCGTCAACTGGCCGAACGGACTCATCGCGCGCAACTGGTTGTCGCCGTGCTGATCGTCGACACGTTGTGTCATCCGTTCGCTTCGCCGCCCGATGCGATCCATCACGATGCGCCGACCCACCCCGTTCCCGAAACGCTGTCGCCGGCTGGACTGCTCGCGACGAGCCGTCGATATGATCAGGTTGACTCGCCGGACGCGCCCGACGCGCGTCGAACCCTGCGTTCCGGGACGGAAAACGGGCACGGGAGATTCGAATGATTTCTCGAATACGGTTCGTGCATTACGAATCGAATCGCGAATTATCCGAAGGACGGAGCTGCAATTGCACCCTGTTTCCGGTTTGAAAATTACAAAATACCTCATGACTTTTCAAAAACATTTCATTCAATTCCATTTAACTTTGTTTCATATAATCAGAAAAAGTTTGACACCGAACTTTCGTTCTTGATACCGTCCGATGCAAGCAATCCGACGAACTGCAGACCACGCAATCGTTCCCGCTCAACGCATCTCTCGCTTCCGCCGCACCGAAGTTCTCGCCGCCGACCGTCGCTTCTTCCGTTGGCGCATGCAACATCCCGATGCATTCATTGGTCAGCTGCCGTCCGGCAGCAGGCCGAAGGACCGAACCAGATGAGCAGGATACCGAAACTTTTGCTCTAGCTCGCCTGCATCAGGCCTGCCGGCGCGGCCAGGCCGCATCGCGGCGCAGCGCCCCCGTTACCGAGCATTCCAGCATTTCGCCCCCGGAGGATCACCACCCATCCGGGTCGGGCGAAAGGCCCCGTCGCGTCCGCGCCATCCGCGCGAGCGCGGCGGATATCGGCGGCGCACGATCCGCGCCGTCGTCGATCGTTGTTGTTCGTGCAGTTCGATGTTCAACCGGAGGGGTAATTCAAAATGAATCAGGTTGCAGACAAGAAACTAAAGCACATCCGCATCGCCAAGCTCGCCTTCGCCGCAGCAGCAGCCGCTTCGTTCGGCATGACGGCCGCCCATGCCGCACCGGCCGCCGGCTGGACGGAAACGCGCACCAAGGGATTCCTGCCACTCGTCCAGCAAGGTGAAAGCAGCAGTACCGCTGGCGCGCCGGCGGCCAGTACCGCCGCCGCTGCCGCGGCTGCCACCGAGATGGCGCCCGGCGAATCGGTCGACATCGTGCTCGGGCTG
Organism: Burkholderia sp. Bp9012; assembly: GCF_003853825.1. NCBI lineage: Bacteria > Pseudomonadati > Pseudomonadota > Betaproteobacteria > Burkholderiales > Burkholderiaceae > Burkholderia > Burkholderia sp. Bp9012. Next base: position 438,753 of record NZ_QTQA01000001.1, on the reverse strand, counting down.
AACCTGCGCAACGAAGCGCAACTCGACCAGTACCTGCACGATCTGCATACACCCGGCTCGCCGCACTACAAGCAGTTCCTCACGTCGGCGCAGTTCGCCGCGCAATACGCGCCGACCGACCAGCAGGTTGCCTCCGTCGTCGCGCACCTGCGCCAGGCCGGCTTCGTCAACATCGTGGTTGCGCCGAACCGCCTGCTCGTGTCCGCGTCGGGCACCGCGGCAACGGTCAAATCGGCGTTCCGCACGACGCTCAAGCGCTTCACGCGCAACGGCCGCAACGTTTACGCGAACACCGATGCCGCGCAGGTGCCGAACGCAATCTCAGGCATCGTCGGTGCCGTGCTGGGGCTGCAGAACGTCGAGCTCATGCATACCGGCGCGGGCAGCAAACCGCAAGGCAACACCAGCAACCTGACGATTCCGGCAGGTGCATCCGCGGTGCCGCACTACCCGACGGAATTCTCGTCGCTCTATGGCGGCGACGGCACGCCGACGGCCTCGCAAACCACCGTCGGCATCATCTCCGAAGGCGACCTGTCGCAGACGGTCAGCGACCTCAACACGTTCGCCGCCAACAACGGCCTCGGTACGATCAGCAGCAGCGTCGTGCAGACGGGTCCGTCAGGTAGTTCGTACACCGATACGTCCGGCACCGTCGAATGGAACCTCGACAGCCAGTCTATCGTCGGCGCTGCCGGCGGCAGCGTGAAGCAGGTCGTGTTCTACGTGGCGCCGTCGATGTCGCTCACCGCGATTACCGCCGCGTACAACAAGGCGGTGAGCGACAACGTCGCGAAGGTCATCAACGTGTCGCTCGGCGTGTGCGAATCGTCCGCGTACAGCACCGGCTCGCAGGCGACCGACGATACCATCTTCAAGCAGGCCATCGCGCAAGGTCAGACCTTCTCCGTATCGGCCGGCGACCACGGCGCGTACGAATGCGCGAGCGGCACGCCGTCGCGCTCGACCTACACGGTGAGCGAGCCCGCGACTTCGCCGTACGTGATCGCAGTGGGCGGCACGACGCTATTCACCAACACGTCGACCAACGCATACAACAGCGAAATCGTGTGGAACGATCCGAGCTGGCAGCCGGGCACCGTATGGTCGACGGGCGGCGGCTACAGCAAGTACGAAGCCGCGCCGTCGTGGCAATCGTCGAGCCTCACCGGGTCGACCAAGCGCGCACTGCCGGACGTCGGTTTCGACGCCGACCTGCGCACCGGCGCGATCCTCGTGGTGAACGGCCAGACGTCCGATACGCTTTGGGGCTCGGGCTACCTGAACAACGAAGGCGGCACGAGCCTCGCCGCACCGATCTTCACCGGCATCTGGGCGCGGCTGCAATCGGCCAACAACAACGCGCTCGGATTCCCGGCGTCGAGCATCTACAAGTACTTTCCGAGCAATGCGGCGCTGGTGCACGACGTGACGTCCGGCAACAACGGCAGCGGCACGTACGGCTACAAGGCGAAGGCCGGCTGGGACGCGACGACGGGCTTCGGCAGCGTGAACATCTCGAAGCTGAACACGTTCATCCAGAGCACGTCTGATTTCGCGCGCTGATCGCGCGATGAATGGTGCGGTTTCCGGGTGCGGGTCGTTTTGCGCGCCCGGAGCCGCATCAGCGCCAGTGCGCGCACGGCCTCCGGATCGACGCTGCGCGTCGGCACACGCCGCCCGCGGTCGTCGCGGGCAAGCGAAATCACAGCTGCGATTCGATCGGAAACAAGCCCAGAAACCATACTTCCATGCGCCGCGCCGCCGATACTTCCGGTTCGTGATCGAGTTCGGTCACTTTCCCGTCCGCGTCAGTCTGAATCCACTTGAGCCGCCCCTTCCCGGCCGGGTCGGTCCTCGATTCGACTCGCCACGCGATTTGATCGAGCCGCGGCTCCAGGTCCGCCGCGACTTCCGACGCAATCGCCGCGCTCTCGCAGTAAACGCCGATCTCGGTATTGAGATTCAGCGAACGCGGATCGAGATTCATCGAACCGATGAAGATGCTCTTGCGATCGAACACATAGGTCTTCGCATGCAGCGAAGCACGCGACGAGCCGATGATGACCTGCTTCGAAATGCTCTTGTCGCCGGACGGCCGCCGTTCGTAAAGCCTCACGCCGGCTTCCAGCAGCGCACGCCGATAGCGCCGGTAGCCGGCATGCACGGCCGCGACGTCGGTCGATGCGAGCGAGTTGGTCAGGATCGTCACGCGCACGCCGCGTGCCGTGAGCGCGTGCAGGCGTTCGACCATGTCCTTGCCCGGCACGAAGTACGGCGACACGATCAGCAGCTCCTGCTCGGGCCGCAACGCGAGTGCGCGCAGTTGCGGCATGAGGTGTCCGTCGCTGTCCTTCGGCGAGCGTGCGATCTTCGCCGGATCGTCGTACAGGACCGTCGCCTGGCCCCAGGACAGCTCGGTGCCCTGCCCGTGCACGATCTGGTCGAGCCTGTGTCGCGCCTCGAGCACGTACGGATTGTCCTCCATCGCGCGCAGGTAATCGCGCAACCGTTCGCGCTCCCGGTCGAGGCCGCCCGGCGCCGCGTCGTGCCCGACCAGCGCATCGATCGGATACGCATACGGTGAATTCCAGAACGTATCGAATTCGGTCGAGATGTCGTTCACGACGGGGCCGTGCACGACCACATCGAGATCGCCGAACTCCAGCATCGACGACGCGCCGAAATATTCGTCTCCGATATTGCGGCCGCCGACGATCGCCGCCTGGTTGTCCGCGATCATCGCCTTGTTGTGCATGCGCCGGTTGACGCGGGAGAATTCGAGCACCGTGCCGACCTTCTTGAAGTGGCGTGTGGCGACTGGATTGAAGAGCCGGATCTCGATGTTCGGATGCGAACTGATCTCGAGCAGCTTTTGGTCGTCCGCATTCGTCCCGAGATCGTCGAGCAGCGCGCGCACGCGAACCCCGCGATCGGCCGCACGGATGATCGCATCCGCGAGCTCGTGCCCGGTCAGGTCGTCGTGCCAGATGTAGTACTGAAGGTCCAGTGAGCGGTCCGCGCGATCGGCGAGCAGCACGCGCGCATCGAGTGCATCGACGGGATCGCGCAGCAGATGAAACGCGTCCTGCCCCGGATGGGCGGCGGCCTGCTGACGGAATGCGACGCCGAGGCGCGTGGTTTCCGTATCGGTAAATGCGTGCGTTGGCGCGCGACCGGCCTGCGGCGGCAGGCTGGCGCATGCGGCAAGCATCAGCAACGACAGAATCGCACTCCACGAACGCAACGTGATCATGATGGCCGCCCCCACTGTCGGGCGAAGTCTGTTTGTGTTTGTTCTGGCTGCCGAACGGAACGCGGCGCTGCCCTGCGGTTCGCGCACTCGACGATTCTCGATCGTGCGCGCCGACCGCGCTACAGCATACTTCGATGATATCGGGACGGCACGCTCCGCGCGTTTTCCCGGTGGCGGCGATGCGACACGCGACGCCGGCGTGAACGCATTCAACACGCTCGACACATTCAGGCAGCGCGCAAAAGAAAAACCCGCGAAGCCTTGCGGCGTCGCGGGTTTCGAGACTTCCTTGGATAGCCTTGGAAGGGAATCTGGTGGGCCCCCCGGGAGTCGAACCCGGCACCAACGAATTATGAGTTCGCTGCTCTAACCAAGCATGAGCTAGGGGCCCAGACAAGAAGCAACGTGTGCTACACGCCGCTCCGGCAACCAAGCCGGGCCGGCATTGTAACAACAAAGACGCTAAAGAGGACAAACGCCACCGGCATCACGCGGATACCGGCGGCGTTCGCAAGTAAGACGCTGGAAATCAGTTCCCTTCGAGGAACGACTTCAGCTTGTCGGAACGGCTCGGGTGACGCAGCTTGCGCAGCGCCTTTGCCTCGATCTGACGGATCCGCTCGCGGGTGACGTCGAACTGCTTGCCGACTTCCTCGAGCGTGTGATCGGTGCTCATCTCGATACCGAAGCGCATCCGCAGCACCTTCGCCTCGCGCGGCGTCAGCGAATCGAGCACGTCCTTCACGACGTCGCGCATGCTTGCATGCAGCGCGGCATCCGCCGGCGCGACCGTGTTGTTGTCCTCGATGAAGTCGCCGAGATGGGAATCGTCGTCGTCACCGATCGGCGTTTCCATCGAGATCGGCTCCTTCGCGATCTTCATGATCTTGCGGATCTTGTCTTCCGGCATCTCCATCTTCTCGGCGAGCGTTGCCGGATCCGGCTCGAGACCGGTTTCCTGCAGGATCTGCCGCGAGATGCGGTTCATCTTGTTGATCGTTTCGATCATGTGAACCGGAATACGGATCGTGCGCGCCTGGTCCGCGATCGAACGCGTGATGGCCTGGCGAATCCACCACGTCGCATAGGTCGAGAACTTGTAGCCGCGACGGTATTCGAACTTGTCCACCGCCTTCATCAGGCCGATGTTGCCTTCCTGGATCAGGTCGAGGAACTGCAGGCCGCGGTTCGTGTACTTCTTCGCGATCGAAATCACGAGACGCAGGTTCGCCTCGGTCATTTCACGCTTCGCCTGACGTGCCTTCAGTTCGCCGGCCGCCATCTGGCGGTTGGTTTCCTTCAGGTCCTTCAGCGGCAGCACGACGCGCGCCTGCAGGTCGAGCAGACGCTGCTGCTGTTCGCGGATCGCCGGGATATTGCGCGACAGGACCGCGCTGTACGAATGACCTTCGGCCGCGATCTTCTCGGCCCAGTCGAGATCCGTCTCGCTGCCGGGGAAGCGCGCGATGAATTCCGAACGCGGCATGCCGCACTTGTCGACGACGATGTGCAGAATCTGGCGCTCGACCTGACGGACTTCGTCCACTTGCGCACGCAGCGTGTCGCACAGACGCTCGACGGTACGCGCGGTGAAGCGGATCGTCATCAGTTCGGTCTGGATCGTTTCCTGCGCCTTCAGGTAGGACTTCGACTTGTAGCCTTCCTTTTCGAACGCGCGGCGCATCTTGTCGAACCACTCGCTGATCTGCGAGAACTTGTCGAGCGATGCGCGCTTGAGGGCTTCGAGCTGGGCGGCGTTGGCGGTTGCCTGGGCGGCACCGTCATCATCCTCCTCTTCCTCTTCTTCCTCTTCCTCTTCGGCTTCCTCGTCCTCGTTCTCGATCGCTTCGGCTTCCTTCGCCGAGAAACCGTCCGTATCGGCGGAGTCCGAAGCATTCGGATCGAGCAGGCCGTCGACGAGTTCGTCGACGCGGATCTCTTCGTTCGCGACGCGCTCGGCCATCGCGAGGATGTCGGCGATCGTCGTCGGGCACGCGGAAATCGCCATCACCATGTGGCGCAGGCCGTCCTCGATCCGCTTCGCGATCTCGATTTCGCCTTCGCGCGTGAGCAGCTCGACCGTGCCCATCTCGCGCATGTACATCCGGACCGGATCGGTCGTGCGACCGAATTCCGAATCGACGGTGGACAGCGCGACTTCCGCTTCTTCCTCGACTTCATCGTCCGACGACGCGGCCGGCGCGTTGTCGTTCAGGAGCAGCGTTTCCGCGTCCGGCGCCTGCTCGTAAACCGCCACGCCCATGTCGTTGAACGTGCCGATGATGCCTTCGAGGGCTTCGGTCTCGGTGAAGTTGTCCGGCAGGTGGTCGTTGATTTCGGCATACGTGAGGAAGCCACGCTCCTTGCCGAGCTTGATCAGCGCGCGCAGCTTCACGCGGCGCTCTTCGAGCTCCTCGGCCGTGCCGGGCGTGCTCGTCGCGAACGCTTCCTTCAGCAGCGCCTTTTCCTTGGCGCGACGATCGCGCACCTTGGATTTGCCCGGGGCAGCCGCGGCTGCGGGCTGCTCGTCGCTCTGATTTGCGTCGTCATCGACGGATACTTCGTTCAGCTTTTTGGTCATGGAGTTCGCCGTACCGGCTATATCGACTCGCGGCTGCTGGACGACAGCCGGTTGAACCGTGGGTGCATGAGTAGTACGTACTGCCGTTTCGTCCGCGGCGGCAGTCGTGTCCCTTGCGCTTTTCGCACTTGCCCGCTTCGCCGCCGGCTTGGCCGGCCCGGAGTCGGGTCTGGCGGCAGCCCGTGTTCTGGCTGCCGGCGCCGGCGCAGCCTGAGCAGTGCCGGCCGCGGTTTTCTTTCCTGCCGGGGCTGACGTGGCTGAAGACACTGTCCTGGTGGAAGAAGCAGACTTGGCCGCTGTGACCTTCGTGGTCGGCTCCGTCGAGCCCTTGCCTGTTGCTTTCTTTCCGCCTGTCGTCTTTGCCATCGCGAATCTCGCCTCTGCTTAGAAAACAAACCGCTGGAAACCTTATATTATAGCACGCTGGGGCGCCCTCTCTTGGCGCCCCGGCCGCCTACAGCCCGAGCCGACGCTTCATGTCGGTTCGCTGCTGGTTCAATTCCGTCAATTCCGCCAGTTCCTCGGGTGTGAAGGTGGACTGCCGCGCAAGCCGATCGAGCCGGTCGCAGCAGGCGTCATAGCGCATCTTGAGCACCGCGGCCTGCAGTTCCTCCCCCGCGATCCGTTCCTGTTCACGCTGCCGCTCGGGCACCGTCTCGTCTTCCGGATTCTGTAACAGCAAATCGCGGACGTTTTCATCATAGTCCAGAATTTCGCGGAAGATTTCCTCGTAAGTCGCGCCGTTCGAGGACGTCCGCAGGACATCCGACAGCAGCCGGAACTCCGCGCCGTCGCCCAGCGCACGCGCATGCTCGACGACTTCGGCGAACAGCTCGCCGATCCGAGGCAGCGCGCGCAGGGTCGCAAGCTGTTCGTCGTCGAGCTGCGACGCAATCCGCGGATGCATCACGAGCGTACGCAACGCGCGCTTTTCGCTGTCCGTCACACGCCGCCGCTCGCTGCGCGCGGGCGCCTGGCGCGCCGGCGCCGCGATGCGCGCATCGACATCCGACAGCGCCGCGACTTCCTCGAACGGGATATCGAGCCGGTCGGCGAACATGTGCATGATCTGCGCGCGCAACGCGTTCGCCGGCAGCGCCTGCAGCAGCGGCTTCGCGTCGAACAGCGCCTTCGCTCGACCTTCCGGCTGGTCGAGCGCCTTGCCGGCAATTGCTTCGTTCAACAGAAATTGTGACAGCGGCATCGCGCGCTCGACCTGCTCGGAAAACGCGTCCGCGCCGAATTCGCGTACGTAGCTGTCCGGATCGTGCTCGGACGGCAGGAAAAGGAATCGGATCGTCCGGTTGTCCGCCGCATGCGGCAGACACGCCTCGAGCGCGCGGCGCGCCGCACGCCGGCCGGCCGAGTCGCCGTCGAAGCTGAAAATGACCGTGTCGGTCTGACGCAGCAACTTCTGCACGTGGATCGGCGTGCACGCCGTGCCGAGCGTCGCGACCGCGTTCGGGAAGCCGAGCTGCGCGAGCGCGACGACGTCCATGTAGCCTTCGACGACCAGCACGTACTTGCGCTCGCGGATCGCAAGGCGCGCCTCGAACAGCCCGTACAGCTCGCTGCCCTTGTTGAACAGTGGCGTTTCGGGCGAATTCAGGTACTTCGGCTCACCGCTGCCGAGCACGCGGCCGCCGAACCCGATCACCTGCCCCTTCACGTTGCGGATCGGGAACATGATCCGCTCGCGGAACCGGTCGTAGCGTCGCGCGACGCCCTGTGCATCGGTTTTCTCGCTGACGATCACGAGCCCCGATTCGACGAGCGAGTCGTCGCGGTAGTCCGGGAACGCGGTTTCGAGGTTCTGCCAGCCGTCCGGCGCATAGCCGAGCCCGAAGCGCGCGGCAATCTCGCCGGTCAGGCCCCGGTTCTTCAGATACTGGATCGCAACGGTCGCGCCGCGCAATTGCTTGCGGTAGTAGTCGCACGCGGCGGACATCACGTCGGACAGCGCGGTCGCGACCGATTTCGACACGGGCGCCGGATAGTCACCGCCACCCGCACCGCCTCCGCCGCGCATGGACGGCTCGTGCGGCACGGTCAGTCCGACCGATTGCGCGAGCTCCTGCACGGCTTCCGGGAACGTGAGTCCCGCATGCTCCATCAGGAAACCGATCGCCGTGCCGTGCGCGCCGCAGCCGAAGCAGTGATAGAACTGCTTGGTCGGGCTGACAGTAAACGACGGGCTCTTCTCGTTATGGAACGGGCACAACCCCATGAAGTTGGCGCCGCCCTTCTTGAGCTGCACATACCGGCCCACCACGTCGACGATATCGACGCGGTTCAGCAAATCCTGCAGGAACGAATGCGGAATCACCGTGGGATCGAGCGAAAAAAAGACAATACGACGCCCCGGCGCACGCGCATGCGGCGCGCCGGGAAGCGGGTTTTACTTCGACAGCGCGGCCTTGACCTGCGCGGAAACTGCCGTCATGTCGGCCCGGCCGGCAAGCTTGCCCTTCAGCACGCCCATCACCTTGCCCATGTCCTGCGGGCCGGCCGCGCCCGTTGCCGCGACCGCGGCCTGGACTTCGGCAGCCACTTCGGCGTCCGACAGCTGCGCGGGCATGTAGGCGCCCAGCACGGTCAGCTCGGCCTGCTCCTTCGCGACGAGATCGTCGCGGCCTGCGGCTTCGAACTGGCTGATCGAGTCCTTGCGCTGCTTGATCATCTTGTCGATCACGGCGGTGATGCCCGCGTCGTCGAGGGTCACCCGATCATCGACCTCGCGCTGCTTGATCGCGGCCATCAGCAGGCGAATCGTCGCCAGACGCTCGCTTTCCTTCGCGCGCATCGCGGCCTTCATGTCTTCGCTGATCTGCTCTTTCAAACTCATCTTGCACCCGGGATGGAAACGTGACTTCAACGCCCGCGAACGGGCGTCAACACAAAAACCCGCTTGGGACTAAGTCTCAAGCGGGTTGCTCGAATCCGGCATCGGCGACTCGCAGCCCCAGATCGAGGCCGATCGTGCGGAGGTCGCCGGTGCGCCGCTCAGTGAATCGCGCGGCGCTCAATCGTTCAGTACAGCTTCTTCGGCAGCGTCTGGCTGCGGATCCGCTTGTAATGACGCTTCACTGCGGCAGCCTTCTTGCGCTTGCGCTCGGCGGTCGGCTTCTCGTAAAACTCCCGCGCACGAAGCTCGGTCAGCAGACCATTCTTCTCGATCGTGCGCTTGAAGCGGCGCATGGCGACTTCGAACGGCTCGTTTTCTTTAACGCGAATGATCGTCATGATCCGACACGAATAAAGGTTTGCAGGGAAGATTTGCAAGTATAGCAGAGCGCCACGCAAAGACATAAGGGCCGGCCCCCGTCAACGGGGGCCCACGCAGCCGTGTCAGGCGCCCCGCGCAAACTCCGCCGCCGCCTGCCCGGCCGCCGTGCCGGATGCCCACGCCCACTGGAAGTTGTAGCCGCCGAGCCAGCCCGTCACGTCCACCGCCTCGCCGATGAAGAACAGCCCCGGCACCCGCGCGCTCATCATCGTCGCCGACGACAGTTCGCGCGTATCGACGCCGCCCTTCGTCACCTCGGCCTTCTTGTAGCCCTCGGTGCCGTTCGGCGTCAGCGTCCAGCCAGACAGCGCATCGCCGATCTGACGCAGCATCTTGTCGGGCAGGTCCGCGAGCCGCGCGTCCGCCGCGACGCGATGCGTGTCGAGCCAGACGTGAGCGAGGCGCGACGGCACCCAGTCCGCGAGCAGCGAGCCGATCTGGCGCTTCGACGTGCGCTTCGCGTCGAGCAGGTCGGCCACCACGTCGCGCTGCGGCAGCAGGTCGATGCGGATCGGGTCGCCGGATTGCCAGTAGCTGGAAATCTGCAGGATGCCGGGGCCCGACAAGCCCCGATGGGTCAGCAGCAGATCCTCGACGAATTCGCCGCCGTGCTTCTTGTCGCCGGTCGACACGCGCACTTCGAGCGACACGCCGGACAGCGCCGCGAACGGCTCCCAGTCCCGCTGCGCAAAGGTCAGCGGCACGAGCGCGGGCCGCGTATCGACGAGCTTGTGGCCGAACTGCTTCGCGAGCCGGTAGCCGAAGTCGGTCGCGCCGATCTTCGGGATCGACAGTCCGCCGGTGGCGACGATCAGCGCGCGTGCGCGGATCGGCCCCGCCTGCTGCGTGTCGAGCGTGAAGCCGTCGGCCGGCGCGTGGCGCACCGCGTCGACGGCCACCGGCCGGCGCCAGGCAATCCCGCCCGCATCGCATTCGTGCTTCAGCATGTCGATGATCGCGTCGCTGCCGTGATCGCAAAAGAGCTGCCCCTTGTGCTTTTCGTGCCAGGTGACGTGATGGCGCTTGAGCAGCCCGAGGAAGTCGCGCGGCGTGTAGCGCGCAAGCGCCGAGCGCGCGAAATGCGGATTCGACGACAGATAATTGTCGGGGCCCGCATGGAGATTCGTGAAGTTGCAGCGGCCGCCGCCCGAGATGCGGATTTTCTCGGCGAGCCGCGGCGCGTGGTCGATCAGCACCACGCGGCGGCCGAGTTGCCCGGCGACTGCGGCGCTCATCATCCCGGCGGCGCCCGCGCCGATCACGGCGATATCGTAAGTTTCCATGGCGCGGATTGTACCTGCCTGGCCGCGCACCCGGGCCGCGCCCCAGCGGCGGCAGGCCCTCGCCTGCTATAATTTGCGGTTACGTTTACCTTCGTGCGGCGCGCTCGACGCAGCTCGCACCGCCTCTACCCATGCTCGTTCTCGGCATCGAAAGCTCCTGCGACGAAACCGGCCTCGCGCTCTACGACACGCAGCGCGGCCTGCTCGCGCATGCGCTTCATTCGCAGATCGCGATGCACCGCGAATACGGCGGCGTCGTGCCCGAGCTCGCATCGCGCGACCACATCCGCCGCGCGCTGCCGCTGCTCGAGGAAGTCATGGCGCAAAGCGGCACGCGCCGCGAGGACATCGACGCGATCGCATTCACTCAAGGCCCCGGTCTGGCCGGCGCGCTGCTGGTCGGCGCGAGCATCGCGAATGCGCTCGCGCTGGCATGGAACAAGCCGACCGTCGGCATCCATCACCTCGAAGGCCACCTGCTGTCCCCGCTGCTCGTCGACGAACCGCCGCCGTTCCCGTTCATCGCGCTGCTGGTGTCGGGCGGCCACACGCAGCTGATGCGCGTGACCGATGTCGGCGTGTACGAGACGCTCGGCGAGACGCTCGACGACGCGGCCGGCGAAGCATTCGACAAGACGGCGAAGCTGATCGGCCTCGGCTACCCGGGCGGCCCGGAAGTGTCGAAACTCGCGGAAACGGGCACGCCGGGCGCCGTCGTGCTGCCGCGCCCGATGCTCCATTCGGGCGATCTCGACTTCAGCTTCAGCGGCCTGAAGACGGCCGTGCTCACGCAGATGAAGAAGTTCGAGGCGGCAAAACTCGAAGGCGAAGCGCTCGAACGCGCGAAGGCCGATCTCGCGCGCGGCTTCGTCGACGCGGCCGTCGACGTGCTCGTCGCGAAGTCGCTCGCCGCACTCAAGAAGACGAAGCTCAAGCGCCTCGTCGTCGCGGGCGGCGTCGGCGCGAACCGCCAGTTGCGGGCCGCGCTGTCGGCCGCCGCGGCCAAGCGCGGCTTCGACGTGCACTATCCGGATCTCGCGCTCTGCACCGACAACGGCGCGATGATCGCACTCGCCGGCGCATTGCGGCTCGGCCGCTGGCCCGAGCAGGCGAACGCCGACTACGCGTTCACGGTGAAACCGCGCTGGGATCTCGCGTCGCTCGCACGCTGATTCGCACGACGCACCGGACATCACCAGCCAAAACACAAAGGCCGCTCGATCGAGCGGCCTTTTCCGTTGCAGCGGCACAACGTCACGCAGCGTGCCGCTTGTCGCGCTCGATCAGCGCATACGCGCTGTGATTGTGGATCGATTCGAAGTTCTCGGCTTCGAGCACGTAGGCGACGACGCGGTCGTCCGCATCGAGACGCTGCGCGACGTCGCGCACCAGATCCTCGACGAACTTCGGATTTTCGTACGCACGCTCCGTGACGAACTTCTCGTCCGGACGCTTCAGCAAGCCCCACAGCTCACATGACGCTTCTTCTTCCGCGATGCGGATCAGCGCCTCGACCGGCAGGTCGGCCGCAAGCTCGGCGTCGATCGTCACGTGCGAGCGCTGGTTGTGCGCACCGTACTGCGAGATCTTCTTCGAGCACGGGCACAGGCTCGTCACCGGCACGAGCACCTTCAGGAACAGGCGCGCTTCGCCGTTGCGGCTTTCGCCCGCGAGCGTCACTTCATAGTCGAGCAGGCTCTGCACGCCCGACACCGGTGCCGTCTTGTTCACGAAGTACGGGAACGTGACCTCGATCCGGCCGGCCTCGGCTTCCAGCTTCTCGAGCATCGACGCGAGCATCGCACGGAAGCGCTCGACCGTCAGCGGCGCACGATTCTCCTCGAGCAGCGCGACGAAGCGCGACATGTGCGTGCCCTTCTGATCGGCAGGCAGGCGCACGTCGAGATTCCAGACGCCGACGGTCGGCTGCACGTCGCCGCTCTCGGTGCACACCGTCAACGGATGCCGGACCGCCTTCACGCCCACGCGCTGAATCGGAATCTGGCGGGTATCCACCGTGCTCTGCACGTCGGGCATCACGAAGGCGGGATTCATCTGGTTCATCTTTTTCAATCCTTGTAAGCCGCGCGTCCGACGACGCGCACGCCGCGTCATGCGGCAGCCGGAAAAGCAACATGGGCCCGCAGGCCCATGTTTTCCGCATCAATGTAGACCGGTTGCGCCAGTCGCACCGACGCCGCCCGCAGGCGGCGCCAGCTTATGCGACGCGCTTCGCCTGACCGGCGACATCGGCCGCCGCGTTGAGGAAGCGTTCGCGAATCGATTTCGCGATGCCCGCGCCGTCGAGGCCGCATTGCGACAACAGCTTTGCGTGGTCGCCGTGATCGACGAACTGGTCAGGGAGGCCCAATTGTAGTACGGGTCGGATAACCCCACTCTCCATCAGGGCTTCCACGCAGGCCGAGCCCGCGCCGCCCATCACACAACCTTCCTCGACCGTGACAAGGTAGTCGTGCGTCTCGGCGAGTTCGCGCACGAGCGCGGCATCGACCGGCTTCACGAAGCGCATGTTCGCGACCGTTGCATCGAGCTCCTCGCCTGCCACAAGCGACGGCGCAACCATCGTGCCGAACGCGAGGATCGCGACGCGCTTGCCTTCCGGCTGCGACGTGCGGCGACGCACTTCACCCTTGCCGAGCGGAATTTCGGTGAATTCCTTCACCGTCGCCACGCCCGTGCCCGCGCCGCGCGGATAACGCACCGCGGTCGGGTTCGGCTGCTGAAGCGCCGTGTGCAGCATCTGGCGGCACTCGTTCTCGTCGGACGCGGCCATGATCGTCATGTTCGGAATGCAGCGCATGAAGGCGAGATCGTACGCGCCCGCGTGCGTCGCACCGTCCGCGCCGACGAGGCCCGCGCGGTCGATCGCGAATACGACCGGCAGGTTCTGCAGCGCGACGTCGTGGATCAGCTGGTCGTACGCACGCTGCAGGAACGTCGAGTAGATCGCGACAACGGGCTTCAGCCCTTCGGTCGCGAGGCCGCCCGCAAACGTCACCGCGTGCTGCTCGGCGATGCCGACGTCGTAGTAGCGATCCTTGAAGCGCTTCTCGAACTCGACCATGCCCGAGCCTTCGCGCATCGCGGGCGTGATGCCGACGACGCGCGAATCGCGCTCGGCTTCATCGCACAGCCACTCGCCGAACACCTGCGTGTATGTCTTCTTCGCGGGCGTGGCCGACGGCTTGATGCCTTCTGCCGGGTTGAACTTGCCGGGGCCGTGGTAGAGCACGGGATCGGCTTCGGCGAGCTTGTAGCCCTGGCCTTTCTTCGTCACCACGTGCAGGAATTGCGGGCCGCGCAGTTCGCGGATGTTCTGCAGCGTCGGGATCAGCGAATCGAGATCGTGACCGTCGATCGGGCCGATGTAGTTGAAGCCGAACTCTTCGAACAGCGTGGCCGGCACGACCATGCCCTTCGCGTGCTCCTCGAGCTTGCGCGCGAGTTCGAGCACCGGCGGCGCGACGCTCAGCACGCGCTCGACGCCCGCACGCGCGGCCGCGTAGAAGCGGCCCGACATCAGGCGTGCGAGATGGCGGTTCAGCGCGCCGACAGGCGGCGAAATCGACATGTCGTTGTCGTTGAGGATCACGAGCAGCTTCGCATCCTCCGACACGCCCGCGTTGTTCATCGCCTCGAACGCCATGCCAGCCGTCATCGCGCCGTCGCCGATCACCGCGATCGAGAAGCGGTCGTCGCCGTTCAGCTGGCTGCCGATCGCCATCCCGAGCGCCGCCGAGATCGACGTGCTCGAATGCGCGGTGCCGAACGTGTCGTATTCGGACTCGCTGCGGCGCGGGAAACCCGAGATGCCCCCGTACTGGCGCAGCGAATGCATCTGGTCGCGGCGGCCCGTCAGGATCTTGTGCGGGTAGGTCTGGTGACCCACGTCCCAGACGATCCGGTCGTTCGGCGTGTTGAACACGTAGTGCAACGCGATCGTCAGCTCGACCGTCCCGAGGTTGGACGACAGATGGCCGCCCGTCTTCGACACGCTGTCGAGCACGAACGCGCGCAGTTCATCCGCGAGCGGTTGGAGTTGGCGACGATCGAGGCGGCGCAGATCCGCCGGGTCGTCGATGGTTTTCAGCAAGTCGTACATCGTCGTTCCATTGTAGGAAATCAAACGCGCCCGCATTCTATTGCACGCACCGTAGCGTGTGCGCAGCGGCGGGCTTCGCGTCAGCTGACCCGGTTCACCACCAGGTCGGCAAGTTCGGCGAGACGCTGTGCGCGTGCGCCGAACGGTTTCAGCGCATCGTGCGCTTCGGCGCGCAGCTGGGCCGCGAGCTCACGCGACGCGTCGAGGCCGAGGATCGATACGTAGGTCGGCTTGTCGTTCGCCGCATCCTTGCCTGCCGTCTTGCCGAGCGTCGCCGAATCGGTCGTGACGTCGAGAATGTCGTCGACGACCTGGAAGGCCAGACCCACGGCGCCCGCGTAAACGTCGAGCGCGGCCATCGCTTCCGCCGACGGCGTGTCGCCGGCCAGCGCGCCCATCCGCACGGCGGCACGCAGCAGCGCGCCCGTCTTCATCCGGTGCATCGTCTCGAGCTGTTCGCGCGTCAGCTTGAGGCCGACGCTCGCCAGGTCGATCGCTTGCCCGCCGGCCATGCCGATCGAGCCGCTCGCCAGCGCCAGCTCGCGCACGAGCGCAGCCTGCTGCACCGGAGTCAGTGCCACGGCGTCGGTCAGCGCGACGAATGCCTGCGACTGCAGCGCATCGCCGACCAGCAGCGCCGTCGGCTCGTCATACTGCACGTGCACGGTCGGCTTGCCGCGTCGCAGCGCGTCGTCGTCCATGCACGGCATGTCGTCGTGCACGAGCGAGTAAACGTGGATCATCTCCAGCGCCGCCGCCGCTGCGTTGCGCGCCGCTTCGGTCGCGCCGGTCAGTTCGCCTGCTGCATGGCACAGCAGCGGGCGAACGCGTTTGCCGCCGCCGAGGACCGCGTAACGCATCGCTTCGTGAAGCTGCGTGGGCACCACATTATCAGCCGGCAAATAGTGGCCGAGTGCGTCCTCGACACGGTCGAGCACGGACCGCATCCATTGTTCGAATGTCATAGATCGTCGTCTTCGCCGTCCGTGGCGGCCGTGCCGGACGAAAGCGGCTTCAGGGTCGCGCCGTCCAGCACGCGAACCTGCTGCTCCACTTTCTCGAGCTGCTGTTGGCAAAACGCAACGAGGGTCGCACCGCGGCGATACGCCGCCAGTGAATCCTCGAGGCTCAACGCGCCGCCTTCCATCCGTGCAACCAGCGTCTCGAGTTCCGCGAGCGCCATCTCATAATTGTCCGGCAACGGTTCGGTGCCATTGCCGGGCGGCGTGGCGCCTGGGGATGCGGTTTTCGCCATGGACGAGGGTGTCAAATTTCAAAACAAGTCGGACATTCTACGGCAAAAGACAATTCTCCGATCTGCCGACGTGGGCACCCCGGCACATCTTCCGGCCCCATCTTCGACACACGGGGTGCGCACCCCGATTGTCTCCCGACAAAAAATTGACACAAATCAGGCACTTAATCCTAGCCTTGCGAGGCGAACCGGGTATAATTCCCCGTTTCCCTAAATCGATTTTTCGATGGTTGGGTTGTTCACTGCTTTCACGCTAACACCGGGAGTGGGAATGTCCAATCTGAGCGATGCGCTTCAGTTGAAGTCGGCCCACAGCCAGCTTCCAGTCACTGCATATTTCGATGAGGCGCTCCTTGAGCGCGAGATCGAAACCCTCTTCAAGAAAGGACCTCGTTACGTCGGGCACGAATTGATGGTGCCCGAGGCGGGGGATTATTTTGCGCTGCCGTCCGAGAAGGAAGGTCGCGTGCTGGTCCGCAACCCGGCGAACCAGATCGAACTGCTGTCGAACGTGTGCCGTCATCGGCAGGCGATCATGCTGAACGGGCGCGGCCACACGCAGAACATCGTGTGTCCGCTGCACCGCTGGACGTACGATCTGGAAGGCCAGTTGCTCGGCGCGCCGCACTTCCCCGACAAGCCGTGCCTGAACCTCGGCAAGAGCCCGCTGCAGAACTGGCAGGGGCTGCTGTTCGAGGCCGAAGGCCGCAACGTCGCGCGCGATCTCGCGAACCTCGGCACGAAGCATCACTTCGACTTCTCCGAGTATCACTTCGATCACGTCGAAGTGCACGAGTGCGATTACAACTGGAAGACGTTCATCGAGGTCTACCTCGAGGATTATCACGTCGTCCCGTTCCACCCGGGCCTCGGCAGCTTCGTGTCGTGCGACGATCTCAAATGGGAGTTCGGCGACTGGTACAGCGTGCAGACGGTCGGTGTGCACAACGCCCTCGCGAAACCGGGCAGCGCGACCTACCAGAAGTGGCACGAGCAGGTGCTCAAGTTCCGCAACGGCGTGCCGCCGGAGTTCGGCGCGATCTGGATGGTCTACTACCCGGGCCTGATGATCGAGTGGTATCCGCACGTGCTCGTCGTGTCGTGGCTGATTCCGCGCGGGCCGCAGAAGACGACCAACGTCGTCGAGTTCTATTACCCCGAGGAAATCGCGCTGTTCGAACGCGAGTTCGTCGAGGCCGAGCGCGCCGCCTATATGGAAACGGCCATCGAGGACGACGAAATTGCGATGCGGATGGACGCGGGCCGCCGCGCACTGATGGCGCGCGGCGAATCGCAGGTCGGGCCATACCAGAGCCCGATGGAAGACGGCATGCAGCACTTCCACGAGTTTCTGCGCCGCCACCTCGGCGACATCTGACCGCGCGCGGCGCGCCAGCGCCGCATGGCATTCGGCATATCAAAAGACGGGTTTCGGCCCGTCTTTTTTTGTTTAGACTTGGAGTATCAGGCCGTTTGCACTCCAGGGAGCCGTCATGCCACACACCCACTACACCACACTCATCTCCGCAGCCAATCTCGCCGAGCGGCTGGCCGCGGCGCCGGGCAGCGTCGCCGTGTTCGACTGCCGCTTCGACCTCGTCGATCCGGGCGCAGGCGAAGCCGCCTATGCGGCCGGCCATATCCCCGGCGCGCAGTATCTCCATCTCGACCGCGACCTGTCCGGCCGCAAGACCGGCACCAACGGGCGCCATCCGCTGCCGACCCGCGACGCATTCGCGACGCTGATCGCCAGCCGCGGCGTCAAGCAGGGCCAGCAGGTCATCGCCTATGACGCACAAGGCGGCGCCTATGCGGCGCGGCTTTGGTGGCTGCTGCGCTGGCTCGGGCACGATTCCGTCGCGCTGCTCGACGGCGGCCTGCAGGCATGGGAAGCGTCCGGCCAGCCGCTGACCACCGACGTGCCGCATCCGGCCGCCGGCGACTTCCGCGCGACGACCCCGCTCGAATCGACGGTCGACGCGGCAGCCGTGCTCGCGAACGTGACGTCGGCCACGCGCGTCGTGATCGATGCGCGCGCACCGGATCGCTATCGCGGCGAAAACGAAACGATCGATCGTGTCGGCGGCCACATTCCCGGCGCACGCAACCGGTTCTTCAAGGACAACCTGGCCGCCGACGGTCGCTTCAAGACCGGCCATGAGCTGCGCGAGACATTCACCACGCTGCTGGCCGGCACCGAACCGAACAGCGTGATCCTGCAATGCGGGTCCGGCGTGACCGCATGCCACAACGCGCTCGCGCTCGAAATCGCGGGGCTGCATGGCGCGTCGCTGTATCCGGGCTCGTGGAGCGAATGGAGCGCCGATCCGTCGCGTCCGATCGCGACCGGCCCGAACCCGTAAGCACCTGCGCGGCGCGACGACAAGGCGGCGGCATCTGCCGCCTTGTCGTTCACATCACGCCGTACTTGTGGAACCACTCGATCGCGCGCTTCCAGCCGTCCTCAGCGTCGCCCTTCACGTAACTCGGCCGATAATCGGCGAAGAACGCGTGGCCGGCATCCGGATACACGACGATCTCCGATTGACGCGCGAGCTTCGAATCGCTCGTCTGGATTGCCTTGCGCATGTCCGCGAGCGACGCCTGCGTGATGTTCGTGTCCTTCTCGCCGTACAGCCCGAGCACGGGTACCTTCAGCAACGACGCATGATCGACCGGATTGAACGGCGTCATCTCGTCGGTCGTGCCCTCGACGAACCCGTACCATGCGACGGCCGCGCGCACGTGCGGATTATGCTCCGCGTACAGCCACGCCTGGCGGCCGCCCCAGCAGAACCCCGTCACGCCGAGACGCGACAGGTCACCGCCGTTCTTGCCGGCCCACGCGACGGTCGCATCGAGATCCTCGGTGACCTGCCGGTCAGGCACCTTGCTGATGATGTTGTCGAAAAGCTCCTTCATCGTCGGATACTTCGACGCATTGCCCTGGCGCGCGAACAGGTCCGGCGCGATCGCCAGATAGCCGAGCTTCGCGAAGCGGCGGCAGACGTCGGCGATATGCGCATGCACGCCGAAGATCTCGTGGATCACGATGACGACCGGCAGGTTTGTCTTGTCGACCGGCTGCGCGCGATACGCGGGGATGCTCGCGTCGCCCGAGCGGATCTCGATGGTGTCGACGTCCAGCCCGGTGCTGTCGGTCGTGATCGTCTGCGCCGACACGGGCAGCACGGCCGCCGCGAAGGTGCCGCCCAGCGCGGCCTGCATGAACTTGCGGCGCGAGAACGGAATGTGGGGAACCAGGCTGTCGACTTCGGGTTTCAACATGAATGCACTCCTCGATTGGGCACCGCCGTCGCGGCCAGGGACTCGACCCGGCGTCATGCCGGCGGACGGCGCGGATGTCGCGGCGGTTGGCACCCCGCCGCAAGCGGAAACCCGGACAAGATGCCCAATAATCCGTTGTCGCGTCAACTGTCAGATGTGTAAGACTCGATTACGACGGTGTCATGCGGTGGCATCCAAAGGTATCGACAACCGCGGCACCCCGGCCCGGCAAATCCATGCGGGGCACGCATGCGGCGAGCGCCGTCGCGCGCTCGAATGTCCACGGATTGGAACCAAACGATGCGCAATACCAGGGCCGGTGCGCGAATCCAGGTCAACCGCACTTGAAACGACAACGGGCAGGAAACGCGCTCGATACGCGTTCCCTGCCCGTCGGAGCACGAACCGTGCGGTCAGTGCAGCTTGACGCGCGGCAGCGTCGTGCGGCGCAGCCAGTGCGCGAACGTATCGAGCATCATGCGCGGATAGCCGTGCAGCGCCGCGATGTGCAGGCGGTACAGCGACATGTACATGAAGCGCGCGAACAGCCCTTCGATCAGCATGTTGCCGCCGATCAGGCCGCCCATCAGGTTGCCGACCGCGCTGAAGTGACCGAGCGACACGAGCGAACCGAAATCGCGATATGTGAACTCGGGCAGCTGACGTCCGTCGAGCCGGCAGCCGATCGCCTTCAGCAGAAAGCTCGCCTGCTGGTGCGCGGCCTGCGCACGCGGCGGCACGTTGCGCTCGTTGCCGGGCCATACGCATGCCGCGCAATCGCCGAGTGCGAAGACGTTGTCGTCGGTGAAGGTCTGCAGTGTGCGACGCACGTCGAGCTGGCCGAGCTTGTTGACCTGCAGGCCGTCAAGATTCGACAGCACGGACGGCGCCTTGATGCCGGCCGCCCAGACCGTGAGATCCGCGCGCACCGACTTGCCGCTCGCGGTATGCACGAAACCCGGCGCGACCTCGGTCACACGCTCCGCGAGCATCAATCGCACGCCGAGCTTTTCGAGCAGCTCGGCCGTTGCGGTCGATACGCGCTCCTGCAGCGCAGGCAGAATCCGCGGCCCCGATTCGATCAGCACGATGCCGACGTCGTGCTGCGGGTCGAGCTTGTGCAGCCCATAGACGGACAGCACCTGCGCGGTGTTGCGCAGTTCCGCGGACAGCTCGACGCCCGTCGCGCCACCGCCGACGATCACCACCTGGATGCGCGGCTCGTCCGGCGCTCCTGGCGCGGGCTGCGCCGGCGCATGGTGCTCGGCGCGCATGCACGCGGCGATCAGGCGCTTGCGGAAGCGCTCGGCCTCGCCGACCGTATCGAGCGCAATCGCGTTTTCGGCCGCGCCCTGCACGCCGAAGAAATGCGTCGTGCTTCCGATCGCGATCACGAGCGTGTCGTATTCCAGGTCGCGCGCCGGCAGCAGTTCCTCGCCGTCGCTGTCGTTGACGGGCGACAGGGTGATGCGCTTCGCCGCGCGATCGAGCGAGGTCAGTTCGCCCTGCTGAAACTCGAAGCCATGCCAGCGCGCCTGCGCCGCGTATTCGAGTTCCTGCGTGAACGGGTCCATGCTGCCGGCCGCGACCTCGTGCAGCAATGGCTTCCAGATGTGGGTCGGATTGCGGTCGACGAGCGTGACAAGCGCACGCGCGGGACGATTGCCGCGCGCGCTGTAACGATCGCCGAGCCGCGTCGCCAGTTCCAGGCCACCCGCGCCTCCGCCTACGATGATGATCCGATGCATCCGATTCCCCCTTTGCGATTCGAAACTGCTGCCGCCGGACGATGCAGACGCGATGCGTTCGCGCCGCCCGCTGGATTAACCGGTTCGGACATCATCGATGTGCAGTTCGAAACACTTCGATGCGCCGATCCCGGAACGCGGGGCGCGCTGCCCCCGCGACAATGACCTGACTGACATGCATTGTCCGGGAGCTTGCGCGTTGACCACAAGCAAACCATCTCGATATTCAGCATCCCTGCAACAATATGCCGCGGGACGCGGGAATCACGCTGGGGTGCGTCAGTGTGCCTCTTCCCAGTTCGCGCCGGCACCCACTTCAGCGACCAGCGGCACCTTCAGCTTCGCCACGCCGCACATCATTTCCGGCAGTTTCTCGCGCACGAGCGACAGTTCGTCGTCGGGCACCTCGAGCACCAGTTCGTCGTGCACCTGCATGATCATCCGCGATGCGAGGTGGTCGCGCGTCAGCCAGTCGTCCACCGCGATCATCGACAGCTTGATCAGGTCGGCAGCCGTGCCCTGCATCGGTGCATTGATGGCCGCACGTTCAGCGGCCTGACGGCGCGGGCCGTTGCCGCCGTTGATCTCCGGCAGCCACAGGCGGCGGCCAAAAACGGTTTCGACATAGCCCTTTTCCTTCGCCGCCGCACGCGTGTCCTCCATGTACTGCGCGACGCCCGGGTAGCGCGCGAAATAGCGGTCGATATACAGCTTCGCCGCATCGCGCGTGATGCCGAGGTTCGACGCGAGGCCGAACGCGCTCATCCCGTAGATGAGCCCGAAGTTGATCACCTTCGCGATCCGGCGCTGGTCGGAGTTGACTTCCAGCGGCGTCACGCCGAACACTTCGGCGGCCGTTGCGCGGTGGATGTCCTCGCCCTGCGAGAACGCGCGCAGCAGCGACGCGTCGCCCGAAATGTGCGCCATGATCCGCAGTTCGATCTGCGAATAGTCGGCCGACACGATGCGGTGACCCGGCGATGCGATGAACGCCTCGCGGATCCGCCGGCCTTCGGCCGTGCGCACCGGAATGTTCTGAAGATTGGGATCGTTCGACGCAAGGCGGCCCGTTACCGCGACGGCCTGCGCGTAGTTCGTGTGCACGCGGCCCGTTGCGGGATTCACCATGCGCGGCAGCTTGTCGGTGTAGGTCGACTTCAGCTTCGACAGCCCGCGATGCTCGAGCAGCAGCTTCGGCAGCGGGTAATCCTCGGCCAGCTTCTGCAGCACTTCTTCGTCGGTCGACGGGGCGCCGCTCGGCGTCTTCTTCACGACCGGCAACTGCAGCTTCTCGAAGAAGATCTGCCCGATCTGCTTCGGCGAGCCGAGATTGAATTCGCCGCCGGCCAGTTCGTACGCCTGCCCTTCGAGCTCGATGAGACGCGTCGCGATCTCGCTGCTTTGCGCCTGCAGCAGTGCGTCGTCGATGAGCACGCCGGTGCGCTCCATCTTGCGCAGCACGAGCGACACCGGCATCTCGATCTCGCGATACACACGCTCGAGGCCCGGTTCGCGCGCAACCTGCGGATACAGCGCATGATGAAGCTGCAGCGTGATGTCCGCATCTTCGGCGGCGTACGCGGCGGCCTGCTCGAGCGCCACTTCGTCGAAGCCGATCTGCTTCGCGCCCTTGCCGGCCACGTCTTCATACTTGATCGTCTTGACGCCCAGATGACGCAACGCGAGGCTGTCCATGTCGTGCGTGCGGTGCGATTCGAGCACGTACGATTCGAGCATCGTGTCGTGCTCGATACCGTTCAGCGCGATGTCGTAGTTCGCGAGCACCTGCGCGTCGTACTTCAGGTGTTGGCCCACCTTCTTGCGGTCGGCCGATTCGAGCCACGGCTTCAGGCGCGCGAGCACGTCGTCGATCGGCAACTGCTCGGGAAGATCGGGGCCGCGGTGCGCGACCGGAAGATACGCGGCCTTGCCCGGCTCGATCGAAAACGACAGGCCGACGAGCCGCGCGGTCATCGGATCAAGCGAGGTCGTTTCGGTGTCGAACGCGGTCAGTGCGGCCGCGTCGATCTTCGCGAACCATGCATCGAACTGTTCCCAGGTCTGGATCGTGTCGTATTCGCGGACGATGTCCGCCGCGACCACCTGTGCCGGCTCGCCTTCCGGCGCGTCGGCGCCGCCGCCTTCGGCGGGCGCGCTGTCGACTTCGCGCAGCCACGTCTTGAAGCCATAGCGCGCAAAGATGTCGCGCAGCAGGTCGCGTGCTTCGCCATCGCTCTTCAGCGACGCTTCGATCGATTCGAGATGCGGTGCGAGATCGCAGGCCGTGTCGACGGTCACGAGCTTGCGGCCGAGCGGCAGGAAGTCGAGCGCGCGGCGCAGGTTGTCGCCGACCACGCCCTTGATCTCGCCTGCATGTTCGATCACGCCGTCGAGGCTGTCGTATTGCGACAACCATTTCACGGCCGTCTTCGGCCCGCATTTCTCGACGCCGGGCACGTTGTCGACGGTGTCGCCGATCAACGCGAGATAGTCGATGATCCGCTCGGGCGGCACGCCGAACTTCTCGATCACGCCACCGCGATCGAGCGTCTCGTTGGTCATCGTGTTGACGAGCGTGACGTGATCGGTGACGAGCTGCGCGAGGTCCTTGTCGCCGGTCGACACGATCACGTTCATCCCGTGCCGCTCGGCTTCGCGCGCGAGCGTGCCGATCACGTCGTCGGCCTCGACGCCCTCGACCATCAGCAGCGGCCAGCCGAGCGCACGTACCGCGCCGTGAATCGGCTCGACCTGCAGTGCAAGATCGGGCGGCATCGACGGACGGTTTGCCTTATAGTCGGCATAAAGGTCGTCACGGAACGTCTTGCCCTTTGCATCGAACACGCAAGCGCTATACTCTGCACTGACTTCCTTGCGCATACGGCGCAGCATGTTGATGATTCCGTAGAGCGCTCCGGTCGGCTCCCCGCCAGGGCCACGCAAATCAGGCATCGCATGGTAAGCCCGATACAGATAGCTCGAACCGTCAACCAATAGCAGGGTCTTACCTTCCAGATTTCGTTCTTCAGGCATTATGAACAAGAGAAAAGTGATTCCGAGTCTGCGTTCGCTCGCAGATCAAGAACGCGCGACGGCCAAGAAGGCGCGCGCATCGTGGCAGATGTTCACGATTATGGCAGAGTTTATCGAGGCGACCGAGTACCTGTCGGAGATCCGACCGGCCGTCAGCATCTACGGTTCTGCCCGTCTCAAGCCCGACACGCCGCACTACAAGCTGGCCGTGCAGATCGCGCGCAAGCTGTCCGACGCGGGCTTCGCTGTGATCTCCGGCGGCGGCCCCGGCATCATGGAAGCCGCGAACAAGGGCGCGCACGCCGGCAAGGCGCCGTCGGTCGGCCTGAACATCGAGTTGCCGCACGAGCAGGCGGGCAACCACTACCAGGACATCTCGCTGCGCTTCCGCCACTTCTTCACGCGCAAGGTAACGTTCGTGAAGAACTCCGACGCGGTGATCGTGATGCCGGGCGGCTTCGGCACGCTCGACGAACTGTCCGAGGTGCTCACGCTGATCCAGACGAAGAAGTCGCGCCTCGTGCCGATCATTCTCGTGGGTAGCACGTTCTGGCAGGGGCTGCTGCAATGGTTCCGCGACCAGCTGATTCCGATGGGCCTCATCAATCCGGAAGACATGGATCTGATGCAGGTAATCGACGATCCCGACCAGGTGCTCGACGCCGTGCTCGCGTTCTACGAGGACAGCGGCGAGGAAGAAGGCGCGGACGGCGAAGACCATCCGCCGCGGCCCGAAGAAGACCGCATGTTCTATCTGTAATTCGATCGGTGCGATGGCCGGCCTCACGGCCGGCATCGCGTCTCCCGCGCGGCGGGCGCACGGTAATTCCGCCACCCGTCGCGCGTCATTTTGTAACGCCGTATTAATCCCGCCGCGCAGCCGCGCGCCGGCGAATGTCAAATCCGGGCAGCCTGCATCGCGCAATGCGGTCGACGCCTCCCATGCGTGGCCCGCCATTGTCAAATCATGCAGCCTGTCATCGATCCGGCCGGCGCATCTGACGTCAATCCGACGTAACAAACCCGTCTCGCCTTTTTCGCGCGGCGCCTGCACACTGCATCTCGTCGGCGTGGCGTCCCCCGGTGGAACGATCCCCCTCGCGTCCATCGCGTCGCGCCGGCCTTTTGACAACGACATCACGGAAAACAACATGAAACGCTCGCTGATCGCCCTCGCCTTCGCCGGCCTCGGTCTTTCGCTGTCCGGCCTCGCCCAAGCCGTCAACGTCGACGTCAACATCGGCACGCCCGCGCCGGTCGTCGTCGCGCCCGCGCCTGTCGTGGTCGCTCCGGGGCCTGCGGTCGTGATCGGCTGGCACGGCGATCGTTACTGGGACGGCCGCCGCTACTGGGAGCGTCGCGAGTGGGAAGATCATCAGCGCCATCGCGGTCACGGCGGCTACCATTGCCCGCCGGGACACGCGAAGAAAGGTGAGTGCTGAGCATCTGAGTGCGGGGTCGATCGGGGTCGCGCACCGCAGGACAAAGAACAAGGCCGCACGTGAACGAAAGTTCGCGTGCGGCCTTTGTCGTTACGCCCGCGGCTTGCGCGGCATTCGCCCGTCGGTGCTCGGCGGTCTCCAGCCATTGGCCAGTTCAGCCATCAACCGAAGCCGATGCTGATGCTGATGCTGATGCTGATGCTGATGCTGCGTGTACCAGCGTCACCGCCCGTTTGCGCGCAGCCTCTCTGCCCGCGTGATCGACTTCAGGTCCGAACAGCGTTTTCTCGACGATGATCGATTCGATGTCGGTGATACCGATGAAGCGCAGCCACGCTTCAAGAAACGGCCGCTGAAAATCGAACGACTCGGCAGGCGTGCTCGATTGCCTTGAATAGTCGAGGCCTCTCGCATAGATCACGACTGCTTTCTTGCCGTTCAGCAATCCCGCTAACCCACGCTCGTCGAATGAGAAGAGGACGTCGCGGTGGGACACGGCGTCGATGAAATGCTTGAGCTTGTATGGGATGGAAAAATTCCACAGCGGCACGGAGAACAGCAGCGTATCCGCGTCGTGCATCCGCTGCGCCAGCTGCCGGAAACCTGCCCACGCTTGCTGCTGGCCTTCGCTGAGCGGTGTACCGCTCAAGTCCGCGTATTTGGCATCGAGTGCATCGCCGTCGAGCTCCGGCAATGGCGTCGCCCACAGGTCGAGCACGTCGACCCGATGCTCCGGATGCGCGTTGCGCCAGGCTTCCAGATACGCGCGCGCAACGTCGAGTGATGCGGACCGCGACTTGCGCGGGGAGGATTCGATATGCAGCAAGGTCGACATGAAACGACTCCTGACGGGTTGACGGCCCTCATCAGAACATAGTTCGATTCAAAATATAAACGAAGTATCATCGCGGTACTCAGTAGCATTCGCACTGTATTTCGGGGCATGTCATGTTCGATACCGTTTTGCTGCGCTCTTTCGTGGCCGTCGTCCAGGAAGGCGGGTTCACGCATGCCGCGGCCCGTCTGAATCTGACGCAGTCCGCGGTCAGCGCGCATCTGCGGCGCCTGGAAAAACAGACCGGCCGTGACCTGCTCGTGCGCACCACGCGCTCGGTCACGCTCACAGTGGACGGCGAACTGCTGCTGGGTTACGCGCGCGCCATCCTCGCGCTTAATCAGGACGCGCGCGCGCAACTGCTGCGCGAACCGAGTGCAGGCGCGATCCGCGTGGGGCTGTCGGAAGACCTCGCCAATGTCAGGCTGATGCATGTGATGCAGGCGTTTGCCGTGCGGTACCCGCGCATCGCATTCAGCATCAGAGTCGGTATCCCGGGCGAATTGCTCCAGGCGCTGGATCACGGTGAACTGGATGTGGTGATGGGTGGACGCTGCCATGACGGGCCCACCGGACGCGTGCTCTGGCGCGAGCCGCTTGTGTGGGCCGGTGCGGATTGGATGTCGCTCACGCCTGGCGTACCGGTGCCGATTGCGCTGCTGCCGGAACCCTGCCCGTATCGTGAGGCCTCGCTGGCAGCACTGGCCCGCGCGGGCGTGGATTACCGGATCGTGCTCGTGTGCCCGAGCGGCGCCGGCCTGTGCGCCGCCGCGCACGCGGGCTTTGCGGTGACACCGATCGTGCACACACAACTTGCGCACGGCTTGCGTGCGATCCCGCCGGATGCCGGCCTGCCGGCCCTGCCCGATGTCGAGTTCACGATGTTCGCGGCGCCGGGCGCGTCGACCAGGGTTGTCGACGAACTGGGCAACGCGATCGTGCTGGCATTCGCGCACAAAGGATGACCACGGTCATCGTGGCGACACGGTTGGGATTTTCGCGGCCAGAGGCATACGCATCGTCATCGGTTCACGAAATTCCACGAAGAACCATAAAAAAGCCGCCAGCACCGTAGTGTCTGGCGGCTTTCTTTCGCGGCTGACCGCGCGTCAGAAATCGAGCTGCGCGGCCGTGATGCCAAGCGCGGCGGCGATCTTCTCGCGCGTCGACCTGCGCAGCTTCTCGCTTCGCTCCTGCTGCGCGTACGCGGACTGGCTGATGCCGAGTCGGGCCGCGATATCGCCTGTGTCAGTTTCAGATGTTCGCGCCATGCGCGCAGGGGCGTCGCCCCGTCTACTGTGGCGCTGATCACTTCGTGCGGGATCAGGTCGCGCTCCTCTTCGTGCTGCGCCATGTAGTCCGCGTAGGGGATCACCACAAAGGCTGGCGCTCCGTCCGACCCGTTGATGATTTGGATGTTGGTACGTGCGTTCAGATCGGCACGCACTTCCACGACCTGTGGGCGAAAGCGCTGACCGATCTGAAACCGCAGCGGGGGGGCCGCGGCAGCGCAATCATTGGCCGGCCACACGACCGAAAGCATGACGGCGCACTACGCGAAATCACGTGAAGTAGAACGCGTTCAACCCGTTCCATTGACGCGTCCAAGTTAGACATCGCCGCCCATGTTGGACGCGAAGGCTCCCCGGATCATCCGGGGAGCCTTCTACCGCAATGGCTTGTTACTGAAACGCCACTTCCGCGAAGCTCCGAAGCTTGCGGCTATGGAGCTTGTCGAGCCCGTTCGTGCGCAGAATCTCCATCGCCTTCACGCCGATCTGCAGATGCTGGTCGACCTGGCCGCGATAGAACGTGTCGGCCATGCCCGGCAGCTTCAGCTCGCCATGCAGCGGCTTGTCCGAGACGCACAGCAGCGTGCCGTACGGCACGCGGAAACGGAAACCGTTGGCGGCGATCGTCGCACTTTCCATGTCGAGCGCGATCGCGCGGCTCTGCGACAGCCGCTGCACGGGCTCGCGGTGATCGCGCAGTTCCCAGTTGCGGTTGTCGACGCTCGCGACCGTGCCCGTGCGCATCACGCGCTTCAGTTCGGCACCTTCGAGACGCGTGACCTCGGCCACGCCGCGTTCGAGCGCGAGCTGTACTTCGGCGAGCGCCGGGATCGGCACCCACAGCGGCAGGTCCGCATCCAGCACGTGATCCTCGCGCACGTAACCGTGCGCGAGCACGTAGTCGCCGAGGCGCTGCGTGTTGCGCAGGCCCGCGCAGTGACCGAGCATCACCCAGGCATGCGGACGCAGCACCGCGATGTGATCGGTGATCGTCTTCGCGTTCGACGGACCGACACCGATGTTGACCATCGTGATCCCGCTGCCGTCCGCGCGCTTCAGGTGATACGCGGGCATCTGCGGCAGCCGCGGCGGCGCGGCGCCCTCGGCCGGCTCGCTGCCGAGGTTCGCGTTGTACGTGATGACGTCGCCCGGCTCGACGAACGAACTGTACTGGCTGCGGTACGCGCGCACGTCGGGATCGGTGCTTTCCGTCATCAGCGTGCGGCCGAGCTTCACGAATTCGTCGATATAGAACTGGTAGTTCGTGTAGAGCACGTAATTCTGGAAGTGCGTGGGCGATGTCGCCGTGTAGTGACGCAGCCGGTGCAGCGAGAAGTCGACGCGCGCCGCGGTAAACAGCGCGAGCGGATGCGGCTCGCCGGGTGCCGGCTCGAACGTGCCGTTGACGATGCGGTCGTCGAGGTACGACAGGTCGGGCGTGTCGAAGATGTCGCGCATCGCGAGCAGCCGGTCGCGGTCGAGCTCGCCTTCGAGGTGAATGCCTTCGGGAAACGCGAAGTGAACCGGAATCGGCTGCGACGACACGCCGATCTCGATCTTCACATGGTGGTTCTTCGACAGCAGGCGCAGCTGCTCGCGATAGTAGTTCGCGAACAGGTCGGGACGCGTGACGGTCGTCTCGAACACGCCCGGGCCCGCGACGAAGCCGTACGAACGGCGCGAATCGACGTGCGTGTTGACGTCGGTGCGAATCCGCACGAACGGGTAGCACGCGCGCACGTGCTCGGTGATCGATTCATGGCGGCGATAACGCGCGAACGCGTCGCGCAGGAAGCCGGTATTGGTGTCGTAGATGGCCGACAGCCGCGCGACGGCGGCGACGGAATCGTCGAATGCTTCGACGGGCGGGCTCTCAGGCGTCAGCACCCGATGCCGGCGGCTCAAATCGTTCTTCATTTTCATCACCTCGTCTGATCGGACGACATTACCACGGAACCCGGTCACGCTCATGGCCGCCCGCTCGCACGCCGCTTGCACGCGAGGGCCGGGCCGCGCGCAGTATTTGCTAAAATCCAAAGGTTCACTGGAGACTCATCATGAAGCCGCTCATTCTCGTCGCCGCTGCCGCCGTGCTCGCTGGCACGTTTGCCGCCGCCTACGCCGCCGGCGGCACGCCCGACGCCGACACGCAGGCCCGGGCCGAGGCCAACGAAGCCGCCGGCCTGCCCGATCTCCGCAAGATCAACCGGCCCGGCGCCGAAGTCACGTCGAAAGTCGACTTCGCCGACATTCGTCGCACGCCGAGCTTCCATGAAAAGAGCAAGAACGGCACCGAGGTCACCGAGTATCGCGATCGCGGCAAGCCGGTCGAGATCGACGTGAAGTCGAACTTCGGCACGCGCTACCAGATGAGCTCGACGCTCGACACCTCGCCGAAGCCGCATGACGCGGGCGTCCCGATCACGCGCCTGCCGTCGGTCAACCTCCGCTACTGATTTCCTGCCGCGCCGCGTCGATCCCGACGCGGCGCGCCGGCTTTCCCTTCACCTCCTGTCGCGCCGCACGCCGCGCGCGTGCCGACAACTGACCAGACGCATCTCGCATGGCCGTTTTCACCGCTGTTTCCGACTCCGATCTCGCGCAATGGATGCGCCACTACGAACTGGGCGACGTGCTGGCGTTCCGCGGCATTCCGTCCGGCATCGAAAACAGCAACTTCTTCCTGACGACGACGCGCGGCGAATACGTCCTGACGATCTTCGAAAAGCTGACGGCGGAACAGCTGCCGTTCTACCTGGACCTGATGCGCCATCTGGCCAGCCACGGCGTGCCGGTGCCGGATCCGGTCCCGCGCGACGACGGCGCGCTGTTCGGCGAACTGCACGGCAAGCCGGCGGCGATCGTCACGAAGCTCGACGGCGCCGCCGAACTCGCACCGGGGGTCGAACACTGCATCGAAGTCGGGCAGATGCTCGCGCGCCTGCACCTCGCGGGGCGCGACTATGCGCGCCACCAGCCGAACCTGCGCAGCCTGCCGTGGTGGCAGGAGAACGTGCCGGCGATCGTGCCGTTCATTTCCGACGCGCAGCGCACGCTGCTCGAGGACGAACTCGCGCACCAGACCGCGTTCTTCTCGTCGGACGACTACGCGGCGCTGCCGAGCGGCCCGTGCCACTGCGACCTGTTCCGCGACAACGTGCTGTTCGCGCACGCGGCGCCCGGCACCGGTCACGACATCCGGCTCGGCGGCTTCTTCGATTTCTATTTCGCGGGCTGCGACAAATGGCTGTTCGACGTCGCGGTGACCGTCAACGACTGGTGCGTCGACCTCGCGACGGGCGTGCTCGACGTCGCGCGCGCGGACGCGCTGCTGCGCGCGTACCAGACGGTCCGGCCGTTCACGGCCGAGGAGCGCCGCCACTGGAGCAACATGCTGCGCGCGGGCGCGTACCGCTTCTGGGTGTCGCGCCTGTACGACTTCTACCTGCCGCGCGCGGCCGAAATGCTCAAACCGCACGACCCCGGTCATTTCGAACGCATCCTTCGTGAGCGTATCGCCCACACGCCCGCGCTTCCCGAGACCCATACCGCATGCAACTGATCGAAGTGCCCGCGAAAGCGGGCTATGTCTGGTTCCGTCAAGGCATCTGGCTGTTCCGCCGGAACCCGCTCGCGTTCATCACGCTGTTTTTCACGTACCTGCTGGCGATCACGCTGGTGTCGATGGTGCCCGTCATCGGCGCGGCGCTGCCGCTGCTGTTCATCCCCGGCATCGCCGTCGGCTTCATGGCCGCGTGCCGCGACACGGTGGCCGGCAAGCCGGTGATGCCGACGATCCTCATCGACGGCTTTCGCTCGTACGGCTCCGTGACGACACAGCGTCTGCTCGTGCTCGGCGTGGTCTACGTCGCGCTGATGGTGCTGGTGTTCGCCGCATCGTCCATCGTGGACGGTGGCGGGCTGCTCACCATGATGCTGGGCGCGACGAGCGAAACGAGTCCGACGCCGGAAGCGCTTGCCGCGCAAGGCACGCTCGGCGCGCTGCTGCTGGCGACGCTGCTCTACGCGCCGGTCGCGATGTTGTTCTGGTTCGCGCCGGTGCTGACCGCGTGGCACGACATCCCGCCCGCCAAGGCGCTGTTCTTCAGCATCGTCAGTTGCTGGCGCAATCGCGGCGCATTCGTGGTGTACGGGCTGCTGTGGTTCGGCGTTGCGCTCGGCACGTCGTTCGGCCTGTCGCTGCTGCTGCAGGCGCTCGGCGCCGGCGCCTACGTGCTGACGATCATGATGCCGGTGACGATCATCATCGTGACGATGATGTACTGCTCGTTCTATGCGACCTATCGCGGCTGCTTCGGCGTGCAGGAACCAGGGGCCGCAACGCCCGCCTCGGGCCGTTGAGCCGGGCCGTCGAGTCGGGCCGTTCACGCAGACTCGGCCGGCGCACGCCGCCGGCCGCCCCAACCTTCACGCTGCCCCCTGTTCAATCGAATCTGTTGCGCGCAAAATGATTTGCATGCAAATCATTAGCGCGTCCGCCGCGCCACCCGAATCATGGACCGCCTGCCCCCGCTGCCCCAGACGCTCGACGAGCAACTGTGCTTCGCGCTCTATTCGACTTCGCATGCGATGACGAAGGCGTACAAGCCGCTGCTCGACAAGCTGTCGCTGACCTATCCCCAATATCTGGCGATGCTCGTGCTGTGGGAACGTGACGATATCGCGGTGAAGGATATCGCCGCCCGCCTCGACCTCGACCCGGCCACCGTCACACCGCTGCTGAAGCGGCTCGAGGCGCTCGGCTACGTCGAACGCGTGCGCAGTGCGACCGACGAGCGCGTCGTGAACGTGCGCGTGACGACGGAAGGCCGAGCGCTGAAGCTCAAGGCGCGCTCGGTGCCAGCCGATCTCTTTTGCGCGATGCAGCAAACGCCCGAGTTCCTGGTCAGGCTGCGCGCGGATCTCCAGCAATTACGCAACGCGCTGTCGGCCGCCAACGAAGGCTGACGGCACGTCGATCTCAAACAGGCCCGGCACTGCCGGGCTTTTTCTTCAAATTTCATTTGCACACTAATCATTTGTGTTCTATATTTCTTCCGTGGCCGGCGACACCCCGTCCGACCGGACCGCTTCCTACCATTCTTCCGACAGGAGCTGCACCATGAACATTCTGTACAAGACCAGCGCCACCAGCACGGGCGGCCGCGACGGCCGCGCGGTATCCGCCGACAACAAGCTGGAAGTGAAGCTGGCCGCGCCGCGCGAGCTCGGCGGTACGGGCGCGGAAGGTACGAACCCGGAGCAGCTGTTTGCCGCAGGTTACTCGGCTTGTTTCCTGAGCGCGATGAAGTTCGTCGCCGGCCAGAACAAGCAGGCGCTGCCGGCCGACACGCAAGTGACCGCGGAAGTGGGCATCGGCCCGAACGACGCCGGCGGCTTCGGGCTCGACATCGAACTGCGCGTGTCGCTGCCGGGGCTCGACAAGGCCGACGCACAGGCGCTGGTCGACAAGGCGCACCACGTGTGCCCGTACTCGAACGCGACCCGCAACAACGTGCCGGTGCGCCTGACGGTCGTCTGACGCAACGCGCGGCGCCGAATGCAAAAAGGGCGTGTGCGGCTGCTCGCCACACACGCCCTTTTGCGTGATTCGCCGGGCCGGCTGGTGAGCCGGCCCGCGCTGCGCTGCTTAACGCGAGCCGAACGAGAACGGACGGTTCATCGCCGCTTCGCGATCGATCTTGCGCATGCGGAATTCGAGATCGTAGATGTCGGTTGCTTCGGCCAGATAGGCATCGGCGCGCTCTTTCGCGGCCTTTTCAGCGTTCTTGGTCAACATCAGGAAGAGGTGGCTCAGCAGGTACATGTTTGATCTCGCAATCCAAAGGTTCTTTGACTAGGGTTTTCCCGAATTATAGGGAAAACCCTAGGCTTTGGCCAGCGTCGATCAGACGGTGCGTCGTTCGGTCGCCACAGTGCGCCGATTTTCTTCGAAAAATGACCAGATCATCGCGCTCGCATCGGGACCGACCGCCGCATGAAACGGCACCGCTTCGTCACCGCCCGCCCAGGCATGATCGAGCCCTTTCACGTGACAGAGCCGCACGATCGACTCGCCATCGCGACGCACGTCAGTGATCTGCGCGCCAGCCTCGCGCGTTTCCACACGCTCGCCGCCGCGCAGTGCGCCGCGGCTGTCCGCGAGCCCGTTCAGGCGCATGAACTGCACCATCAACTGGTCCGCATTCTTCGGCGCGACGACATGGTCCCGGTCGCCCTGCACGATCAACACGGGCATGCCCGGATACGCCCCCGCATCGACCAGCGTGTCGACCACCGCGGCCGGGTTCTGCCGCAGGCCGCGCCGCATCACGTCCATCGCGCTGATCCCGGAATTCGCCTCGCCGAGCGCGGGGCCCGAGTGCAGCGCCACAGCCGCGAAGCGATCCGGGTGGTGCAGCGCGAGCAGTGCTGCCAGGCCCGCGCCGGCCGACAGCCCGGCGACATAGACGCGCGATGCGTCGAAGCCGTGCTCGTCGACGAGGGCGTCGACGAGCGAGGCGGCCGCGTCCGCCTCGCCGCGCCCCGCGCGGTCGGTGTCTTCGTACCAGTGCCAGCAGCCGTGCGCGTGCGCGCGCAGCGACTGCTCCGGATACAGCACCGCGAAGCCATGCTTGTCGGCCAGCAGGTTCATCCGGGTGCCCTGCGCGAACTCGTCGACCGATTGCTGGCAGCCGTGCAGCATCACCACGAGCGGTATCGCACCGCGCCGGCGGCCAGGTGGAACGTACAGCCCGTAGGCGAGCTGCTGGACCAGGCGACCGAGCGCGGGCGCCATCGGATGCTCGCCGCGCGTCCACTCGCCGGCCGCCCATGCAGCCGCGCGCGGCCGCACGCGCGACTCTCGCGGCGGGGACAGATCGGCTGCGGCGGGCGATGCGGCGGCCTCGAGCGTATCGCGCGCGATACGCTGTGCATCACGTGCCGCTCGTTTGGCGGCCGGAGACAGCATACGTTTCATGCCGCCCAGCCATACCTTCGTCAGACTTTTGGTCATCGATCGAGCTCGCGTTCAGGAAAAATAGGGATACAACACTCGGTGGATCGTTCGACTTTGTGCAATGCACCATAGCATTGTTTATGGGATTTTTCCTGCACGCGGATAGTTCCCCCACGGCGCAAAAAACGGGCCCCGAGCATACGCGGCGCTATACTGGGGTTTAGCTGCTTGTATCCGTTGTAGTCGTTCTCTCCGGCTCGCGCGTTGATTTAAGCATTCGTCCCGCCTCTGCTCGTTCCTCTCCCGATGTTCGACCTGTCCTCTCACCTGTGGATCACGATCACCGCGTTCGGTGGCGCCGGACTGACCTTGCCGCTCGCGATCACGATCGCCGTGTGGCTCGCGCTCGGCTACTCGTGGCAGCGTGCGGCCGCGTGGCTCGGCGTGCTCGCCGTCGCGATCGGGGTCGTCGCGCTCACCAAGATCGCATTCCTCGGCTGGGGCGTCGGGATCCGCGCATGGGACTTCACGGGATTCAGCGGCCACGCGATGCTGTCGACGTCGGTCTATCCCGTCGCGATCTTCCTCGCGCTGATCCGCACGCGCACGACGGTGCGGATCGCCGGCATCGCGCTCGGGCTCGCGGCCGGCATCGCGGTCGGCGTGTCGCGCGTCGCGCTCGACGCGCATTCGCCGTCCGAATCGATCACCGGCTGCATCGTCGGCGCGATCGCCGCGCTGGCATTCATCGCCGGCTCGTGGCACGCAGTGCCGCACCGCTGGTCGGTGCCGGCGGTCGTCGTGAGCCTCGCGCTCGTCACCGTCGCGCTGCACGGCGTCACGGTGCCGTCGCATCGCTGGGTCACCAGGGTCGCGCTGGAACTGTCGGGGCACGAGCGGCCGTTCGTCCGTGCCCGCTGGAAAGCCAATCCCCACTACCGGCCCGCATTGCAGCCGTCGTCGCTGCCCCGCACCGGATCGCCGCCGTTGCTGCACGCGTGACGGGCCGCGCGCACGTCATTCCCGTCGCCATTCAGGCCTGAAGATTTCATGCGCGCCGTCGCATGAACGGTATGTCGAGCGTTATAACCCGCCCTATATTACGATTACGGTTCCAACCATTCCATTCGAACGACCAGTCCATGCGCTCAACCGTCCGCCCGCTTCGCCGCACCCTGCTCCGCCTGCTGCCGCTCGCCGCGCTTGCCGCGGCCGTCTCGTTCAGCGGGCCGGCTTCCGCCGCCGACGCGCTGGTCGTGTCGGCGGCGGCAAGCCTGACGAATGCGTTCAAGGCCGTCGGCGATGCTTATCAGAAGCAGCATCCGGACACCAAGGTACTGTTCAACTTTGGCGCGTCGGACGTGCTGATGCAGCAGATCGCCAAGGGCGCGCCGGCCGACGTGTTCGCATCGGCCGACCAGAAGGCGATGGATCGTGCGGTCGGCGAAAAGGTCATCGTGCCGGGTACGCGCCGCGATTTCGCGGCGAACTCGCTCGTGATGATCGTGCCGGCCGACAGCCACGTCGCCGCGCCCACGTCGCTGAACGACCTGACGGCGCCCGGCGTGAAGCGCATCGCGTACGGCGACCCGGCGTCGGTGCCGGTCGGCCGTTACACGGAAGGCGCGCTGCGTGCGGCCGGCGTATGGGACGCCGTCAGCGCGAAGGGCGTGCTGGCCGCCAACGTGCGCCAGAGCCTCGATTACGTCGCACGCGGCGAAGTCGACGCCGGCTTCGTATTCGGCACCGACGCGGCGATCATGCCGGGCCGCGTGAAGGTGGTGCTGACCGTGCCGACGCAGACGGCCATCACCTATCCGATCGCGGTGGTCAAGGACAGCCGCCATGCCGCACAGGCGCAGTCGTTCATCGACTTCGTCGCGTCGCCGCAGGGCCAGGCCGTGCTGGCCACGTTCGGCTTCAAGCCCGCGGGCAAGTGAGCGCAGCATGATGCAGGACGCCTGGGTGCCGCTGCTGTTGTCGCTGAAGGTCGCCGGCTGGGCGACCGCGCTCGACATCGTGCTCGGCGTCGCCGCCGCCTTCCTGCTCGCGCGCTGGCGCTCGCCGATGCGCGACGTGGTCGATTCGCTGCTGACGCTGCCGCTCGTGCTGCCGCCGACGGTGCTCGGCTATTACCTGCTCGTGCTGCTCGGCCGGCGCGGCGTGTTCGGCGCATGGCTCGACAAGCTCGGCATCGAACTCGTCTTCACGTGGCAGGGCGCGGTGATCGCATCGATGGTCGTCGCGTTCCCGCTGATCCTCAAATCGGCGCGCACGGCGTTCGAAAGCGTCGATCCGCATCTCGAGCGCGCGGCACGCACGCTCGGGCTCGGCGAAGCCGCGGTGTTCTTCCGCGTGACGCTGCCGCTCGCCACGCGCGGCATCCTGGCCGGTGCGCTGCTCGCCTTCGCGCGCGCGCTCGGCGAATTCGGCGCGACGCTGATGATCGCCGGCAACCTGCCCGGCCGCACGCAGACGCTTTCGGTCGCGATCTATGCGGCGGTGCAGGCCGGCGACGACAGCACGGCCAACTTCCTCGTGCTGGTGACGTCGATCACCTGCGTGCTCGTGCTGCTCGCGACCGGCTGGCTCGTGCCGTCGCGCGCCGGGCGGAGCCAGCTGACATGACGCGCCTGCCGCATCCGTACCGCCGCGCCTCACGGGTCGCGGCAAAACGCCTTGCCGTCGCGCGATCGGCTTCCCGCACGCGCGGCGCGGCACGACGGAGACCGGCATGAGCGTCGCCGTCGACATCCGCAAGACCTACGTGAATGCGGAGCGCCGCTTCACACTCGACGTGTCGTTCACGGCCGCCACGCAGCGCGTGGTGCTGTTCGGGCCGTCCGGCGCAGGCAAGAGCATGACGCTGCAGGCGATCGCCGGCCTGCTGTCGCCCGACGAAGGCACGATCGCGCTGAATGGCGAACCGCTGTTCGATTCCGCGCGCGGCATCGACGTGCCGACCCGTGCGCGCCGCGTCGCCTACCTGTTCCAGGACTATGCGCTGTTTCCGCACCTGAACGTGCGCCAGAACATCGCGTTCGGGCTCACGTCGGGCCTGCGCAATCCGCGTGCGAAGACCGTGCCGCCCGAAGTCGCGTACTGGCTGCATGCGTTCGAACTCGACACGCTCGCCGGGCAATTCCCGTCGCAGCTGTCGGGCGGACAGAAGCAGCGTGTCGCGCTTGCCCGCGCACTGGTCGCGCAGCCGCGCATCCTGCTGCTCGACGAACCGTTCGCGGCACTCGACGGCGCGATGCGCCAGCGCATGCGCCACGAGCTCGCCGAACTGCAGGCGCGGCTCGATATCCCGATGGTGCTCATCACGCACGACCCCGACGACGTCGCCGCATTCGGCGACCAGGTCGTGCAATTGAGCGAAGGACGCGTGCAGGCCGCCACGCCGCACGCCGAGTGGCCGACGCGCGTCACCTGATCGCGCGAAGGCGGTGGCCCAAGCGGCCACGTTTGACCTGAGAGAAGCCGCACTGGCGGCACAAGCTGAAAACGGGATCGAAGCCGGCGCCTCGCGTACGTTGGGCGGCGCCGGTTTCGCCTCGCCCGCCCACGGTCATCGCCGGAAACGGCCCACACCGCCGCCGCGCGCAATCAGCCCGTCACCGCGAGAATCACGCTCGATGCCTTGAACAGCGCGATCGCACGCCGGCCGGCGTCGAGTTGCAGCGCCCCGACGCTGTCGTTCGTGACCACGGCCGTGAGCGTCCCGCCGCCGTCGAGCGCCAGCGTCACCTCGCTGTTCACCGCGCCCGCCGCGACGGTTTCGACCGTCCCGTGCAACTGGTTGCGTGCGGATACCTTCAGAGACGCTTCGGCTCCGCCTTCGTCGTCGACGGCCAGCACGACCCACGACGCCTTCACGAGCGCGCACGCATCCGCGCCCGGCCGCAGGCCGAGCGCATCGGCGCTTTCGTGCGTCAGCACCGCGGCGATCACCTGCCCGCCGGGCAGCACGAGCGTCACCTCGTCGTTCACCGTGCCGCGCACGATCGACTCGACCTTGCCGAACAGCTGGTTGCGCGCGCTCGTCTTCATCCCGATCCGGCCGATCAGTGCCCAGTCGACGTCGAAACCGGACACCGCCGCGCTCGCGGCGTCGATGAAGCGGCGATGCTCGCGCTCGATCGTGCGGAACGCGGCGATCAGCGACGTTGCGCGCGGCGTCAGCGTCGTGCCGCCGCCGCCCTTGCCGCCCGTCGAGCGCGTCACGAGCGGCTCGCCGGCCAGGTTGTTCATCGTATCGATCGCATCCCACGCGGCCTTGTAGCTGAGGCCGACGGCCTTCGCCGCGCGCGTGATCGACCCGGTGTCGCCGATCGCCGCGAGCAGCGCGATGCGGGTGGCGCCGCCGAGCGTCTGCTCGCCCGCGCGCAGCCACAGTTCGCCGCCCAGCTCGAGCGGTCCGGCAGAAGAGGAAGGAGGCGACGCGTCGCTCATCGGTCTGTCTGAAGAAAACGGGGGGCCATTATAGTGAGCGCGCGCCGCTCAACGCGGCTTGCCATCCAGCTTCGGCGGGCGCAGGCTCGCGAGCAGCGTCTCGGCGTCCCTCGCCGCGCGTTGCTCGAGCGCGGCGCCGTAGCCGCGCACGAAACCCAGCTGGTAAGCGGGCGCCGCCAGTTGCTCGAGATGATGCAGCGCGACGATCGTGTCGTTCGCCTCGCCAAGCACGCTCTGCACGCGCGCGAGCGTCTTGACCGTTTCGTTGCGCGTGCGGCGCGATGCCAGCGACGCGAAGAATTCGAGCGCGTAGCGCAGCCGCTTCGTGTCGATCCGCACCTGGTGCCGCGCGGCCGTGTCGAGCGACGTGAGCGACGGCGATGCATACAGGTGACCGAACAGCCGCCGCACGCGCTTGGTTGCGTGACGCCGCAGCGACGGTGCATCGTCGTCGGCATCGGTCGGCGGTAGCGCAAGCCCGCTCAGCCACTCGAGCCACCCGAGCGTCAGTCGCGCATAGCGCGCCGAATGCAGCGCCTGGCGCAGTTCGACGCGCGCGGCCATCGCCTGTACACGCGCGGCGTCGAGCGTGCCGTCCCAGTCCGCGCTGCCGCCGTCGGCCGCGATCAGCGCGGGCAGGCTCTCGGTCGAGAACACGTCCCAGTCGCGCACCGTGCCGAGCAGCGCCGCAAGCCAGCTCAAGTCGACGCCGAACGTGTCCTGCCATTGATCGTCCGCGAAACGCGGGAAGAAGCGCATCAGCGTACGCAGCCGCCGCAGCGCGACCCGCATCTGGTGCACGAATTCGGGATCGTCGCGGTCGAGCACGCCGCCCTCGTTGCCGAGCCATTGCGCGGCGATGTCACCCGACAGCGCGAACAGCGCTGCCCGCTGCGTGCGGATGCCGGTCAGGTCGACGAGTTGCGCCTTGACCGGCCCGGCGACGGCAGGCTCGCCCGCGCACGCGCGATCGATCACGCTGGTCAGCTGCACGAACGCGGGCCATGCGCCGCTGAGCTCGCGCGCGGCGGCAAACAGCGCGCGCAGCGCCGCCGTGCGTGCGGCGGCGGTTTCCCAGTCGGGTGCCGCGAGGCGCAGCTCGACATGGCGGCGCGGCGGCTCGGTGCCGCCGTGCAGGGTGATGTCGTCGAGCGTCATCTCGACCACCACGCCGCTGTCGTCCGCCCAGCGCCCGCGCCGCCGCTCGCTGACGAGCCGCGGCGGTGCCGACGCCGACGATGCGGCAACCGCCGCTTCGTCGACGGCGCCGGCCGTCACGCGGTCGCCCTCGCCCGTGGCCTCCGCGGATTCCGAATCGGCGATCGGCACCGACACCGGCGTGGCCACGACGATGCCCGCATGCTCGGCATCGAACAACTCACGCGCCACGACACCGGGCGCGAATGCCTTCGTGCGCGACGCGACGACCCGGCGCCCCTGCGCGTTCGACTCGATCCACGTCCACCAGCACTCGCCGGGGTTCGTCTCGGCTTCCTCGACCTGGCACGGCTCGATCGTCACGCGCTCCTGGCCGCGCCGCATCCGCACCTGCGGGCAGATCCGCCAAGCACGGACGAGTTCGGCACCGAAGTCGCGCTGCTCGCCACGGGCCCGGCTTCCCGTCTTGACCGGCCAACCTTCCAGCGACAGGCACAACACGATTTCCAGCACACGCGACATGGAGGCTCCTGCACATGAAGAATCGCCGGCGCATCGTCCGCGCCGGCGTCGCCCGTGAAGCAGCTTCCATAGTACACGCCGCAAAAACGCGCAGGAGACGATCTGGCCCTGCCGCGCCTGTCGCGCATCAAACGACGTATCAGACGACGTATTGCGCGATGCCGTTGCCGAACGACCAGTCCTCCTTCAGCACTTCGACGAGACTGATGAATACGTCCTGCGGCCGCACGCCGGGCTGCCGCGCGAGGTTTTCGGCGATGGTCCGGTACAGCGCCTGCTTCTGCTCGAGCGTGCGCGTGTTGTTCGCCGTGATCTGGATCATCACGAGATCGTCGCTGCGTTCGATGTCGAGGTAGTGGCGGCCGAACACAAAGTTCTCGGCCGAATGCTCGGTCACGACCATGAAGATGTCGTCCTCGGGCACGTTGAACGTGTGCATCAGCGCGCGATGCACGCCGTCGACGAGCGCCGCACGGTAGGCGGCCGGTTTGCCTTCGCGCACTGCGATACGGGTGAACGGCATGATCCTGCTCCTTTCGGTGACGTTGAAAAATGGAAACGCCACGTCAGGTTAGGTGCGCCTGACTATAATTAACAGTCATCAATCAATATTTCATCCATTTACGTCTGAAATGAAAGTCCTCGACCTCGATGCGGTGCGCGCGTTCGTGCTGGTCGCCGATCTCGCGAGCTTCACGCGCGCCGCCGACGCGCTCGGCACCACGCAATCGGCCGTCAGCCTGAAGCTGAAACGGCTCGAAGCGCACCTCGGCAAGCCGCTGCTCGCGCGCACGCCGCGTGTCGTCAAGCTGGCCGCTGACGGCGAGAACTTCCTGCCCGCCGCCCGCGCGCTGCTCGACGCGCACGATCAGGCGCTCGGCGCGATTTCGGCCGGCACGCACCGCCTGTCGCTCGGCGTCAGCGAACACGTTGCGGTGCCCGACCTGCCGGCCGTGCTGACGAGCCTGCACCGGCAGGATCCCGGGCTGTCGCTGGAAATGCACCTGGGCACGTCGGCGAGCCTGATCGTGCAATACGACGAAAGGCGACTCGACGCGGCGATCGTGCGGCACGAACCAGGCGAGGATCCTCCGCGCGACGACGGCACGCTGCTATTTACCGAACCGCTCGCGTGGCTCGCCGCGCCCGACTGGACGCCGCGCGCCGGCGAGCCGCTGCCGCTCGCGGTGCTGGCCGGGCCGTGCGGCGTGCGGGCCGCCGCGCTGCGCGCACTCGAGCATGCCGGACGGCCGTGGCGCGAGCGCTTTACGGGCGGCGGCGTCGCAGCGGTCACGGCGGCCGCCGCAGCCGGGCTCGCGGTCTGTCCGCTGGCGCGGCGCGTCGCCCCGCGCACGCTGGTCGACGTCGGCGCGAAATTCGGCTTGCCACCGCTGCCGCACTCGCAGGTCGTGCTGTATTCGCGCGTGCGCGACGCCCGCGCGGCGGCCGCACTCCGAAGGTTTTCCGACAGCCTTGCAATCTCGGCGTAAACTGATCGGTTCCGCCGTTCGCAATCTTCCGAAGAATTCCGATGAAGCCCGAAGCCC
Source organism: Burkholderia sp. Bp9012 (assembly GCF_003853825.1). Taxonomy (NCBI): domain Bacteria; kingdom Pseudomonadati; phylum Pseudomonadota; class Betaproteobacteria; order Burkholderiales; family Burkholderiaceae; genus Burkholderia; species Burkholderia sp. Bp9012. The sequence goes on along the minus strand of NZ_QTQA01000001.1, from coordinate 396,688 downwards.
GCAAGCACCTCCGTGCCAACCTGCTGATGCTCGCCGCCGCCGCGATCTGGGGCTCGGCGTTCGTCGCGCAACGGCTGAGCCTCGACGTGATCGGGCCGTTTCTGTTTACGGGGCTGCGCTTCCTGCTCGGCGCACTGGTGTTGATCCCGCTGCTGACGTGCAACGCGGGCTCGCGCGCGCAGCTCGCGGCGATTCGGCGCGAGCCGGCGCTGCTCGCTCCGGGCCTCGCGCTCGGCGGGCTGCTCGCCGTATCGATCTCGCTGCAGCAGTTCGGCCTGCAGTACACGCGAGTCGCGAACGCGGGCTTCATCAGCTCGCTGTACGTCGTGATCGTGCCGCTGATGGGTGTGTTCGCGCGCCACCGGATCGGCGCCGGCACGTGGTTCGGCGCGCTGCTCGCGGCGATCGGCCTGTACTTCCTCAGCATCGACGAGCATTTCTCGGTGCTCTACGGCGACTGGTTCCAGCTCGCGGGCGCCGTGATCATCGCCGCGCACGTGATGGCCGTCGGCCATTTCGCGAAGCGGCACGATCCGCTCGTGCTCGCGTTCCTGCAGTTCGTCGCGTGCGGCGCGCTGTGCCTCGCGGCCGGCCTCGTGATCGAGCCGGTCAGCGTCGCGATGCTGCGCAGCGCGCTGCCGACGCTGCTGTACGGCGGGCTGCTGTCGGTCGGCGTCGGCTATACGCTTCAGGTCGTCGCGCAGCGCGATGCGGCGCCCGCGCACGCGGCCGTGATCTTCAGCATGGAAGGCGTGTTCGCGGCCATCGCGGGCTGGGCCGCGCTCGGCGAGACGCTGACGCTGCGCGCGCTGGTCGGCTGCGCGCTCATGCTGGCCGGCCTGCTCGCCTGCCAGCTGCTGCCGAACGGCGACGCCCGGAAAAAGGACGAGGACGCGCTGCCGGCGTGACACGCGCGATCCCTATAATGGCGGTTCGCGTGTTTTTCATGCCAACCGCTTCCGACAGGCCAGCTCCGTGACGTCCAATTCCGTCGATCCCGCCGCCGACCTCCTGCGCGAACGCGCAGCGCACTATGCCGCCGAGGCCGCGCTGTTCCTGCGCGACCAGGCGCTGTCCACCGCATCGCACGACCTGCGCAGCCCGCTGAACGCGATGCACAGCTGGGCGTACGTGCTCGAGCGCCAGCTCGCCGGTGCCGACCCGAACCTGCAACGCGCGCTCGCAGGCATCCGCGCAGGGATCGACCAGCAGGTCGCGCTGATCGACGACGTGCTCGACGCGCCGCGCGCCGCAACGCGCACACTCGCGATCGCCGTGCAGCCGTTCGCGCTGCGCCCGCTGCTCGACGACACGCTTGCGCTGGTGCGCTTCGCGCTCGCCGACGCGCGGCGGGTGACCATCGACGCGACGCTGCCCGACGGCGAACCGTCGCTGACCGCCGATCGCGAACGCATCGCGCAGGTGTTCTGGACGATGCTGACGACGGCCGTCGAAGCCAGCGCCGCCGGTAGTCGCGTGACCCTCACATGCACGCGCGACGGCGCGCTGTGCGTCACGCACGTCACCTGCGACGTGAACGCCGACGCCCTCGCCGACCCCGCGCTGCCGCACGCATTCGAACCGTTCGCCCGCCACGAGATGCTGCGCGCGCGCGACGCGAAGCGCGTCGCCGGGGCGCTCGCGCTGTGCCAGCGTGTCGCCCTCGCGCACGGCGGCACCTTCACCCACACCCCGTTCGCCGACAACTCCGCCGTCACCCTCTCGCTCTGCGTCCCCTGCGAGGCGCAGGTGTAAGCGATCGGCAGCCCGAATCATTACACTTCACTTTCAGGCCCTATACTGATGGGCCTTTCATGACTGGAGCGATTCTTTGTTACAGATCTTCGCGCTCATCGGCGCGTTGTTCCTGGTGGCCCTGAACGGGTTTTTCGTCGCAGCCGAATTCGGCCTCGTCAAACTGCGCGCGACGCGCGTCAAGACACTTGCCCGCAAGCACGGCCTGCGCGGGCGCATCCTCGCCATCGTGCACGGCCGGCTCGACGCCTATCTGTCCGCCTGCCAGCTCGGCATCACGCTCGCGTCGCTCGGCCTCGGCTGGGTCGGCGAGCCGGCGTTCGCGGAACTGATCGGCCCGCTGCTCGACCTGATCGGCGTGCAGTCCGAACGCATCGTGCACCTGATCTCGCTCGTGTTCGCGTTTTCGCTGATCTCGTTCCTGCACATCGTGGTTGGCGAGCTCGCCCCGAAATCGATGGCGATCCGCCAGTCGGAAAAGGTCGGCCTGTGGGTCGCGCTGCCGCTCTACGCGTTCTACTGGGCGATGTATCCGGCGATCTGGGTGCTCAACAGCAGCGCGAATGCGGTGCTGAAGCTCGCGGGGCTGTCGGCCGACCACGGCGGCGATGCGCACTACTCGACCGACGAGCTGAAGCTGATCCTGCGCAGCCGCCGCAGCGCGGGCAACACGGCTCAGCCGGCCCGCGGCACGTACTCCAACGACGAGTGGAACACGCTCGCGCATTCGCTCGATTTCTCGTCGATGACGGTATCGGACCTGATGCGGCCGGCCCATGAAATGATCGGCCTGCGCCGCGACCTGCCGCTGCCCGACAACATGGAGATCGTCGCGCGGCATCGCTTCAGCCGCTATCCGCTGTTCGAGGATGCGTCGCGCGAAGAGGTGAGCGGGCTGATCCACCTGAAGGACCTGCTGCTCGCGCGTCATGCCGGGGCGGCGCTCGAGGACCTGTCCGACTACGTGCGCCCTGTGCAGTACGTGAAACCCGACACGCCGGCACTCGACCTGTTCCGCCGCTTCCGCAAGGGCGCGCCGCACTTCGCGCTGGTCGGCAACAAGGGCGAGAAGCCGATCGGCTTCCTGACGCTCGACAACCTGCTCGGCGCGCTGGTCGGCCAGATCCACGACGAGTTCCGCCAGGGCGATGCGGACTGGAGCCGCCTCGACGACGGCACGCTGATGGGCAAGGGTAGCCTGCCCGTCGTGTCGCTCGAGCAGGCGCTCGGCATCGACATCGACGAAGGGCGCGCGGAATCGGTCGGCGGCCTCGTGATCCAGGCGCTCAGCGATTTGCCGACCGAAGGGCAGCGCGTGTCGTTCGATCGCTTCGACGTCGTCGTGAAGAAGATGAACGGGCCGCGCATCGTGCTGGTGCGCGTCTACCCGAAGATCGCGAAGGAGGCGGACGAATGACGGCCGCCGCTCGCCGCGCGCGATGAGTCCGACGTTGCCGCGCTGCTACGTGATCACGCCGGAGCCGGCGTCCGCGTCGGCCGCCGATTGCCACGCATTCCTCGACAGGCTGTCGGCCGTGCTGGCGCGCGGCGAGACGCTCGTGCAGTTGCGCGTGAAGTCGTTCGATGCAGACGCGTTCGCGCGGCTGGCCGCCGATGCGCTCGCGCGCTGCGAAGCGGCCGGCGCGCAACTGATGCTCAACGGGCCGATCGATGTGGCGGGCGTGATGCAGCTCGACGGCGCGGGCTGGCACCTCGACGGCGCCGCGCTGCGTGCGGTCGCCCAACGGCCGCTGCCGGCCGCGCGCCTCATGTCGGCCGCATGCCACGCGGCCGACGATCTCGCGCTGGCCGCGCGCGCGGGCGTGGATTTCGTCACGCTGTCGCCCGTATTGCCGACACTCAGCCATCCCGGCGCGCCGACGCTCGGCTGGACGCGATTCGCCGCGTTGGCCGCGCAGGCCGCGATGCCGGTCTATGCGCTCGGCGGCATGACACGCGCGCATCTCGACGAAGCGCGCCGCCACGGCGCGTACGGCGTCGCGGGCATTCGCAGCTTCTGGTAAGTGCGGCCGGGTGCGCCAGCATCCGGCCGGCCGCAGGCATCATGCGCCCGGAACGGGACGCATTGCGTGCCGTGCGCTGCCGTCGATCCGGCGCACGTCGTGCGTCAGCGCGTACCGGTTGACGTCGCCCGTCAGCCACGCGACGAGCGAATACGGCGGCAACTCCCCTTCATCGACCCGGTCGCGTGCGCGTGCCGGCGTCTCGAACACGACCTGCCCGCTCGGCGCATCGAACGGCACCGCGTCGGGCGACAGGTTCAATGCGATGGTCAGCGTCTCGTCATCGGCGAGCCGCCATGATGCAAGCAGCGCATCGGCGTCCCCGTCACCGCTCGCCTTCAGCGCATGCGCGTCCTGCGGCCGGCAATCGGACAGCCGTGGCGCAATCAGCTTCGCGCGCACCGCGAGCGCCGACTGCACGAAATGCGCACGATCGACATCGCGCGCGGTTTCGTCGAAGATCAACGGGATCTGCGGCGTGAGCAGCGATAGCGCAAGCGCCGCGAGGTCGGGAGTTTGCTCGTGGTCGCCATGCCCGCTTTCGCGCCATGCGCCGTCGGAGAGCACCAGCGACGTGAGCGACAACCCTTCGGCGCCTGGACCGTCGCCCGCCGTGGCCGGCTGGAATGCCGCGCCTGCCGCGGTCAGCGCGCGAGCAAGCGTGTGGATCGACTGATTCGGCGAAATCCCTTCGTGCACCGACACGTCGCGCCCCGTCAGCCGATGCAGCGCGCGTTCTCCGCAACCGTTCAACTGCGCATCGAAATGCGTATCGGCCAGATGCACCGGATGACGCTCGCTGCCGAGCACGAGGTGGATCATCCGGTCGGCCGGCACGGCCGCGCGCACGCGATCGGCGATCTCCCGCAGCCACGACGTGCCGATCCGGTCGGCCTCGCGCAGCCGCAAGCCGTCGCAACGGTATTCGTCGATCCAGTACAGCGCGTTGTCGCAGAAGAAGTCGCAAACTTCCGGATGGTCGAGCGCGAGCGGCGGCACCTGCAGCGGATCGTCGCGCGTATGAAAGAACGGTGCCGCGTAATGACGCAGCGCGTCGGTGCCGCTGCCGAAGCGCGCGTAATCGAGCTCCAGCAGCACCGCGAGACCGTAGCCGTGCGCATCGTCGATCAGCGCCTTCAGTGCGTCGGGGCCGCCCTCCGCCGCGAGCGGCGCGAATGGCAGGCTGTCGTGCGGCGACGCGAGCAACTCCAGCGCGGTCACGCCGAGACGGGCAAGCTGAGGCAACCGGCGGCGCACGCCGTCGAAGCCGCCGACCGCGTGCGGACGAATCGCGTACAGCGCAATGCCCTCCCACGGACGTCCGCGCCAGAACGTGTTGTGCCACGTGAATGCGCGCGGATCGACGACCTCGCTCGGGCCGTTGAGCCCGTCGGGTTGCGAACGAGATGCGGGATCCGGAATCGACGTAACGTCGTCGAGCCGATAGCGGTAACGCGCGCCCGCACCGCATTCGACGAACGCCTCGAACCAGTGCGGACCGGCCGCCGTCATCGGGACGAGCGTCGGGCCCATACCGGTATCGAGTTCGAGCTGAACATGCGTGCTGCCCGGTGCCCATACGCGGAAATGCGTGCGCGGCGACGTGCCGAGCGCGCCGCAGGGCTGCGCGCCGGACGGCAGGCAGTGAATGTAGTGATGCGCATACGGATCGTGCGGACAATCTGACATCATGCGCTCCTCGTGCGTGCCGAGCGGCATGGCCGCGCGGTCGGCGCGGCGCATCGGGGCCCGGCATGCGACGGCCAGGCAGGGGGGAAGAAAAGTATGCGCCGGTTTCACGGCCGCGATGCATCGACTCCTCACATTTTTTAATGCGAATCGACCCCGTCAATGGTTGCGCATGTGGCGCGCCGAGTCGGGTAGTCCGCATACCGGAATGGCCGCTCGCCTTGTTGCGCGGCCGACCCGCGCTTACGCTCCGTGCGATGCGCGTGGGCACCCCGTCCGCGCCCGAACCCGAGGAATCCGCCATGTCGCTCCCCGCCAGCGCCGCGAAGTTCGATCCGGCACGCGCGCACGAATACGCCGAACAATCCCGCATCGCGCTCGCCGGCTACGACGCGTGCCACGAGCTGGCCGCGTGCATGCTCGCATCGGCGATCGGTGTGCCGCAGGCGCGGCTCCTCGTCGTGGGAGCAGGCGGCACCGGGCAGGAAATCTGCGTACCCGCGGCCCTGGAACCCGGCTGGCAGTTCACGGCCGTCGATCCGTCCGCGCCGATGCTCGCGCTCGCGCGTGCCAACGTCGAAGCGGCGGGGTTCGCCGCACGCACGCAATTCGTCGAGGCCGGCGTCGATGCGCTGCCCGATGCGCCGGCCTTCGACGGCGCGACGCTGATCGGCGTGCTGCATCACGTCCCCGGCGACGCGGCGAAGGCCGCGCTGCTGGATGCGATCGCGCGTCGCCTGGAGCCCGGCGCACCGCTCGTGATCGCGGGCAACTATCGCCGCTATGCGGACCACCCTCGCCTGCTCGACGCGTGGCAACAGCGCTGGCGGATGAAGGGCGCGACGCCCGACGCCGTGCGTGCGCAGCTGGCGAAAATCCTGCAGGGCGCCGATCCGCCGGCTGCCGAGGAAGCCGTGTTCGCGTTGCTGCACGATGCGGGCTTCGATGCGCCGCTGCGCTTTTTCTCGAGCCTGTTCTGGGGGGCGTGGATCGCGATGCGGCGCGGCGCGTGACCACGAGAAACGGCACGAGGCGGCACGCACACGGCAATCGCGCGCTTTCTCGAAGCGATCCTCGCGCGGCCCGCCGACCGCCGCACGCTCGAGCGTGGCCGTGCGTACGAACGGCTCAAGTCACCCGCGTCAGCTCAACAACCCTGCCGCGACGTTGATCGACAGCCCGAGCACGGCCATGTTGAAGTAGAACGACAGGATGGACTGCGCGAGCACCGCGCGCCGAGCGGAACGGTTCGCGAGCGACACGTCGGCCGTCTGCGACGCGACCGCGAGCGTAAACGCGAAATACAGGAAATCCCAGTAATCGGGCTCGGGGTTGCGGTCGGGGAACCGCAGCGCGCGATCGCCGCTCGGCGAGCCGTAATAGAGCCGAGCATAGTGCAGCGTGAAGATCGTCGGAATCAGGAACCATGCGCCGAACAGCGTCGCGCCCGTGACCGCGTAATGGCCGAGCCCGGCGCGAAAGCCCACGTTCTTCGCGGTCGCGAGTTCGATCGCGATCGCGGCGACGCTCGCGACCGTCGCGATGCAGATGACCGTCAGCACGGTCGTCGCGCTCTCGTCCTCGCGGATCGCGATCTCGCGCACCTGGTGATGATGCGCGGTGACCATGCGCACCCACATCAGCACGAGATACAGCCAGATCGTGCAATCCCAGCCGATCAGCGCGCGCGCGGTCGGCCTCAACTGCCACGGCAGCAGCACCGCGCACAGCACGCCGGCGGCGAAGGCGGCGACCATGCGCGGCCGATTGCGTAACACCTGCGGATAAAGCGTCATCGTACGATTCCGAAAGCGGATGGAAAGGGTTCAGCCGGCGTGCGAACGGCCCGCTGCGCCGTGCCGGGCGGTACCGCCCCGATTATCGCCATTCCTGCATGACGTTGCGATGGGCGTGAGCGCCTAAGATATCGGGATGACTCCCGTCCTCTGCCATCATCCCGCGAACGCGGCCGGCCGCGACTTCGTCGTCGGCGATCTGCACGGTTGCGTGGATGTGCTGCGCGCGCTGCTGCACGACATCGGCTTCGACCCGGCTCGCGACCGGCTGTTCTCGGTCGGCGATCTCGTCGATCGCGGCCCCGCGTCCGAAACCGCGCTCGAGCTGCTCGACCGCCCGTGGTGCCACGTGGTGCGCGGCAATCACGAAGAAGTGCTGAGCCTCGTGTCGCGCGGCAAGCTGTCGCCCGACGCGTGGCGCGGAATCGGCGGCGACTGGGGCGCCGATCTTCCGCCGGAACGGCTGCACGTGCATGCGGCACGCGTCGACGCGCTGCCGCTCGTGCGCGTGATCGGCGACGGCCCTGCGCGCTTCAACGTGCTGCATGCGGAATTCTTCGGTTCGGACGCCGAACTCGACACGGGCAGCTATTCGCCGGACGTGCGCGAGCGGCTGATCTGGGGGCGCGACCTGGTGCAGGGGCTCGCCGACCCGGCCCGGCAGGCCGGCCTGTCGCTGACCTGCACCGGCCACACGCCCGTGCGCGCGCCGCAGCGCATCGGCGCGCAATGGTTCATCGACACCGGCGCGTTCGCACCGTCCGGACGCCTGACGATCGTCGAGCCGTGCACGGGCGAGACGTGGTCGCTCACCCAGGCCGACGCGCGCGCACGTCATGCGGGCGACCTGCCGCTGCCTTAAGGCCTGATCACGCCAATGACGGGGCTTGGGGCAGGCAGCGTTCATGGCATGCCCAACGCGCTGGCTAGCCGACCTGGTTCAGTTCGAACACCGCATCGATCGCGGAACCGTTCCAGTTGTATTCGAGATACGCCGCGTGATGGCAGTCGCGCAGCAACGTCGTGCGGAACGCCGCGAGACACTCGCCGCGCAGGTCGCGCACCGACGGATAGACGATCCCCGCGCCGCCCGCATTGAGCACCGCGCGACCGAGCGCCTGCCCGGCGCTGTAGTCGAGCGGATCGAGCAGCCCCTGGCTGCGCTGCGGCCACGTGCGCACGTCGGCGACGTCGCCCTGCGCGTACACCGTGTACAGCCGCATCTGCTGGCGCATCGGCGCCTCCTTCGTCGCGGCCAGGAACAGCCCGCTGTGATAGCGCGTCTCGGCGATCGCCGTATCGCGCGACCGTCCGCAGTAGAACACGCCGTAGCTGCCGTCGGAAAAGCGGCTGCCCTGCGGATTCAGGTGCGTGAACGCGGCCATGATCGGCCCCCAACCCGGGCCGTAGCAACGCTCGGCCGGCGGCACGAGGTCGAGCGTGCCGACTTCGTTGCGGATGCGGTCGTTGGTCAGCGATTCCAGCGCATAGAGCGCGTCGAAATCCTCGGCGGCCGCCACGCGGTCGAACAGGTTGATGGCCGGAAAACGGGTGGGAATCACGCGATAGGCAGGTGCCCAGTCGACGACGGTCGTGGGCCAGTGTTGTACTTCTTCAATCGGCATCGTCACGCCCAGCCACCCCGCATCGCGTCGAGATATTGACGGACGGCAACCAGGTCGCCGACGTTGCCGGCGAGCATGCGGTCGAGCGCGCGCTTGCCGCCGAACGGTGCGGCGTCGTTGGGCCGCTTGACCCAGGTGTCGGCCGCGGCCGGCTGCGGCAGCAGGATCTGCAGCGCCTTGTAGATGCCGAGCAGCAGCGATAGCCGCTCGAGCGTATCGCGCGGCAGGCGGGCCGATTCAGGCGCGGCCTTCCACTTGAAGAACGTCGAGCGGCCGGGCGACCCGAGTAGCACGATCTGTTCGTCGATCGTCAGCTCCCAGTCGCGCGCGATGTTGAAGAACGCACGCAGGCCGGCCGCCGACATCCGCGCGACCGAGGCCTGCCGCGGGGCGGAATGCGAATCGAAAGCGGGCTGTGACATGATCGTTAGTCTCGAAACGAATTTACTAACAAGATTAGTCCATTTTCGCATTTTTGCAAGGGTCGCCCCCCAAGGCGTCGGCATTCCGTCCGAAGGATCGATATTTTTTGTCCATTCTGGACTGTTATTTTATTTTCTGCGTTAATGACCGTGCGGACAGCGCACCGGGACGCGGAGCGTCCCCCCGCAGCAACCGTGTCGCCCAGAACCGGATAGACCACGCCAAGGAACCACCATGAAGAGACTGATTGCCGCCGTTTCGATCGCCCTGCTCGCGGTATCGGCAGGCCCCGCCGTCGCGAAGGACTGGACCACGCTGCGCTTCGGCACCGATGCCAGCTACGCGCCGTTCGAATCGAAGGCGCCCGACGGCAAGCTCGTCGGCTTCGACATCGACCTCGGCAACGAGATCTGCGCACGGCTGAAGGCGAAGTGCGTGTGGCTCGAGAACGATTTCGACGGGATGATCCCGGCGCTGAAGGCGAAGAAGTTCGACGCGGTGCTGTCGTCGATGTCGATCACGCCGCAGCGCGCGGAACAGATCGGCTTCACGACGAAGATCTACAACCAGCCGACGCGGCTCGTCGTGAAGAAGGGTTCGCCGCTGCTGCCGACGGCCGAATCGCTGAAAGGCAAGTCGATCGGCGTCGAACAGGGCACGACGCAGGAAGCGTATGCGAAGGCGTACTGGGCGAAGCAGGGTGCGAACGTCGTGTCGTACCAGAACCAGGACGGCGTGTATGCGGACCTGACGTCGGGCCGCCTCGACGCCGCACTGCAGGACGAGGTGCAGGCCGCGATCGGGTTCCTGAAGTCGCCGCGCGGCGCGGGCTACCAGTTCGTCGGGCCCGAACTCGTCGACGAGAAGGTGCTCGGCATCGGCGCCGGCATCGGGCTGCGCAAGGAAGACACCGACCTGAAGGCGAAGATCGATCGCGCGATCCTCGACATGGTCAAGGACGGCACGTACAAGCGCCTCGCGTCGAAGTACTTCGACTTCGACATCTACGGCGGCTGAAGCGGCGCCGCGCGCGGACGGGTGCGATACCCGTCGCGCGCGGTCTGACCGCCCCTCCCCTGCTCGCCGGACGGCGACGCCTCCCTGACGTTCGCCGTCGCGCTGGTTCATCGTCCGTATCGCGCATCCGGACGCCGCACGTCATTCGCATTGCAAACGGATCACCTGCTCTGGCGACAGCAGGCGCTCGACGTCGTCAATAGGCGAAGATCGGGCGCCGGGGAACCGGTGCCCGCGTGCACATCCCCATGCGGATCGGGTTGGCGAGCGAGAAAGCGCCGGCCCGGCGCGGATGACCGGGTATCAGCCGGATCCGCCTCGCACCGGGCGCGGAGAGGTGGCCTGTCGACGCATGCCGGCCGGCAGCAAGATGCGCGGTCGACCGGCGATGGGTCGAATCACTGCGATCGCGGCCTGCCGGCCGCTGCGTGTGGCGATCGTTCGTCATTTTTCTACCCCGTATTCGATCCGTAGCTTGTACCGGCAACCGGACACAGCCGGCGCCCCGACGATCCGTCGATAACGGCCCATGCCGTTCGGAGCAGGGCTATGCTGCCCGTCCGTCCGGTCATCCCCGTGGACTGCGTCCTTGCCGGTCCTCGCATGATTCGCTGCCAGACCAGCCGGACGCCACGTCATCGACTTTCGCACCTCAAACTCCGCAAGGAGCGGGCCAGCTTCGTTCCGGGCCGGCCGCACAAGGCTTTCATCGGACAAGCCCGCGACCGGAACGGGCGGGGCAGGCAGGACGTTGCGAAACTGAAACATGCGTGGCGCGGGCGGGCGCGCCCGTGTGGCGGCGGTGCCTTGCCGGACAAGGCGCACGGACGATCCGGAATATTTTCCCGGCACGGGCGGCACGCCGCCGCGCACGTTTGCCGGGTCGATCCGGGTGGCCGCCGGCACGAAACGTTTCACGCTCTTTACATGGCGCCGGACGCCCGCGCACGGGACGGCCGCAGACGCTTCCCGCCGTCGTTCAGCCGACTCGCTGATGGTCGGCGTCGTCGGGCGGCACGCCGTCCTTTCCGCCGTTGTTGTCGTGGTCGTTGAGCCCGTGCTCGATCATCATCCGGTAAAGCGTGACGCGCGAGATGCCGAGTTCGGCGGCGGCCTTGTTGATCCGGTGATCGTTGCGCAGCAGCGCGTTTTCGATCGCGGTGCGCTCGGCGAGCGAACGCGCCTGCTCGAGCGTCACGGGCTCCGTTTCGCCCGGGACCTCGAGCCCGAGGTCGTGCGGTGTCAGCAGCCGGCTCTCGGCCATCACGATCGCGCGGCGCACCCGGTTGATCAACTCGCGCACGTTGCCGGGCCACTCGTAGCGGCGCATCGCGTCGAGCGCGGCCGAGGTGAAGCCGCTGATCTTGCGGCCGCTGTCGGCCTTGTATTTCTGCAGCACGTAATGCGCGAGGATGTCGATGTCCTTGCCGCGCGCACGCAGCGGCGGCTCGTGAATGCGCAGCACGCAGAGCCGGTGATAGAGGTCCGCGCGAAAGCGTCCGGCTTCGACCGCGCCGTCGAGATCCACGTGCGTCGCCGAGATGATCCGCACGTCGACCGGAATCGACTCCTGGCCGCCGAGCCGCTCGATCTTCCCTTCCTGCAGGAAGCGCAGCAGGCTCGCCTGGCTTTCGATCGGCATGTCGCCGATTTCGTCGAGAAACAGCGTGCCGCCGTTCGCGGATTCGATCCGGCCTGCGCGCCGCTGGTTCGCCCCGGTGAATGCGCCGCGCTCGTAGCCGAACAGTTCCGACTGCAGCAGGTGATGCGGAATCGCGCCGCAGTTGATCGCGACGAACGGCCCCTTGCCACGCACCGAGCGCTCGTGGATCGCGAGCGCCGTCAGCTCCTTGCCGGTGCCCGACTCGCCGGAGATGAACACGCTCGCGTCGGTCTTCGCGACCTTGCGGATCGTGCTGAACAGCTGCTGCATCGCTTCGCAGTTGCCGATCATCCCGTGCTCGCCGATCGACGCCGCGTACGCCGCGCCGTCGACGCGATCGAGCGCGGCCATCCCGCGCGCATGGCCGAGCACGTGCGAAATCCATTCGTACGGCAACGGCAGCGTCACGTAATCGAAACAATAGCTGCGGATGAGTTCGCGCACGGCAACGCCGATCGTGACACCGGCCTGCGCGACGGAAATCCAGCCGATCGCCGGCTGGCTCAGGCACGCTTTCAGCGCGGGATAGTCGCGCGACGTGAAGCCCGAGAAATCGACGAGCCCGGCTGCGACATTCACGCCGGACGTCATGTTCTGCGCGGCGCCGGCCGTCTTCGCGACCGAGATGTCCCAGCCGAACTCCCGCAGTTGTGCCAGCAACGGCTCGTCCGGCGAACGCATGATGACGAACAGCTTGCGCCCAGCCTCGGGAGCGGTAACGGACACGGGCGGCATCTCGGACGCCGCCGTCCCGCTTGCGTCGGGTGACCTTGCAACCATCGTTGTTCCCCGCTTGGCGTTGGTATCGTGCGCCGGCTCGCCGCCGCATCCGAAGGACCTCGATCGAACCGACATATTGGCCGCATTTCCGTCCGAATAAAATCCCCCCGGGCAATAATCGCGCGCCGGGCGGATCCTTTCATGAACGGTATATCGGCGCCGCCGGTGCGCGGCTAGATGGGTGATATCCCGGTGGCGAGGCGGGTGCGGAAACATGGCCGTACGGATATCGGGCGCGCGAAGCCGCGCCGGTGCGGGCGCGCGGGTGCGGCGCGCGGCGCCGGGCACGTGGAATCGGCCCGGCGGCAGGCGCCGGCGCGGCCCCGGCGGCCGCGCCGGCACGCGCTCGCGCAACCGTTTTCCGCTTGACGCCGGTCAATCGTCAGAAGAAGTGGGGATGATGCACGAACGCAACACGTACCGCGCGGCGTGGCGGCGTCAGCGCCCCGATGCGAGCGGCGCGAGTGCGTGAGCGCGGCCGCGTCCGGCCGACGCGCCGTCGTGTTCTCCGTAGGCGGCGGCGAGCGTGTCGACGCGCGCGAGGTGGAGGCGATTGTCGTGGTCCCACGGATGGAAGCCGGGCCGGAAAAAGCTCAGCCATTCACCCGCGATGCGCGGGAACAGCCCGCGGCGCGGCCCGTACAGGAATGCAATCATGCGCAGCATGCCGCGCACACGATGCCTGATGTCGCGATCGCGCGACAGCAGCGTCACGTGCATCAGGAACACCGTCGGCCAGAACGTCAGCGTCGTCACCAGGTACACGCCGACGCGGATCAGGTAGCGGCGCAGGCCCGGTTTCATCACGGCGTTCCACACGTCGTAGGACACGGCCTTGTGCTCGGTTTCCTCGAGCGCATGCCACAGCCACATCTGCCGGTAGCCTTCGACCGAGCCGTCCAGGCGCGTCGGGTCGCGCAGGAGCCAGTCCGCGAGCATCGCCGTGTAGTGTTCGGCGGCGACCGTGTGCGCGAGCTGCACCGAATGCGGCAGCGTGCGCTTCATGAAGCCGAGCACCGTCCATACTCGCTTGTCGAGCTTGCGCGCGGGCAGGCGGTTGGCCTGCATCAGCTCGTTGTATTCGACATGCTCGCGCGTATGCATCGCCTCCTGGCCGATGAAGCCGAGCACCTGCCGCTTGAGCACCGGGTCGTCGATCCGGTCGCGATAATTGCGCACCGAATCCATGAAAAAGCGTTCGCCGGCCGGAAACAGCAGCGACAGCGCGTTGAAGAAGTGGGTCACGTGCGGGCCGAGCCCATGCCAGTCCTTCGCGCGCTCGACCGGCAGGTCGAAGCGCAAGTCGCGGCGCACTGGCATCACCTCGGCTGCAATGGCTGAAGCGGCTGACTTCATGTTCGTCGTTCTCCTGGTTTTCGGGCGGCCCGCCAGCCGTCGCGGCCTTGTCGGCGCGGGCCCGGGCAGCGCATCGCGCAACGCCGAAATCTTGACATCGATAACTGTAAAGATAGGCGCCGGCCGGCGCCGCGCGCAAGCCGTGCGGTAGACGCGCGCTTCCAAACAGCGCACGGTCGGCAGCGCGGAAAAAACGAGGTTCGAGCGGCATTCTGGCGCGCCGGGATTCGAACGCGCACGCCGGTACGCGACCGGCAGCCAGACGGCGCACGCACGCGCCGAAATCGGCACACACACCCCGCGCGACGGGCGTTTCGCGGGATCACGCGGTGCCGCCCGACGTGACGCCGAGCAGCCGGGTGGCACCGATTCATACGCGCGCCCCGTTCGCGCGGCGCAACCCCGTCGATCCGGTTCGCGAAAAATTCAAACGCGCGTTCCATTCGCGTTTCAGGCGGAATGCAAGACCACCACCGCGGCCGGCGCGCGATCGGCATGCCGCGGGGCGCTTGTCGCGTAAGGCGGCCCCCTGCCCGCTCGCCTACAATAGCGGTTTTACCCAACCCCTTTCAGGAGAAGTCATGTCTGTCACCACGACCGCATCGGGCCTCAAAATCGAAGACCTGACCGAAGGCAGCGGCGCGGAAGCGCAAGCCGGCCAGACCGTCAGCGTCCACTACACGGGCTGGCTGACCGACGGTCAGAAATTCGATTCGAGCAAGGATCGCAACGACCCGTTCGCGTTCGTGCTCGGCGGCGGCATGGTCATCAAGGGCTGGGACGAAGGCGTGCAGGGCATGAAGGTCGGCGGCGTGCGTCGCCTGACGATCCCGCCGCAACTCGGCTACGGCCCGCGCGGCGCAGGCGGCGTGATCCCCCCGAACGCGACGCTCGTGTTCGAAGTCGAACTGCTCGCCGTCTGACGACGCCGTCGGCCGACGTCCTTCCGATGGAACGCATCCCGTCTCCCGCCATCGCGCTGCGCCGTTACGACACGTGCGAAGCATCCGACGTGCACGACTTTCATCAGGTCGTGATCGGCGTCGACGGCGCGATGGTGATGGCTGTGGACGGCGTCGGCCAGCGCATCGACCGGCACGCGGCGTGGCTGATTCCGGCCGGCGCGCGCCACGATTACTCGGGCCTCGGCGAGAATCGCCAGCTCGTGCTCGACTTGCCCGCCGCGTCGCTCGCGGTGCCCCAGCGGCTGTTCGACAGCGCGCGTGCCGTGTCGATCGACCCGGCGCTCACGTCGCTCGTCGCGCAGGTCGCGGCGGCGGCCGCGCAATTCGACGGGACAGCCGGCGACACGCAGCGCGCGCATCGCTTCCAGTGGCAGGCCGCCGCGCGTCTGTGCGACGCGCTGCTCGACGATGCCGGCCTCGCCGCGCCCGCGGCGGGCCTGGATTTCGCGCGTATCGACCGCTGGCTGCGCGCGCGGCTCGCGGAACCACTGCGCATCGCCGATCTCGCCGCGCACTGTGGTTACGGAATGCGCCGCTTTCATCAACTGTTCGTCGACGCGTTCGGCGAAACCCCGCATCGCTACCTGCAGCGGCTGCGGCTCGACGCCGCCGTCGTGCTGCTGGCGGACGGCCGCCATCCGCTCGTCGACATCGCCGGCATGGTCGGCTTCGCCGACCAGAGCACCTTCACGCACGCTTTCACGAAGCGCTTCGGCATCGCACCGGGGCGCTGGCGCGGCGAGCGGCACTGAGCGCTCGCGCGCGTCGCCCGGCGTGCCGGAAAACCGTGTCACGGCTCGCTTAGCCTCACGGCCTCCGTTCCCCTGTCGCGCGGCGGCCGGCAAGCCGGCCACATCGCGACGGTATCGCGTGGCGAACGAACACTCACGCCCGCGTCCCGCCCCCCTCGTCGCCCACCTTCCGCACGACCGTCTCCGCCGCCTTCAGCGGCCGGCCGTCGTCGTGCCGAAGCGCGAGCTTGCGGATCGCCCGGCCCGTCTTGCGCTCGACCAGCACCGAATGCGGCTCGCCGCGCTCGAACAGGTTTGCCTCGCCCCACTGCCGCAACATCACGATCACCGGAAACAGTCCCTCGCCCTTCTTCGTCAACGCGTACTCCTGATATGCGCTGCCGTCCGACGCGGGCACGACTTCGAATACGCCTGCGTCCACCAGCATCCTGAGCCGGTCCGACAGGATGTTGCTCGCGACGCCGAGGCTCGCGCGGAAATCGCCGAACCGGCGCACGCCGTCGAACGCATCGCGCACGATCAGCAACGCCCAGCGATCGCCGACGATATCGGTCGCCCGCGCCACCGGGCACGGCGAATCCGCGAGACTTTTCTGCCTGGCCATATTGCTCTCCGCTGTCGCGCCGACGCCTTCGCGGGCCGCCGGCTGTCCGTGCGCGGGCCCATCGCCCGCCGTCACACAGGTTGCATTTTAAAACTACTTTTCCTACACTCACACCAGTTTCAAATTGCAACTACCTGAGTGAGCGTGAGACACCCCATGGAATCACCCTGTTCAGGAACGGTCGCGTCGAACGCGACGTCGCGCACCGCTCGTCCGATCGCCGTCTCGCGGGTGTCGACCGCGCGCGTCGTGCTGCTCGCCGTCTGCTGCGCGGCGAGCGTCGCGAACGTGTACTACGCACAGCCGCTGCTCGACTCGATCGCACATGACTTCGGCGTATCGCAGGCGGCGGTCGGCGGCGTCATCACCGCGACGCAGCTCGGCTGCGCGCTCGCGCTGCTGTTCGTCGTGCCGCTCGGCGACCTGCTGAACCGCAAACGCCTGATCACCGTTCAACTTCTGCTGCTGACGGCGGCATGCATCGGCGTGGCCGCCTCGCCGACGCGCATCGCATTGCTGGCGGGCATGGTCGCGGTCGGGCTGCTCGGCACCGCGATGACGCAAGGGCTGATCGCCTGCTCGGCCGCGCTTGCAGGCGCCAGCGAGCGCGGCCGCGTGGTCGGCGCGGCGCAGGGCGGCGTCGTGATCGGCCTGCTCGCCGCGCGCGCGCTCGCGGGCGTCGTCACGGATGTCGCCGGCTGGCGTGCGGTTTATCTGGTGTCGGGCGCGCTCGCGATCGCGATGCTGGTCGTGCTGGCGCGGCTGTTGCCCGATGCGGACGCGCCGCGCGAGCGCATCGGCTACGCGGCGCTGCTCGGTTCGATGGTCACGCTGCTGCGCGACGAGCGTGTGCTGCGTGTGCGCGGAGCGATCGCACTGCTGCTGTTCGCGGCGTTCAGCATCTTCTGGAGCGCGCTCGTGCTGCCGCTGAGCGCACCGCCGCATGCGATGTCGCATACGCAGATCGGCGCGTTCGGTCTGGTCGGCGCGCTGGGTGCGGCAGCCGCCGCGCGCGCCGGCCGGCTTGCGGATCGCGGCCTTGGCGAAGCCGCGACCGGCACCGCGCTCGCACTGCTCGCGCTCTCGTGGCTGCCGCTCGCGTTCGCCGGTACGTCGATCGCGCTGCTGGTCGTCGGCATCGTGCTGCTCGACGTCGGTGGGCAGGCCGTCCACGTCGTGAACCAGAGCATGATCCTCGGCGCGCGGCCCGATGCGCATGCACGCCTTGTCGGGTGCTACATGCTGTTCTATTCAGTCGGTAGCGGGCTCGGCGCGATTGCGTCGACGATGATGTATGCGCACGCCGGATGGGTCGGCGTCTGCGGGCTCGGGGCGGCGGTCAGCGTGGGTGCATTCGCCGTATGGGCCGTGACGCTCCGGCGTGCATGACGCGTGTCGAAGTGTCGAACACCGAGCGCGAACCGCGGCCTGCCTCGCACGGAACGAAAAAAACCGGCTCGCCCGGATCGAGCGGCCGGCATGCGGACCGGACGCATGCGCGTGCGCCGGCCCGACCGTCGCGGCGGCGTGCCGCATTCGCTTACCCCGCCGCCTGGATCGCCTCTTCGTACACGCCGGCGACGCGTCGCGCGATCACCGCGTTGTCGAAATGGTCGCGCGCGTAGCGCTTGCACGCGGCCTCGTCCGGCAGCGTGATCGCGCCCGACAGCGCGCCGCCGAGCCCTTCCGCGATCGCATCCGCGCCCGTCGACGGCAGCACGAGATCGTCGGACAACCCGGCCACCGCCTCCGGCAGCCCGCCGACCGGCGTCACCAGCACCGGCGTGCCGGACGCCAGCGATTCGACCGTGATCAGCCCGAAGCCTTCGAGCGCGACCGTCGGCACGACGCTGACCGTCGCCGCGCGGTACAGCGCCGCGAGATGATGGTCGGGCACGAACCCGAGCAGCTTCACGTTGTCCTGCAGCCCCGCGTCGTCGATGCGCTGCTGCAGTTCCTCGCCGATCTTGCCTTTGCCGGCGATCAGCAGCAGCACGTCCGGGTGACGGTGCTTGACGAGACCGATCGCGTCGATCAGGTCTTCCAGCCCCATGCGCCGCACGAGCCGGCGCACGGCCAGCACGATCGGCCGGTCCTGCGGCAGTTGCAGCTTGTGCCGCGCCTCGGCCGGCGTGAGCGGCGTATCGAACTGCGCGGTATCGACGCAGCCGGGAATCACGCGCACGCGCGACGGATCGATGCCGTAGCGGTTCGTCAGGATCTGGCCGAATGCCTGCGACAGCACGATCAGGCGCGACGAGCGCGTATAGACGGCCTGTTCGAGATAGCGTTTCGCGCGCTGCCCGAGCGACGCGGCGCCCTCGACCTGGCTTTCGTCGGCCCACGGGCCCTGGAAATGCGACACCTGCGGAATCCCGCGCGTCACGTCGAGGCCCGGGAACGTGTACAGCGCGAAGTGCGACGAAATCACGTCCGGACGCTCGCTGCGGATCTCGTCGCGCAACGCGCGGCGCGCGGCGAGCATGCGGCGCGCAAGCGGCTGCGACGCGGGTCCGAAGCCCTGGATCGCACCGCCCGTGTCGTCGGCGACCTTCGGCGAGCCGGCAACGAGCCCGCGCACCTCGACGCCCGCACCGGGCAGCGCGCCGACGAGCGAGTAGTACATCCGGTCGAGGCCGCCCGCGCGTTCGGGGAACCAGTGCATGCCAATCTGCAACGATTTGATCGGCCGGGAAGATTGGGACATTACGACTGCTCCTGCGTAACCGCATGCTCGACCCGCTCGAAGGCGGACGGCTGCGAGGGTTGGCCGATGCGCCGGTAGAGCGCGACATACTGGGCGCCCATGTGGGCCCAGCCGAAACGGGTCATCAGTTCGCGGGCCGCGTCGCCCATCGCGCGACAGGTGTCGCGCGACGCCGCGAGCGAGCCGATCGCCTGCGCGAGCGCGGCCGGATCGTCGGGGTCCTCCAGCACGATCCCGCAGTCGCGCGTAATGATTTCCGCGCCGCCGGCGGTGCGCGCGGTGACGACCGGCAACCCGGCCGCCATTGCTTCGAGCAGCGACAGGCTCATCGCTTCGTAGCGCGACGGAAACACGTAGGCGTCGACCGAGCGCATCAGCGTCGGCATGTTCTTCACGAGACCGAGGAAATGCACGCGCGAATCGATGCCGAGCGCGCGCGCCTCGTCCGGATACGGGCTGCCGGGCAGATAACCCGCCACCGCGAGATGGACGTTCGCCGGCAGCTTCGTCAGCGCCTTCAGCACGGTGCCGAGGTTCTTGCGCGGCGTGCGCAGGTCGCCGACGAACAGCAGCAGGAACGCATCGTCCGGCAGCTTGAACGCCGCGCGATCGGCCTGCGCGCCCGCGAACGCGCTGCCGTCGACGCCGTTGTAGATCACGCTGATCTTGCCGCTGTCGATGCCGAGCCCGGCGATCTCGTCGGCCACCTTCTGCGACACGGCCGTGATCGCGCGCGAACGCCGGTACGCCCAGCGCTCGAGCGCCGTATTCACGCGCGTGTAGACGTACTGGTAGGCCGACCACAGCCCCTTCGTCAGCCCGAACGGGTAATACGGGCTCTTGAACCAGCCGCCGTGCACGAAGTGCGCGGTATTCACGTCGGCCTTGATCCACGAAATGAAGCCGTTTACGTGCAGCACGTCGTACTCGCTGCGATGCGCGCGCAGCCACCACGCGCTCTTCAGCGCGAACACCTGCTGCTTGACGAGATTCGACGGCCAGAAGCCGCCGACCTTCACCGGCACCCAGCGCACGCGCGGGTCGGCAAGCAGCTCGGGCGCGACATGCGACGCGACCAGCGTGACCTCGTAGTTCTCGGCCAGCGCCGCGCGCGCGATTTCGTAATTGACGCGGCCCTGCCCGTCGTTATGTCGCACGACGTGCGTAACGATCGCGATTCTCAATGGTCGCCTCCCCGTGAACGCGCGGCGGCCAGCAGGCGCTGTGCCTTCTGCCAGTGCGCCGCGGATAGTATTGAAAAAATGGCCGTGAACAGCAGCAGGCCGCCCGTGCCGATCAGCGAGTTCGTGAACACGAGCATCGCGAACACCGACAGGCACAGGCTCAGGCATGCACCGACGAACTTGTCCTTGCGCAGCTTGAACGCCGCGCGCAGGGTGCGGGCGAGCAGCATCACGACGCCCGACAGGTACAGCAGCGTGCCGGGCCAGCCGAGCACGAACGGCACGTTCATCACGCCGCTGTCGAAGCTGCCGTACTTGCCGAGCTCGCCGCTGTCGCTCGACAGCTTGGTGGACGCGCCGGTCGCGCCCATCCCCTCGCCGGCGACGTCGGTGAACGCCGTTTGCGCGAAGGTCGCGTAGAACTTGTTGCGGTCGTCGTAGCTGCGGTCGTCCTTCAGGTTCGTGATCGATTGCAGGCGCGCGCCGAGGCGGTCGGCCACCGGCCCGACGGTCAGCAGCGGCACGCATAGCCCGACCAGCACGACACCGCTGATCAGGATCCGCATCCGCACGCGGTTGCTCGACTGCACGAGCTGGATCGCGAGCGCGATCACCCAGCCGCCCCACGTCGAGCGCACGAGACACAGCGCGAACGATACGAAGCCGGCGGCGCCTGCGAACCAGCGGACCTTCTGCGGCGCGGCGAACACGAACACCAGCGCGCCCATGATCGCGAACGCGAACGGCCCCGACGAGTTCATCGTGCTGAAGACGCGGACACCGTACGGCACCGGCTCGCCCTGCGAACCCATGTCCGACCCGATCATCCACAGCACGTCCCACTGCGGCATCACGAAGTACTGCACGACGCCGTACACGCCCATCACGAGCATGCCCCACATGAACGTGGACAGCAGCACGTCGCGGTACTCGGGATAATCGCGCGAGTTGACCATGATGTGAAAGCCGATCAGCACCGGGTACACCCAGTTCGCGAGGTCGTAGGTCGCGGCCATCACGCCGCTCGACACGATCCCGACCAGATATGCATACGTCAGCCCGAACAGCATCAGCAGCACGGGAATCCCGCGCCGCTGCGCAAGCACGCGGTAATGCCTGAGCAGCCCGAACCCGGCGATCATCGTCACCGCGAGCGGCGCGACCTGGATCAGGCTCGTCGGCGTGAACGCGCCCTTCGACCAGTCGGCGAGACGTCGAACTTCAGGGCTCAGGAACCACACCCACCACATGAAGCCGACGTAGCGCGCCGGGCTCTTGAAATACAGCCAGATGCCGACCGCGATGGCCAGCACCGGAAACGCGAGCGTCAGCACCTTGCCCTGGTGAATGGCGATCAGCGCGGCGGTAAACGTCCATAGCCCCGCCTGCCCGACCCAGTGCTTCGGTTCGGGCAACCGGCTGCGGCTGCGCGACGGTGCGCGTTCGGCGGCAATCGTACTCATCGATCCGTTCTCACCGCGACGACGGGCGCGAATCCGCGAGCGGCATCGCGAGACCAGCCGCCGCCGGCGTGCGACGCCGGCGCAGCATGTCGCGCGTGATCCGCACGTGCTGTTCGGCGAATGCCTGCGTGGTCAGGTCGCGCTCGCGCAGGCACGCGGCCGCGGCACGCGCGCATTCGAGCGCGGCGGCCGGATCGGCCACGAAGCGATCGGCGGCCTGGCGCATCGCCGCTGCGTCGAACGCCGGCACGTAGGCGGCCGTATCGTGCGGGAAGTAGTCGCTGAGCCCGCCGACGTCGGACACGATCATCGGCTTGCCGACCGCCGCCGCCTCGAGCATCACGGTGATGCCCGACGCGTGGAAGTTCGGCCGCAGCGGCACGACGATCACGTCGGCCCACGCGTACAGTTCGTGCTGCTTCGCGAGGCCCGACGCCGAGCCGATCTTCACGTTCGGTGCATGCCACTCGCGCGGCACGCGGCGCCGCGTCGCGAGCCGCACGTCGTAGCGCTCGTCGCCGCCGAACGCGGCGAGGAACGTGCGCCAGTCGCGATCGCGGTCGTTGCCGATCGCGGCGATCCGCAGCGGCCGGTTCGGCTGCCACTGCTGCGGCTCGGTGAGCGGGAAGTCCTGCGTGTTCAGCCCGTAGTAGACGAACTCGGCCTCGCGCCCGAGAAAGCGGCGGCACAGCTCGGCGTTGTCGCGGGCGAGCGTCGTCAGCGCGTCGGCGCGCGCGAGCAGCTTGCGGTACAGCCAGCGGCGCGGGCCGCCGAACGTGTTCCACTTGTCGAACAGCCACACGCTCTGCGCGAGCAGCAGCGGGCGCTTGCCTTGTGCGCCGGCGAGCTTCAGGATCAGCGCGGCGGCGAGATGCTCCTGCTCGGTGTGCGTCCAGATCACGTCGGTGCCCAACAACGCCGCGCGATTGCGCCACGCATGCACGACGTCGAAGCCAAGCGCCGCCTTCAGCGCACGGCGCACGAGGCTCGCGACGCGGTTCTCGCGCCGGTCCTGCGAATAGGTCAGCCGGAATTCGTCGGATTCCGCGTGGTGATAGCCGTACAGGCAGCCGATGTTCTCGCCTTTCCGGTAAGTACGCGGATCGGCGCCGTAGAACAGGTGGACGTGAACCTTCGTGGAATTCATGCAAGCCCTCCGGGGATGGCCGCGCGTCGTGCGCGCAGCCCGTTCAAGACGTCACCGGCGGCATCGCCGCACGATGGGGGGCAAGGTCGGCCCGGCGCGCATCGCGTGCGCCGCGGCGCACGGCGCGCCAGTGCTCGCGCACACGATCGCGCCGCGCGGTATGCAGCGACAGCAGCACATGCGCGAAGCCCGGATAGACGCGCGTGCCGATCAGCGTCCACCACCACCAAGCGATTTCGCGCCGCACCGGCGGCAGATGCTCGCGCAGGATCAGGTGCAGGTTGTACGCGCCATTGCTGATCGCATTCAGCGATGCCGCATCGCGCCGGTCGTCGTCGAAACGCTCGGCCGGAAAATGATCGACCGCGATCGCCGGGTCGTAGACGAGTTTCCAGCCGTCACGCTGCACCTGCATGCTGAAACCCATGTCGTTGTGCACCTGCGCGCCGGCGCCGCGCAGCCGCGTGTCGAAGCGCAGACGTTCGATCGCGGCGCGGCGGTAGCTCATGTTCGCGCCCTTGAGCATGTCGACTTCGCGCGCGCCGCCGACGCCCAGATGATGGTTGCCGACGATCTTGCCGGACAGCGTGAGCTGGCCGACGAGCTCGCGCGACTCGTCGAGCACGCGGCCCTTCTCGTGCACCCAGTCGCGGCCGCCGACCGCACCGACGCGCGGATCGGCCAGGAACACGGCTTCGACGCGCGCGAGCCAGTCGGCGCGCGGCGCCGCGTCGTCGTCGGTGATCGCGACGATGTCGCCGCTCGCCGAGTCGAGCCCCTTGTTCAGCGCGGCGACCTGCCCCGGCACGTCCACCGGCACGATCCGCAGCGGCAGCATGCCGCCGACCGCTGGATCGGCGAGGCGCTCGTGCGTGGCATCGTCCTCCGGGCGCGCGACGACGATCACCTCGTCGGGCAGCCGCTGCTGGCGCTGCAGCGCCAGCAGGCAGCGCGCGAGGTCGGCGGGACGCCTGTAGGTCGGAACGAGCACGGAAATTTTCATCGAGGGTTCTCCAGTCGGCCGGGCCGGCGCTGCGCACGCCGGCCCGGTTTCGTGCAATGCCGTCAGGCGCTCAGGTATTCGTGGACGGCCGCATAGCCGCGGCCGTAGCCGCGCGCCTTCGGCGGCACGCCGTTGAAGATCCCGCCTTCCAGATCGACGCCCGCGGTACGCAGGCGCTTGATCGCGTCGGCGATCTCGCCTTCGGTATGCATGCCCGAGCGCAGCACCAGGAAGGTCGCGCCGGCCATGCGGCCGATGATGGTCGCGTCGGTCACCGCCAGCACCGGCGGCGAGTCGATCAGCACGACGTCGTAGCGCTTGCCGAGCCCTTCGAGGTATTGCGGCAGGCGCGTCGACATCAGCAGCTCCGACGGGTTCGGCGGGCGCGTGCCGGCCGAGATGAACGACAGGCCCTGCACCGGCGTCTCGCGGATCGCCTCCTCGAGCGGCGACTGATCGCTCAGCAGTTCGGACAGACCCGGCTGCGCGGTGAGGCCGAAGTAGCGGTCGAGCATGCCGCGACGCATGTCGGCGTCGATCAACAGCACGCGCTTGCCCGAATGCGCGAGCAGCACCGCGAGGTTGACCGTCAGGAAGCTCTTGCCGATGCCCGGCGTCGGGCCGGTCAGCACGATCACGCGGTTCTTCGCATCCATCATCGCGAACTGCATCGCGGTGCGCAGGCTGCGCATGCTTTCGACGCTCAGGTCCTTCGGACGCAGGCTCGCGAGGATCGGCCGCGCGCGGCCGCCGCCCTTCTCGGCCATGGCGTCGAGCTTCACCTGCTCGGTGCTTTGCGGCACCAGTCCGTAAAGCGGCAGGTTGAACGTGCGCTCGACGCGATCCGGATCCTCGATGCCCTGGAACAGGTTGCGGCGCAGGAACACGACGCCGGTGCCGAGGATCAGCCCGAGGAATACCGCGGCCGACAAGATCAGCACCTTCTTCGGCTTGACCGGATCGCCCGGGCGCAGCGCGGAATCGACGAGGTGGATGTTGCCGCCCGTGCCGGCCTTCTGCACCGACAGCTCCTGCACGCGGTTCAGCAGCAGCACGTAGATGTCCTCGGCGACCTTCGCGTCGCGCTGGAGCTGGACGGCCTTCACTTCGGTCGCCGGCAGGCTGCGGAAGCGGTTGCTGAACTTGTCCTTCTCGCCCTGCAGTTCCGCGAGCTGCTGCTTCGCGGCGATCACCATCGGGTGCGAATCGGTGAAGCGCTGCGCGAGCGATGCGAGCTGCAGGCGCTGGGCCGCGATCTGCTGCTCGTACTGCACGCTGCCTTCGAGGTAGACCTTCGCCTCGTCGCTCGCGTTGATCGAGCCGGACGTGCGCTGATACTGCGTCAGCGCGGCTTCCGCCCGCTCGAGATCGGACTTCAGGCGCGGCTCCTCGCCCTTCAGGAAGTCGAGCATCTTGGTCGCTTCGGCCTGCTTCGCGATCACGTGCTGGTTCAGGTACGACTGCGCGAGCGCGTTCGCGATCGCGGCGGTCTGGTCCGGGTCCTTGCCTTCGAGCGAAATCTGCACGACGCCCGTCTGCTTGCCCTGCTCGGACACCTGGATGCCCGACTGGAAGCCGGTGATCGCGTCGAGATCGTTGTAGCGGACCACCGTGAATTGCGTGCCCGGACGCGCGACCAGCTTCTGCACAAGCAGCGTCACGCCGCCGCCCTGCTCCGATTCGCCGACACGGCCCGACAGCAGGCGGCTGCCGTTCGCGTCGACGAGCGTGTAGGTGCCGTTCGGACCGGCCGTCAGCGTCAGCTTCTTGCCTTCGAGCGCGGGCACGACGTTGATCGTGTCGATGTCGGCGACTTCGCCGCCCCATGCGTACGACCGCAGGCCGAACCAGGCGCGCGAAGGCTCGCCGGGCGTCGCGACGCGCGCGGACAGGCTGCCGAGCAGCGGAATCGTCTTCGGCACGACCGAGAAGTTCAGCTTGAACTGCTCGACGACCGGCGTGACGACGCCGCGGCTCTTGATGATCTCGATTTCCGCGTCGGTCTGCGCTTGCTGCGGGCCGCTGTTGATCGTCGCACCCGTCTGCGTCTGCGTGAGCGCCTGCGACGTGTTGTCGTTGCTCTCGACCCGCACGTGCACATCCGCCTGATACACCGGTTTCGCGATGTAGCAGTAGAGGCCGGCGAGCGCGATGACGGTCACCGCGATGCCGAGCAGCAGCCAGATGTCGTCCATCAGCACCTGGAGCAGCTGGCCGAGGACGACGTCCTCTTCCTCGGTTTTCGCGGTCAGATCCGCGTAGGCGTGTTTTGCTTGCGTGTTCACCATTCGTTCCCGCTTGAGTGGTGCCGGGGGGCAGACGCCACCCCGGCGGGCTATCAGCGCGTGATTTGCCGCATGTAGAAGATCGTCTGGATCGTCGGCAGCACCTGCTGCAGCACACGGTTGAACTGCACCGAGCTGGCCGTGCTGACGTAAACGACGTCAAGCGGCTGGAGCGGGAAGCGGCTCGACAGCATCAGCGCATCCGGCTGCGTCATGTCGAGACGGAACACTTCCGGCTTCGTCGGGTTGTCACGCATCCCGCGCATCACGTAGATCTTGCGCGGGTTCGCATCGGTGTCGAGGATGCCGCCGCCGGCCGTCAGCGCGTCGGCGATGGTCAGCCTGCCCTTGAGCATCGGCACCGTGACCGGCGTCTTGACCTCGCCCATGATGAACACGCGGCTGTCGCTGCGGTCCGGCACGTTGACGATGTCGCCCTGCTGCAGCATCACGTTCTGCTTCACTTCGCCGCGGTCGAGCACGCCGTTCGCGTCGAGCGTGTAGAGCTTGCCGTCGCGCGTCAGGCGCACGCGCTGCAGGTCGGCCTCGGCGGTCGAGCCGCCCGAGCGCGAGATCGCGTCGACGAGCGTCAGCGGCACGTCGCTCATCGCGAGCGGGCCGGGCGTCTTCACCTCGCCCGTCACCTGCACCTTCTGGCTGCGGAACGACAGCACGCGCACATCGAGCTGCGGATTCTTCACGTAGCGCGCAAGGCGCGTGGCCAACTCGTCGCGCGTCTGCGCGATCGTCTTGCCCGCCACGTGGATGCGGCCGACGAACGGGAAGAAGATCGTGCCGTCGGCGGCCACGGTCTGGCCGTACGGATCGGCCTGGCCCGGCAGCGACGACGAATACGGCTGCTGCAGCGCGCCCGCGATCGTCTGCGTCGTGTTGCCGCCGCTCGAGAACGACTGGCCCTGCGGCGTCGTCAGCTCGGGGTGGTCCCACACGGTGACGCCGAGAATGTCCTGCGGGCCGATGCGGTAAACGTACTGCGACGGATCGGTGTAACGGCCCGGCGGCAGCGGGTGTTCGACCTGCTGCTTCTGCAGCTGATCCATCACCAGCTTCGCGTCGATGTAATGAACCGGATAGGTTTCGGCCTGACCTTGCCGGCCTTCGTCCTTCAGGTTCGACGAGTCGAGATAGTTGCCGGGCGCAGTCGCGCAGGCCGACAGGAAGGTCGTCATCGCGACGGCGAGCGCCAGCGGGCGCATGGGACGTTTCAGCATAGTTTTTGCAGCCATCCTTGAACCAGACGTTCGATCAATGAGTAGCTCTCGCGATAGTCGGCCTCGGGGCCGCCATGCGGATCCGCGATCTCGGCGTCCTCCCACTTGCCCAGCAGGTGAACCTTGCCGCGCGCGAACGGATCGACCGATTCGACGGCCTTGATCTGTTCGCGCTCGCTGACGAGAATCAGGTCGGCGTCGCGCACGATCCGGCGCGACAGCCGCCGCGACCGGTGTGTCGTCGCATCGACGCCGCGCTCGGCGAGCAGTTGCCGCATTACCGGATCGATGCCGTCGCCGTCGTTCGCACGCACGCCGGCGGAGTGGAACGTCACGCGCGGGCCGCCGCGCGACGCCGCGTGCGACTTGAACAGCAGTTCCGCCGCCGGGCTGCGGCAGACGTTCGCATGACAGACGATCAGGATGTTCCGGAACATGGCGTCTCGATTCGGGTTACGGGTAACGGCGACGCGCGGGTCACGCGTTCGCGCGCGCGGCGCCCGGCACGCGGGCGGCGACGGCCTGACGCGAGCCGGGGCGGCCGATCGGGTGGTATTCGATGCCCTGCTCGCTCATCGTCTCCGGCTCGTACAGGTTGCGGCCGTCGAAGATCACCGGCGATTTCCATTGACGGCCGAGCGCGACGAAATCCGGGCTCTTGAACGCCTTCCATTCGGTGACGATCACGAGCGCGTCGGCATCGCGCGCGGCCTGCGCCTCGTCGTCGACGAACGTGAGACGCTCGAGCCAGCTCGGGTGATCCGCGAGATCGAGCGCGAGCACGCGGCGCGCTTCCTGCTGCGCGACCGGGTCGTACGCCGCGATGCGCGCGCCGCGCGACAGCAGCTCGGCGATCAGCTCGCGGCTCGGTGCCTCGCGCATGTCGTCGGTATTCGGCTTGAACGCGAGCCCCCAGATGGCGAACGTGCGGCCCGTCAGGTCCTCGCCGAAGCGCGCGACGATCTTGTCGGCAAGCACGCGCTTTTGCGTCGCGTTGACCGACGACACGGCCTTCAGGATCTGCAGCGACTGGCCGTGCTCGTCGGCCGTGCGGATCAGCGCCTCGACGTCCTTCGGGAAGCACGAGCCGCCGTAGCCGCAGCCCGCATACAGGAAGTGATAGCCGATGCGCGGATCGGAACCGATCCCGCGGCGCACGGCCTCGATGTCCGCGCCGAAGCGGTCGGCCAGGTTCGCCAGTTCGTTCATGAACGAGATGCGCGTCGCGAGCATCGCGTTCGCCGCGTATTTCGTGAATTCGGCCGAGCGCACGTCCATGTACAGCGTGCGTTCGTGGTTGCGGTTGAACGGGGCGTAGAGCTTCTTCATCAGCTCGCGCGCGCGCTCGCCCGGCACGTCGTCGTCGCAGCCGATCACGATGCGGTCCGGCCGCGTGAAATCGTCGACCGCCGCGCCTTCCTTGAGGAATTCCGGATTCGACACGACGGAGAACATCGGGGCGTCGCCGCCGCGCTTCGAAAGTTCCTCGGCCACCGCCGCGCGCACGCGCTCGGCCGTGCCGACCGGCACCGTCGACTTGTCGACGATCACCTTGAAGCCCTTCATGTAGCGGCCGATGTTGCGCGCCGCCGCGAGCACGTACTGCAGGTCGGCCGAGCCGTCCTCGTCGGGCGGCGTGCCGACCGCGATGAACTGCACGTCGCCGTGCGCGACCGCGGCCTCGATGTCGGTCGAGAAGCGCAGGCGGCCGGCCGCGCGGTTGCGCGCGATGACTTCCTTGAGGCCCGGCTCGTGGATCGGCACGCCGCCGTTGTTCAGGACGTCGATCTTTGCCTGATCGACGTCGAGACAGAACACGTCGTGCCCGATGTCGGCGAGACAGGCGCCGGTGACAAGACCTACGTAACCGCTGCCGATGATAGTCAGATTCATGATGTGTCGGACCTCGTGACCAATGATTCGAAATTCGTGAAACCGGAGTGTCTGCGCGGGACGAAACCGCGTCAGTAAGCGTTGCTGCCGGTGAAGCCTTTCCAGAGCGTCAGCACGACGATCTTGATGTCGAGCCAGAACGACCAGTTCTGCATGTAGTACAGATCGAGCTTCACGCGTCCCATCATCTTCTCGATCTGGTCGGTCTCGCCGCGAAAGCCGTTGATCTGCGCCCAGCCGGTGATGCCCGGTTTGATCCGGTAGCGGAACATGTAGCCCTTCACCAGATCCTTGTAGATGTCGTCGTGCGCAAGCGCGTGAGGCCGCGGACCGACGACCGACATCTCGCCCTTCAGCACGTTGATGAACTGCGGCAGTTCGTCGAGGCTCGTGCGGCGCAGGAAGCGGCCGACCGGCGTCACACGCGTGTCGTTCTTGGTGGCCTGCGTGACCTGCCCCGCGACTTCCTGATGCACCTTCATCGAGCGGAACTTGTAGATCTCGAACTCGTGGCCATCGATGCCCTTGCGCTTCTGGCGGAAGAACACCGGCCCGCGCGACGTGAGCTTGATCAGACATGCGATCAGCAGCATCACCGGCGCGAGCGCGGTAAGCGCCGCCAGTGCGAACAGCCGGTCGAACACGAACTTCGGCAGGATCCGCACGTCGGTGATCGGCGACGCCGCGAGGTTGATCGCCGGCACGCCGAGCACCTCGACCACTTCCTGGTTGAAGAACGACAGCGTGCGCACGTCCGGAATGAAACGGATGTTCACGAAGTCGTGGCGGAACACCGTCACGATCTGGTGAATCCGGCGCTCCTCCGTGATCGGCAGCGTGAGCCACAGCTCGCTGATCGCGCGGCTGCGCACCAGCCACACCAGCGATTCGAACTGCCGCTCGATGCGCACGTCGTCGAGCGCGACTTCGCCCGGTACTTCGCTTTCGTCGTACACGCACACCGGGTTGAAGCCCGCTTCCGGACGCGCCCGCATCTGTGCGATCAGCCGCCGCGCCGCCGGCGTGCCGCCGACGATCGCCACTGCCTTCAGGTTGTAGCCGCCGCGGCGCAGTTGCCGGAGCACGACGTGCACGCAAGCCTTGGAGCCGGCGAGCAGCGCCATCGTCACCACCGCCCAGTAACCGAGCCACAGTCGCGACAGGTCGCCCGACTGGTGGAAGCTGAAACTCATCAGGATGCCCGCGAGCTCGACCACCAGCCACGCGAACGCGACGCGCCCCACCAGACCGACGAGACGCTTGCCGCGCCACGACTGGTAAATGCCGATGGCCGGAAAGAACACGACGACCAGCAGGCAGTCGAACAGCACCGTCGTGCGCTGCAGGTCGTTGAGCCAGATGCTGCCGCCGTGCAGCGCGGCGGCGATCAACGCCCCCAACACGACCATCGCAATATCGATGACTCTCGCCAGCACGCTCAACATGTCTGCTTCCTCTTTGAACAGGCGTTTGCCGAACAGCTCCTCGTGCAGCCCGTGCCGCACCTTCGATTCAAACGTTGCATGACGCTATTGAAGCGACAAGAAAATCGCTCCTCAAGCGCTCAAGTATTTCGAAAAATAATCGGAAATTCTTGCCGCGACATTTCCGAATTAAATCGGCACGTTTTCCCGAATCGATCGTGAATCGGGATTTTTTCGAGAACTTTACGGTTCCAACGAACCCTTTTCAGGACGGGGCTCCAGCCCGATTCGTCGAATTATTTTTTATTTTTTTATTTGCATCGCGTGCCATCGAAGAAAAATTTTCCTGATACGTGCGCGTCGAATATCGCGCAAATCGCCCCGGTTTTATTGTCGATTTACTTCATGCTACAAACAGGCACTGACTTCAATCGAGGAGAGTGTCATCATGAATGCTCCGGCCGTGGCAGCCGATACGCGCCCTTCTTCTTCCGCCGCAACCGACGCCGCGACGCGGGTCGCGGTGCAGCCGGTGATCCTTGCAGGCGGTTCGGGCACGCGTCTGTGGCCGATGTCGCGCGAACACTATCCGAAACAGCTGATCGGCCTGCTCGGCGATCATTCGCTGCTGCAATCCACCGCGCTGAGGCTCGACGGCCTCGCGACCGGTCATCCGCTGAACGACGACGTGCTGATTGTGTGCGGTGAGGATCACCGCTTCACGACTGCCGAGCAACTGCGCCTGACCGGCAAGCGTGCATCGATCATGCTCGAGCCGCTCGGCCGCGACACCGCGCCCGCGCTGACGCTCGCCGCGCTGCGGATCGTCGCCGGCGGCGGCGATGCCGTGATGACCGTGATGCCGGCCGACCACGCGGTGGCCGACCAGCCGCGCTTTCATGCGGCCGTCGCGGCCGGCGTGCACTGCGCCGCCCAGGGCAAGATCGCGACGATGGGCATCGTGCCGGGCCGTGCCGAAACGGGCTACGGCTACATCCGCGTCGGCGCGCCGCTCGGCGACGCCGCTACCGGCAACCTCGACGTGCGCCGTCTCGACCGCTTCGTCGAGAAGCCGCATCTCGAACTCGCGCAGCAGTACGTCGCGTCCGGCGAATACTGGTGGAACAGCGGGATCTTCATCGTGCGCGCGTCGGTGTGGCTGAACGCGATCCGCCAGCTCGAACCGGAGATCCTCGCAGCCTGCGAGCAGGCCGTCGCAGGCGGCAAGGACGACGGCGACTTCTTCCGCGTCGACCGCGACGCGTTCGCCGCGTCGCCGTCGAACTCGATCGACTACGCGGTGATGGAGCGGCTCGTGAACCTGCCGCAGCTGTGCGAAGGCGTCGTCGTGCCGCTCGACGCGGGTTGGTCGGACGTCGGTTCGTGGGACGCGATCTGGCAGATCCTGCCGAAGGACGAAGCCGAGAACGTCGGCCGCGGCCACGTGCTGTTCGAAAACGCCGAATCGACTTTCGCGCATTCGGAAAGCCGGCTTATCGCGTGTGTCGGCACGCGCAATCTCGTCGTCGTCGAAACGCCGGACGCCGTGCTCGTCGCCGACAAATCCTGCGTGCAGGACGTGAAGAAGATCGTCGGGCGCATCAAGGCCGAACGCGGCGCGGAAGCGACCGATCATCGCAAGGTCCATCGCCCGTGGGGTCATTACGACTCGGTCGACATGGGCGAGCGCTTCCAGGTGAAACGCATCGTCGTGAAGCCGGGCGCACGACTGTCGCTGCAGATGCACCATCACCGCGCCGAACACTGGATAGTCGTGCGCGGCACCGCGCGCATCACGCGCGGCGACGAAACCTTCCTGCTGTCGGAAAACGAATCGACGTACATCCCGCTCGGCGTGTCGCACCGTCTCGAGAACCCGGGCAAGATGCCGCTCGAGCTGATCGAAGTGCAGTCGGGCGCGTATCTCGGCGAGGACGACATCGTCCGCTTCGACGATACCTACGGTCGCCAGTGATGCCACGCCTGCCGGGCGCGCCGCCTCGACGGTGCGCCCGGCATCACGGGCATGCCGAAGACAAAAAAACGCGCGGGCGTCGTGACGGACGACGACCCGCGCGTTTTCGTTCGGACGACGATCAACCTACGCGATACGCGTATTCGCGGCGGTCCGCCTGCACGGGATCGTTGCGGCTCTCGGACAACGCGCCCGCACGACGCTCGGCGATGAAGCGCTTGATGTCCGACTCGGCACGTGCCAGCTCGGACAGGCCGGCCAGCACCTCGCTTTGCGGCGCACGCACCGGTTCGTCGCTCGCCCCGTGGCGATCGATCCACTGACGCGCCCAGTCGAGCGCGTACTGCTCCGCTTCCTCCGGATCGGTGAAACGCGGGCCGATCAGGCCCGAGCGCTCGACGCGCCGGTCGTCCTGCGTGATCTCGGCCCACGCGCGGTACATCAGGTTCTGCACCGGTTGCGCGCTGCCGCAGATCGTATAGCCACGATATTCGTCGACTTGCGGCTCGGCCGCGGCGAAGCTCGCGGCGGACGGACGCCCGTGACGCAGCCCCGCGGGCTGCGCGCCCGGCACCGCGAACGATGCACCGCGCGACGCGTCGTCGGCGGCGTTCGGCATCGCGGTCAGCGTCGCGCCCTCGCCATCCCAAACGTTTGCCTGAGCGACCGGCAGTTGCCACGACTCGGGGTTCTGCCAGAACACGCCGCGCAGACGGTCGTTGTCGGGCACGGGCTCCGCGCGGCATGCCGGTGCGACCGGCACCGGCGGCGGCGGCACGTACGCGAACGTGCGCCCGCTGAACTGGGTCAGCACGTCGATCATCTGCAGCAGCGTGCCGTTCGCGAGCCACTCCTCGTAGCGGCGGCGGCACGTCGGCCCGGACGGATAGCGTCCGGGCAGTTTGGACCACGCTTCACCGGTCGTCAGGATCCAGAGAACCGCGTTGGCGACAACGCGCGGTTCGGCTCGCGGACGGCCTCGACGGTTCAGCCGAATGGGTTCATCGGCGATCAGCGTTGAAAGTCGAAACCACTCTTCATCGTTAAGCTCATCGAAGAACATAGTCGATTTCTCCACGCAGCCAGGCCGGGGCTGCGATTGTCGGCGCCGTCGTCACGCATCGCGTCACGGGGCGGCCCGGTTGCACATTATGGTTATCCGGTCGTTGTGCATGCCGGTGCGACACCGCACTTTCACGGTGCCGCCATTCACGGCAATGGCGCACAAACTACGGTCTCACTCCAATGTGGGAATTTTTGTGCACGAAGCATACCATCCTCAGGGTTTATCTCAATATGACAATGACTTAATGTTACGCACTGAAACAACCTGCCATGGATGCGCAATCCATTTACGCTTGAATTTTTTTACGCGATCGTTATGCGGGGTGCTGGAAAGCCCCGTCTGGCGGGGCTCTGCGGGGTGCGGATGCGGCCCGACCGGCAGGCCGCCGGACTTGTTCCGACCCTTGCCTGAAACAATTCCGGGAATTGCCGCCGAAAATCGGTAAATCAGGGGAAAATTCGTAACAAGATATTCACGGATCGGTAAATCGTTCAAACTCGATTGAACTGAATTTTCCCCGTGCACAATCTTTTTATTGTTTCTCTGCGAGTAGTGAAAGCGGCCGCCGGTCGATGCACATCGTTTCCCGGCATGCAAGCGTCGGCGGGTCTGTTACATCCTCGGCGTAGCAGACAGCCGACAGTGGCGGGCGCAACGATCGGGCGCCGCGTTCCGGGTCGGAACGATGGGGAATCCGCGCGATACGGAAAGCGGCACCCGGCCGCACGCATCAGCGCAGATCGCCGGCCAGCGACGCGGCGACGTCCGCGTCCACCCGTTGCGGCTGCACCGTGTAGGCCGGGTGATCGCAGCCGATCGACAGCGTCGCGCCGCCCTTGAGCGCCGCGCGCATCGGCTCGCCCAGTTCGAAGCGCACGAAATGCACGGCCGAGGTCTTCTCCGCGTTGTCGCGGTCCAGATCCTCGTCGGCGATCGCATAGACGTCGGGGTGCCCGTCGACCCGCAGGTACACGCGATCCTCGACGCCGATCAGCCGCGCGAGCGCCGCCCGCCGTTCGGCCTCGTGCTCGTATTCGATCTGCAGCGTTGCCTTCAGGTTGGTGCCGTCGGGCACGAGCGGCAGATAGGCTTCCAGTTCACCTTCGATGCCGGCCTCGTCGAAGATCTTCTCGATGTGCAGCATTTCCTGGATCTGGTAGCGGATCGTGGTCTCGTCCTCGAACAGCAAACGCAGATGGTTGCCCAGCGCCACCGCGCGGCGGCGCTTGTACGCGACGAGCCGCGCGTGTTCGGTTTTGCGGATCTTCGCGTACGCTTCGAGCGTCAGCAGCGAGTCGCGGGTCAGCGTCATGGCGTGTCCTTGGATAGCGTCGATGTCTTCGTGGCGCGGCCGGTTCAGATACCGTACGCGCGGCGCAGCAGCGTCAGCGGATGCGCGAGCGGCGCGGCGGGCAACCCTTTCTCGTCGATGCCCTGCACGATGTGATGCCCGGCGAGCGCGCAGTCCGACGACACGACATCCGGCTTCGGCTCGGCCATCGCCTTGAACACCGGCGCACCGATCCGCATCGCGTCCGCATGGAAGGCCTTTTTCACGCCGAACGTGCCCGCATGCCCCGAGCAGCGCTCGACGACGTTCACGCGCGTATCGGGCACGAGCGACAGCGTGTCGGCCGTCTTGCGGCCGATGTTCTGCACACGCGCATGGCACGGCACGTGATACGACACGGTGCCGAGGCCCTGCTTGAAGTCGGTCTTCAGCAAACCGTCGCGATGTCGCGCGATCACGTATTCGAACGGATCCCAGAATGCATCGGCCACCGCGCGCACGGCGTCGTCGCCGGGAAACATCAGCGGCAGTTCGCTCTTGTACATCAGCACGCAGCTCGGGATGGCGCCGATCAGCGCATAGCCTTCGCGCGCATAACGCTCCAGCACCGGAATGTTCACGGCCTTCTTCGCGGCGACGCCCGCAAGGTTGCCCTGCTCGAGGAGCGGCATCCCGCAGCACGCTTCGCGCGTGACGAGCTCGTACGGGATCTCGTTGTGCGCGAGGATCGCCAGCAGGTCGTGGCCGATCCCCGGCTCGTTGAAGTTCACGTAGCACGTCGCGTAGATCGCGACCTTGCCGGGCGTGCGTTCGCCGTCACGTACCGGCAGCCCGTCCGAGCGCTTCGCGGCACGCCGAAACTTGCGCGGTGCGAACTCCGGCAGCCATGCGTTGCGATCGACGCCGAGCGCCGCCTCGAGCGCGTGGCGCGCCGGCGGCGTACGATTCACCGCGTTCACCGTCTGCGTGACGATCGGAATGCCCGCGAAATGCCCGAGCGCGTCGGTGTTCGACAGCACCTTGTCGCGCAGCGGCGCCTCTCCGCGCTTGTAGCGCGCTGCCTTGCCGCGCAGCATCAGGTGCGGGAAGTCGACGTTCCATGCGTGCGGCGGCACGTACGGGCATTTCGTCATGTAGCAGAGGTCGCACAGGTAGCACTGGTCGACGACCTTGCCGAACGCATCCTTCGGCACTTCCTCGATGTCGCCCATCGGCGTTTCGTCGACGAGATCGAACAGCGTGGGAAACGCGCCGCACAACGACACGCAGCGCCGGCACCCGGCGCAGATGTCGAACACGCGCGTCATTTCCGCATCGATCGCGGCCTGGTCGTAGAACGCTTCGGACTGCCAGTCGAGCGGATGCCGCGTCGGGGCTTCGAGACTGCCTTCCTTGTGTGGCATGGGGCGCTCCAGCGTAGCGCGCATGCGCGCGGACTCGCCGCCCGCGTGATGCGGGCAGCGATCGACGCACGGCCGGCCGCAGGATGTCCGGCCGGGCCGTGCTGCCTTGCTGCCGGACCCGCGTCAGTCGACGAGTGCGTCGAGCGCCTTCGTATAGCGGTTGGCGTGGCTGCGTTCTGCCTTCGCGAGCGTCTCGAACCAGTTCGCGATTTCGTCGAAGCCTTCGTCGCGCGCCGTCTTCGCCATGCCCGGATACATGTCGGTGTATTCGTGCGTCTCGCCGGCGATCGCCGATTCGAGGTTCAGCCGCGACGAGCCGAACGGCAGCCCCGTCGCCGGATCGCCGACTGCCTCCAGGTATTCGAGGTGGCCGTGCGCGTGGCCCGTTTCGCCTTCGGCAGTCGAGCGGAACAGCGCGGCGACGTCGTTCTGGCCTTCGACGTCGGCCTTCGAAGCGAAATACAGATAGCGCCGGTTCGCTTGCGATTCGCCCGCGAATGCGGCCTTCAGATTCTCTTCGGTCTTGCTGCCCTTGAGTTGAGCCATGTGTGCCTCCGTTCGAGCCGGCGCGGCCGCGTGCGAAGCCTGGCCGATGATGTATGTGGGGCACGAAGCGTATGCCGGACGCGCACGCTTCGTGCCTTTTAATCTAGGCGCTGGCGTTCGCATCCCCCAATAGGCTTTTTCAATCCGCGCGATAGCGGAGGGCGGGAATAAGGGACAAGTTGGCGGGCGCGTCGCCGGGTGGGTCGGCGTTTCGCTCGAGATTCGGCTTCCGGGCTTCCGGCGCCACGGCCGGTGCACTCGCACCGGCGTCGCTCGTCATGCGTCACGCATCCGTCGCACGCTTCAGCAGCAATTCCCTTTCGCGTTCGTTCCGGGTCAATTCCGCCGCACGACGGAACTCGACCTTCGCTTCGTCGGCGCGGCCGAGCTTCGCGAGCAGGTCGCCGCGCACGCTCGGCAACCAGTGATAGCGGGCGAGCGCCGGATCGTCGCGCAGCACGTCGACGATTTCCAGTGCCGCGGCGGGCCCGAACGCCATCCCCACCGCCACCGCGCGGTTCAGCTCGACGACCGGCGACGGTGCGACTTCCGCAAGCGCGTCGTAGAGCGCGACGATTTGCGCCCAGTCCGTTTCCGACGCGTGCCGCGCGCGCGCATGGCACGCCGCCAGCGCGGCCTGCAGCGCGTACGGGCCACGCATGCCCCCGAGCTTCGTCGCCCGCTCGAGCGCGGCGAGGCCGCGCCGGATCAGCAGCGGATCCCAGCGGCTGCGGTCCTGGTCGAGCAGCAGCACGGGCCGCCCCTGCGCATCGGTCCGCGCGTGCATGCGCGACGCCTGCAGTTCCATCAGCGCGACGAGCCCGAGCACTTCGCTTTCATCCGGCACGAGCCCCGCCAGGACGCGGCCGAGACGCAGCGCCTCGTCGCACAGCGCCGGGCGCGTCCAGTCGTCGCCCGTGGTCGCCGCATGGCCTTCGTTGAACACCAGGTAGATCACTTCGAGCACCGACGCGAGCCGCGCGGGCCGCGCATCGGCGGCCGGTACCTCGAACGGCACGCGCGCCGCCGCGAGCGTGCGCTTCGCGCGCACGATGCGCTGCGCGATCGTCGGCTCGGGCGACAGGAACGCGCGCGCGATCTCGCTCGTGGTCAACCCGCCGAGCAGCCGCAACGTCAGCGCAACGCGCGCGTCGGTCGACAGCACCGGATGGCACGACGTGAAGATCAGCCGCAGCAGGTCGTCGCCGATATCGTCGGCGCTCGCATCGGCGAGTGCGTCCGCGATGTCGGGGACGACATGCGCTTCGAGCGCGTCCATTTCATGCCCGAGCTGGTCGCGCTTCGCCGCATGCAGCGACTCCTGCCGGACCCGGTCGAGCGCGCGCCGCTTCACGGCCGTCATCAGCCACGCGGCCGGGTTGTCGGGCACACCGTCGACGGGCCAGTGCTCGAGCGCCGCGACGAGCGTGTCCTGCGCGAGCTCCTCGGCCACGCCGACGTCGCGCACCACGCGCGCGGCGCGGGCAATGATCTTCGGCGCCTCGATCCGCCAGACCGCTTCGATCGCACGGTGAGTCGCCTCACGCGTCACGACGCCTGCCCCTGGGCGGACGCATCCAGCGGCATGGCCATCAGCTCCCATGCGTGACCGTCCGGATCGTCGAATCCGTGGCCGTACATGTTCGGATACTCGCGCGGCGCTTGCGGCGCGGACCCGCCGGCCGCGAGCGCCTTCGCGACGATCGCGTCGACCTCGGCGCGGCTGTCGCACGACAGGCACGACAGCACCTGCACCTGCGTCGCCGGATCGACGATGGTCTTGCCGGTGAAGGTCTGGAAAAACGGCCGCACGAGCAGCATCGCGAAAATCGTGTCGCTGATCTTGATGCAGGCGGCCTGTTCGTTGGTATAGGCCGGCACGACCTCGAAGCCGAGTGCCTGGTAGAACGCCTTCGAGCGCGGCAGGTCGGCCACGGGCAAGTTGATGAAAACCATCTTGTGCATGACGGATGCTCCGGTGAGATTGGATTCGCGCAGAATCAGGCTTGGGTGCGGCCGACGTGGAGATCGCGAAACCGCTCGACCGCGTCGCTCGGTGTGAGGTCGTCGAGCTCGAACAACGGCCGCACCTCGATCTCGCAATCCATTTCGGCACCGAACGGCGCGGGAAACCGGCGCGTCCACTCGAGCGCCTCGTCGCGCGAGCGCACCTGGATCAACGTGTAGCCGGCAATCAATTCCTTCGTCTCCGCGAACGGGCCGTCGACTACCGTGCCCTTGCCGCCGGTGTACCGCACGCGCCAGCCGCGCGCGCTCGGCCGCAAGCCGTTCGCATCGAGCAGCACGCCGGCCCTGGCCAGTTCCTCGTGGTAGACCGTCATCGCCTCGACCAGCCGGTTGTCCGGCAACGCATCGGATTCGCTGACGGCGTTCGCCCGGATCATGATCATGAATCGCATCGCTCGCTCCTTGTCATCGGTGAAAAGGGCGTCCGCTCATCGGCGCCTTATCCGGACGACGGGCGGCAGACCGCCGGATCGACGTGCCGCGCGACGAATCAGGGTAAATACCGAGACGCAGCTGTCACAGGAAGCACGGGCCGACCGCGCGCACTTCGACCGTGCACCACTGCGCGGCCGGACACTGGCGCGCGATCTCAATCGCTTCGTCGCGCGTGTCGACGTCGACGATGAAGAAGCCGCCGACCATTTCCTTCGCCTCGGCAAACGGGCCGTCGACGAGGCGCGTCTCGCCTTCGCGCACCTGCACGCGCGTCGCGCGTTCGGAGCGCTCCAGCGACTCGACGCCGCGCAGCACGCCGCGCGCTTTCAGCGTCTCCGCGAAATCGACCATTCGCGCGTACAGCGCCTGCCCGTCTTCGAGCGTGCGTTCGGCGCGCTGGCCGGTCGGTTCGACAATCAACAGCATGTAGGACATGGAATTCTCCTGTGGGGGCCGTGCGCGCAAGCGTTCGGATCGCAGGCCGGGACAACGTGTCAGATGCGAAGCGTAGCAGCCTTGGCCGGCCCTGCCGTCATCGTTGGCCGTTCGGCACTGGCCTGATGGCCAATTCGATCACAACACGCGATGTTGCCGTCAGGATGCTTGCACGAACCTTCGAATTTTCTTCTGGTGGAGCGCGCCTTGTCACGCCTGCCGCCGCTCATGCTTGCCGCCTCGCTCGTCGTCTCCGCTGCGCGCGCTCGAATCCAGTCGTCATCGACCTGGCGCTGGACGACAGTGCCGCCTGAGCCGTCGCGGGCACAAACCCTGCTCCACGAAGAAATGGACGACTAGTGCAATTGCATGGGTCTGGCAGATGCAACGGCACTATTTACCTGACGCATCGCGCGACGCCATATTTACCGGACTTTCATGTCGCGCAACGGCTCGCTACGCCGTTTTGCCCGATGCGCGAAATTTTTTCAACCACTGCCCCGCCCCGTCGCGCGGGGCTTCCCGGGAAACTTGCCGACGAATTGAAAATTTGTCTCGAAACTCAATTGGCTGATGTGAATCACATTGGTTGCTGGGATTGGTCTTATCTTCAAATTGGCCTGCAAGTCCGGCCTGCAAATCAAATCCAAGGAGGATAAACATCATGGCGCTCACTGACTCGATCGAACACAAGCTGGACCGCGGCCTGTCCGATATCCGTCGTACCGGCCGGCGCGTGGGACGCTCGGCGCGCTCGGCCGCCCGCGATCTGCATGCGGACGTATCGGACGATCTGCGCGGGCTGGTCGA
The DNA here is from genome assembly GCF_003853825.1 of Burkholderia sp. Bp9012. Lineage (NCBI taxonomy): Bacteria > Pseudomonadati > Pseudomonadota > Betaproteobacteria > Burkholderiales > Burkholderiaceae > Burkholderia > Burkholderia sp. Bp9012. The sequence continues at coordinate 355,912 of NZ_QTQA01000001.1, read as the reverse complement.
TGAACTGGAAGACCTGCTGAAGAACGACGGCGACGGCGATATCGCCGCGCTGCGCAAGCGCGTGCAGTCACGGCTCGACGAAGCGCGCAGCACGCTCGACTACGCGTCGGGCTCAGCGGCCGCCCGGCTGCGCGATTCGGCCGAGCGCGTGTCGCAAGCCGTGCACGACAACCCATGGCAGACGGCGGGCGTCGTCGCGGGCCTCGCGTTCGTCGCGGGCCTGCTGCTTGCCCGCCGTTGAACGGGGCTGGCCGCCCATCCGTTCTCAACCCGACAACGAAGGAGAAACGCCATGCAGAAGTCTCTCGCCCTGAAAGCCGCCGCCGCCGTCATGCTCGGCAGTCTCGCCCTTGCCGGTTGCACCACCACGCCCGACAAACCCGACAACGCATCGGCCAGCGCGTCGAAACGCGAGTCGATCGATGCGAGCGTGAACGCGACGCTGTCGCGCCTCTATTCGACGGTGCCGGGCTCGCGTGAGCTCGTTGCGAAATCGCGCGGCGTGCTCGTGTTCCCGAACGTGCTGCAGGCCGGCTTCATCGTCGGCGGCCAGTCCGGCAACGGTGCGCTGCGTGTCGGCGGCAGCACCGTCGGCTACTACAACACGTCGTCGCTGTCGGTGGGCCTGCAGGCCGGCGCGCAATCGAAGGCCATCGTGTTCCTGTTCATGACGCAGGATGCGCTCGACTCGTTCCGCAAGTCCGAAGGCTGGTCGGCCGGCGCCGACGCCTCCGTCGCGGTCGTGAAGGTCGGCGCGAACGGTGCGGTCGACTCCAATACGGCCACCGCTCCAGTCGAGGTGCTTATCCTGACCAACGCGGGCCTGATGGGCGACCTGTCGGTCAACGGCACCAAGATCACCCGGCTCCACATCTGACGCGTCGACACGGCCCCAGGGCCGATTTGCTTCCCGGCAACGCCGCGACTCCGGTCGCGGCGTTTTCGCGTGCGCCGCGCGCGGCGGCTATGATGGCGGCACCTTTGCGGGCATACTGCCCATCGGGCCGCCCTGCGCGCGCTTCGCCGCGAACCCGTGACGTTCGCGAGCCGATCGCGCCCGAGGCAACGAGATTCAATCAAACCAGGCATCAATCTGCGCGAACCATCCATGGAAAGCGGACACGATCACCAAAAATTCTTCTATTTCCTGCTGTTCGCGGTCACCGTCGGACTGTGCTGGATACTCGCGCCGTTCTCCGGCGCCGTCTTCTGGGGCACCATTCTCGCGATCCTGTTCCAGCCGGTGCAGCGCTGGCTTGCCGCGCGCTTCGGCAAGCGGCGCAACCTCGCCGCGCTCGTGACGATGTCGCTGATCATTCTGATCGTGATCCTGCCGCTCGTGTTCGTCACGGCGACGCTCGTGCAGGAAATCGCGTACGTGTACCAGGAGCTGAAGAGCGCGCAACCGAATTATTCGCAGTACTTCCATGACATCATTCACGCGCTGCCGACGTCGATTCAGAACCTGCTGCAGAAATACGGGCTGACCAACATCCCGGGCATCCAGAAGAAGCTGACCGACGGTGCCGCGCAGATCAGCCAGTTCGCGGCAACCCAGGCGCTCAGCATCGGCCAGAACACGTTCCAGTTCGTCGTCAGCTTCGGCGTGATGCTGTACATGGTGTTCTTCCTGCTGCGCGACGGCGGCGAGATCGGCCGCCGCGTGCGCCGCGCGATGCCGCTCGACGAAGAGCACAAGAACCTGCTGCTCGCGAAGTTCACGACGGTGGTACGCGCAACCGTGAAGGGCAACATCGCGGTCGCGCTCGTGCAGGGCGCGCTCGGCGGCCTGATTTTCTGGATCCTCGGGATCGAGGGCGTCGTGCTGTGGGGCGCGCTGATGGCGTTCCTGTCGCTGCTGCCGGCGATCGGCGCGAGCCTCGTGTGGGTGCCCGCCGCGCTCTACTTCCTCGCGATCGGCGCGATCTGGAAATGCGTGATCCTCGTCGCGTTCTGCGTCGGCGTGATCGGCCTCGTCGACAACCTGCTGCGCCCGATCCTCGTCGGCAAGGACACGAAGATGCCCGACTGGGTCGTGCTGATCTCGACGCTCGGCGGGATGGCGCTGTTCGGCATCAACGGCTTCGTGATCGGACCGCTCGTCGCCGCGCTGTTCATGGCGAGCTGGGATATTTACGCGCGAGCCGAACAGGGCGAATGACGCGGCGCGTCACGGATGTCGAATCCTGATCACGACGGGCGCCACGGCGCCCGTTTCCATGTCCGGCCCCGCGACCGTCAGCACGCCGCCATACGGGCCGACACGATACGCGCGCCCCGAATCCAGCGGCACGATTCGATCGTCGCGCGCATCGCGCCATGTCGCGCGAACCTCCGCTCCCGCGGGGCGCGAAAGCGGCTGGCCATCCAGTTCCACGAGCGCCACAAGCGCGCCGGGCAGGCGCCGGCCATGCGCATCGAACCGGAGTGTCGCCGCGGTCGCACTGCTTGACGCCCCGATCGACGGCGCGTCGAATCTCACGTCGTACAGATCGACGAGCGCTCCGCTGAATCGCACGATGCCATTCGCGTGCACCGGCTCAGCCGCACCCGCGCCCGACATCGCGAATGCGATGCCGAACCCGGCTGCGACGCTCCGCAGTCTGGCGCCGATGCACCGCTTCGTTCGATCGCGCACCGCCGCCGGTGCTGCCTGCCCCGTCTTCGCTTGCATGTTTCGCCTCCCGTTTTTGCCGTGCAAATGAAAAACGGCGGCGTGACGCGCATGTCACGCCGCCGTTTGCTGGCAATTACTTTAAGGAGAGCGGCCGGAACGATATATGGGATACGTCCTAAATTGATCCCGGACTATGCAGACTCAACCCGCGCGAGCGCGGCAGCTCATGCGTCCGGATCGACGCGCAGCACGAGCTTGCCGCGATGTTCGCCGTCAAACAGGCGATTCAGCACGTCGGGCGCATTCTCGAGCCCGTCGGCGACGGTTTCCTCGGCCTTGAGCCGGCCGTCGCGCAGCCATCCGGCGAGCGTCTGCACGGCTTCGCGGCTCTTGCGGTAGTCGAGGATCAGGAAGCCGCGCATCGTGATCCGCTTCGAGATCAGCACGCCGACGTCGTCCGCTGCGCGGCCGCTGTTGTAGTTCGAGATCACGCCGCACAGCGCCACGCGACCGCCGATCACCATCCGCGACAGCACCGCGCGCATCACCTCGCCGCCGACGTTCTCGAAGTTCACATGCACGCCGTCCGGCGTCGCTGCCTTCAGCTGCTGACGAAAATCGTCGGCCTTGTAGTCGACGGCCGCGTCGAAGCCGAGCGTCTCGGTCAGGTAGCGGCACTTGTCCGCGCCGCCCGCGATCCCCACCACGCGCGCGCCGTGGATCTTGCCGATCTGGCCGGCGATCGAACCGACCGAGCCGGCCGCCGCCGACACGACGAGCGTCTCGCCGGGCTGCACCGGCGCGATGTCGGTCAGCCCGTAATACGCGGTCAGGCCGCTCATCCCGCACGCGCCGAGCAGCGTCGGCAGCGGCAGGCCCGACTGCGCGGGCAGCTTCACGAGCTGCGCGGCCTGGTCGGCCGGCACGACCGCATAGTCCTGCCAGCCGACCAGCCCCTGTACGAGATCGCCTGGCGCGAAACCCGCATGGCGCGATGCGACCACGCGCCCGATGCCGAGCGCGCGCATCACTTCGCCGATCGCGACGGGCGGCAGGTATTGCGGCACGTCGCTCATCCATACGCGGTTGGTCGGATCCATCGACAGATACAGCACACGCACGAGCACTTCGCCGTCGGCGAGCGCCGGCACCGGTGTTTCGACGAGCGAAAAGTGTTCGCGGCCGACCCGCCCTTCCGGGCGCGTCTTCAGAAGCAGCTGGCGGTTCACGGGTGTCGACATGATGTTCTCCTCCGGTTGTTGTCGTCGATGCGCGTCAGACCGCGCACATGCCGCCGTCGATCACGAGTTCGGCGGCCGTCACGAAGCGGCTTTCGTCGGATGCCAGATAGACGGCCGCATGCGCGACGTCGTCCGGATCGCCGAGCCGGCGCAGTGGAATGCCGCGTGCGAGCTTGCGCGTCGCATCGCGTTCGCCGAGCGACTGGAACAGCGGCTCGACGATGCCCGTGCGAATGAATGCCGGGTGAATCGAGTTGCAGCGCACGTCGAGCTCGCGGCGCGCGCAGTCGATCGCGACCGACTTCGTCAGCGACGCAACCGCGGCCTTCGACGCGTTGTACGCCGTGAAATCCGGCTCGACCTTGAACGCGGCCACCGACGAGATGTTGATGATCGACGCCGGGTGGCTTGCGCCCAGGTACGGCAGCGCGTGCTTGCAGCCGAGCACGATGCTCTCGACGTTGATCGCCATCACGCGCCGCCATTCGTCGAGCTGGATCTGCGCGGGCGCGCCGATCGACCCGACGCCGGCATTGTTGACGAGCACCGACACCCCGCCCATCGCTTCGTTCGCCTGCGCGAGCAGCGCCTGCCAGCGCGCCTCGTCGCGCACGTCCTGGGTGGCCGCGAACGCGACCGGCGCCGCGTGCCCCGTGTTGAGTTCATGCGCGAACGCGTCGAGCACCGCCGCGTCGGCGATGTCGGTCAGGAACACGCGCGCGCCCTGCTCGACCATCCGGCGCGCGATCGCGCGGCCCAGGCCACCGGCGGCGCCAGTGATGTACGCGCACTTGCCTGCGAGGCGCGGGGAAACGACTGTCATGGAACCTGCTCCTATCGTGAATCGTCGAGGCGGACCGGTGCCGCGACGGCGGTTGCCGTGCGCCGGCCGACGGCCGCATGGTTTGCGCGAGTATAGCGAGCCGGCCGCACCGCGCCGGACAAATCGGGCAAGCCGCCGCTGCGGCCACGATCGAACGAACGCCAGCGTACGCGATTGCCGGCGATCGATGAAATGAATATTCGTAATGCCCGGTCATAGACGCGATTCATGACCTGCGTATCGCCGGGCGACGGGACGAGCCTGTTCCGCGCGCCGGATCACCGCGAATATCGATTCAATGAAGGCAGAACGCCGGATTTTGACAATGACGAGGAAAGAACGGGATGAGAGTCGGAGGTGCAGCCACCGCGGGTGACCACCTCACCTGACACCGTGACACCGGGGGCGCTGACGCCCCGGAAAGAACGGCCATCAGGACCCGTTGCCGGACGTGTGCATGAATGCGCAGAACTGCGGGGAATGCGTATCGATCATCTGCTGGAACGGTGCGCGATTCCCGTACGCGATGCCGGACACGAGGAGCAGGCAGACGGCTGCGATGCGCGGCGAGACCGAGCGCTTGTGCGACCGGTCGTAGATCCGCAGGAACACCAGCGCGACCAGCGCGCCGAGCAGCCAGCCGACGACGACTTCGGGAATCGTGTGCGAATGGTCGAAGACGCGCGCGACGGCCGTCACCGCGCCGACAGCGAGGCCCGCCGCCACACCCGGCACCTTGTCGGCACGGAAGGCCTGCCACAGCATCGACAGCGCGACGGTCCACACGGACGTCGACAGCATCGTATGGCCGCTGATCACGCGGAAGTCGAACTGCGGGATTTCGACACCGCAGCCCGCATAGAGAATCTTGGTCGCCCCGACCAGGCTCATGCCGGCCGCGAGCAGCACGATCCAGCGCACCGCGAGCCGCCAGTCGGACAACGCGAGCCAGACCGCGCAGGTCAGCGCGACCGGCAGGGTCAGCGCGGCGTCGCCGATGTTGCTGATTTCACTCCACATAACGGACGTCGAACGGCTGGCAAAACGCGCAGTTTAACGCACGCGCGCCACGCGCCTGTTTCAGCCTGTGACAGGCTGTATCAACTCGCGACACCCGTAATCAGCAGCAGGTTCGTGCCGGTGATGACGGCGAACAGCGTCCACGCGGCGACCTGCATCCTGCGGCCGATCGCATGCTCGCCCATCGTGTCGCGATCGCTCACCGAGCGGATCAGCGGCCACATCGCGAACGGCAACTGCAGGCTCAACAGCACCTGGCTCCAGACGAGCAGTTGCCCGACCGAGTTCTCGCCAAGCCACAGCACGCCGATCAGCGCGGGCATCAGCGCGAGCCCGCGCGTGATCAGCCGGCGCTGGTAGCACGGGATTTTCGTGTGCAGGAAGCCGTCCATGATCACCTGGCCGGCGATCGTGCCGGTCAGCGTCGAGCTTTGCCCCGACGCGAGCAGCGCGATGCCGAACAGCAGCGCGGCCGCGCCGCCCGCGATCGGCGTGATCAGCCGGTACGCCTGTTCGATGTCGGTCACGTCGTGCTGGCCGGTCGCATGGAACGCCGCACCCGCGACGACCAGGATCGCCGCATTGACGAGCATCGCGACGAACAGCGACACGCAGGTGTCGATCCGCACCAGCGCGAGCGTGTCGCGGATCAGGCCGCGCGCGCCGCCGACGACATGACGCGTCTGCACGACCGACGAATGCAGATACAGGTTGTGCGGCATGATCGTCGCGCCGACGATGCCGAGCGCGAGCACGATCGCGTCCTTGCGGTCATGGCCCGGATCGCCCGGCACGAGCCCCGCCGCGACCGCATGCCAGTCGGGAGGCGTGATCGCGACCTGCGCGACGAAGCAGAACGCCATCGTCGCGATCAGCCCGAGCACGATCGCCTCGATCTGCCGGACGCCCTTGCCCTGCAGCCCGAGGACGATCACCGTGTCGAGCGCGGTGAGCACGATTCCCCACGCGAGCGGCACGCCGAGCAGCAGCTTGAACGCGAGCGCGCAGCCGAGCACTTCGGCGATGTCGCACGCGATGATCGACACCTCGGCGGTCACCCACTGCACGATGCGGCCGAAGCGGCCATAGCGGTCGTAGCTGGCCTGCGCGAGATCCTTGCCCGCGACGAGGCCGAGCCGCGCGGCGAGCATCTGCAGAAAGATCGCGGCGAGGCTCGAGAACGCCACGACCCACAGCAGCGAATAGCCGAATTGCGACCCGGCCTGAATGTCGGTGGCCCAGTTGCCGGGATCCATGTAGCCGATCGCGACCAGCAGGCCCGGGCCGAAGAAGCGCTTGAGCTTCATCCAGCGCGACGCGCCGGCGTCGATCGTGATGCTGCCCTTTACTTCCGACGGGCAGAAGGGGGCGGTGGCGGTAGTGGGGAGCAAGGGCATGGAAACCGGGGATCGTGATCGCGACACGGTGATTTTACGGTCATCCGCCCCGTTTTCTCCCGCGCATCGACACGCGCGCCCCGGCTCGCCCGCTCGCCGCCGGATTTCGCGGGCCGCGGCACGAGTTGCGGATCGGCCGCGCCGGCGCCGTTCGTCAGGATCCGCTCGCGCTCGGCGACGCGAAATTCGGTCGGCGACACCCGCAGGCGCTGGCGAAACAGCTTCGCCAGACGCTCGCCGCTGCCGAAGCCCGTGCGCCGCGCGACCTTGTCGGCCGGCAGCGTCGTGTGGATCAGCATGTGGCATGCGCGCTCGAGCCGCACGTGCTGCACGAACTCGGTCGGCGTCACGCCGATTTCCTTCTTGAAGCGCCGCAGGAAATTGCGCTCGCTCATCGCGGCCGTCTGGGCGACTTCCGCGATCGAAATGCGGTTCGCGCTCTGCGCGCGCAGCCGTTGCGCCGACATCCTGATCGACGGGCTCGCGCTCAGCTCGCGAAACGCCCACATCGACTGCGCGTAGCGCTGCTCGACCGGCCGCATCAGGTTGCTGGCGATCTCCTGCGCGGCGCTGTCGCCGAGATCGGCGCGGAACATGTCGAGCACGGCCGCGAACACGTCGGCCTCGCCTGCCTGCAGTTCGATCGTGGCCGCCGCGCCGCGCGCGCGACCGGTTCGCGCGTGACCGGCATCCGTCTGCCGCTGCGACGCCGCGAGCGTCGACAGATCCATCGCATCGACGATCCATCGCGCATGCCGGCGGATGTCGCTCAGGCGACGCCGCAATGCATCGTTCCAGTTGATCGACGCGCGGTCGCCATGAAGATGAATGAACGCGAGTGCACGAGGGCCGTGCTCGTCGCCGAGCGGATCGGCGGCGATCTGCACGCCCGACGACGACTGCAGCAACCCCCCGCTTTCCGATACGTACTTCAACTCGTAATCCGCACTGAACGCGTGCAGGCGATTCGCCAGGTTGAAGGCCTCGCTAAGGCGCGCGGCCTGCGCCAAGGAAAACCCCGTACTCAAATAGATTACGACCCACCTCTGATCTGCTGCTTCCACTGCCAAGCCCCCGGACTTTTTCGACTTCTTGTAATACCGTCGAACTGTCAGGCTTATATTTGGTTTGAACTCGTGCGACAGCGACGGCTATTTCGAAATATGAAGCGACGGCATCTTAGCCGAACGGGTCGTGTCTTTGGCATGAAATGGCAGACCGGGACAGCATGATGGCGGATTTCAACAGGCTGTCGCCGACCGCTGGTGCGGCCGCGCGGAAATGCGCATGCCGATGGGCAGGCTCGCATCGCGCGCATGATTCGCGTCGCGCATCGGATGCGCGCGGGCACGTATCGGCTCGATCGTCATCGACACGCATCGAACGGCATCGATCGTCGCTCTGATGCACGCACCCGCGTTCCGTTGTTCGCGCATCCCGTAGAATCGCTCCACCGTCCACCACGCCGACTTCGTCCGTGCCCGCCGATCATCGTCTCGACCTGAACCTGTTCCGCGTGCTCGATGCCGTCTACGTGCACGGCGGCATCGGCGCGGCCGCCCGTGCGCTGCACCTGACGCAGCCGGCGGTCACGCATGCGCTCAACCGTCTGCGCGCGCATTTCGACGACCCGCTGTTCGTCCGCCAGGGCAACCGCGTCGTGCCGACCGAGCGCACGCGCACGATCATCGCGGACGTGCAGCTTCACCTCGCCGGCCTGCAACGCGCCGTGCGCGCCCCGTCGGCATTCGACCCGGCGACGCTCGACCTGAGCATCGCCGTCGGCATTCGCGACGTGCTCGAATCGATCGCGCTGCCGCAGATCGTCGCCGCGTTCGCCGACGAAGCGCCGGGCCTGCGATTCGTGAGCCGCCGCATCGCGGTGCACGACATCGAACGCGAACTCGCGTCAGGCAATCTCGATCTGGTCGTCGATCGACGCGTGCAGACCGGTCCGCGCATCGCGACCGAACACCTGCTCGACGATTCGCTCGTCGTCGCGATGCGGCACGATCATCCGTTGACTGGCGGTCCGCTGCGGCGCGGCGACTATTTCGCCGCAGGGCATGTCGCGGTGTCGTCGCTCGGCGAACCGCAATCGCTCGACGTGCTGCTCGGCAACGACGGACGCCTCCGTCACATCCAGCTCGTTTGCCAGCATTACTTCGCCGCCTGCCAGATCGCCGCGACGGGCGACCTGCTGCTGACGCTGCCGCGCACGTATGCGCTGCGCATGGCGGCGATGCTGCCGATCGCCGTGCAGCCGCTGCCGCTACGGCTCAAGCCGTTTCCGCTGCTCGCGTACTGGCACGAGTCGCGCGAAACCGACCGCGCGCACCAGTGGGTGCGCGAACGCGTCGCCATGCTCGTGCGCCGGAGTGCCGGCGTCGCCGGCTGATCCTGGCGAGCCCCACCGACGCGCGCAGCGCCCACGATTTTCCGCGAGACGGTATGCTGGCGGCTCGTACGCCGCATCGTCGCGGCCGCCTCTTTCCCCGCTTGCCGGAGTTCTTGCCATGCCGCTCATCCATGCTGCCGCCACCCTCGCCGCCGACGCACCCGACTACGTCGTCCAGCTGCAGGCCGGCACGCACGCGCTGACCGGCGACGAAGCGCCGCGCGAAGGCGGACAGGGCCTCGGGCCGGCGCCGTTCGAGTTCGTGCTGGCCGGCCTCGCGCAATGCACGGCCGCGACGCTGCGCATGTACATGCAGCGCAAGACGTGGCCGGCCGTGCGCATCGACGTGCGCACCGAACTGCACGCCGATCGCGAAGGGCAGCAATACGTGCGCCGCGTCGTGACGCTCGACGGCCCGCTCGACGATGCGCAGCGCCAGCGGCTCGCGGAAATCTGCGAGAAGACGCCGGTGACGCTGTTCATCAAGCGCGGCACGCGCATCGAAACGACGCTGAACTGACGGGACGACGCACCGCGCCGCACACGATCGATACGCAACAAGTAAAACGGGCGGGCCGCGCACGATGCGCGGCCCGCCCGTTTGCGGATGTCGTCCGGCGTTTACAGTCCGAGCGCGGACAGGTCCAGCTTGCCTTCCTTCACCGGCGGGCACCAGAAATACGCGCCCGTCAGCGGTCGCGTGAAACGGAACAGGCCGTCGACGATGCCGTCGTCCGCGCCGCTCATCCGGCGCATCTGCACGTCGAACGCGCGGAACGAACGGCCGAACGCGACGAAGTAGAGCCCCGCGCGGCGCGCGTCGGACCACGGCGACGAACGGCGCAGCATGAACGCCTCCGGCTCGAAGCTCTCCTGCGCGGTGCGCTTCACGTGCGCGAACTCGGGCGCATCATCGAGTTCCTCGTTGTCCGAGCGGCGGCGACCGATGATGTGATCCATGTCGCCGGACGCAATGCGCTCCATCTGGTCGAAGTCGTGCAGCCATTGCTGAACCGCGACGAAGCTCGAACCGTCGAGACCCGCGCCCTGCCCCGTGACGATCGCCGCGGCCAGCGCGTCGTCGCCGCTCGGGTTCTCGGTGCCGTCCTCATAACCCGACAGGTCGCGATCGTTCGAATAGCGGAACCCGTCGACCGCGTCCTGCAGCGCGAACGCCGGCGCAAGCGCCCGTTCGATCGTCCGTGCACGCAGCACGAGCTCGCCGCGATCGTCGCCGCGCAGCCAGACCCAGACGTCGGCCGGCGTGATCGGCAGCGTGCGGTCGTTCACCGCGAACGCCGGATATTCGGTGAGGCCCGGGACCGGACGCCCGAGGTGTGCGGCCAGCGCCTGTCCGAAGCCCACGACCGTGTCGCGTCCGTCGACGAGCTCGCGCAAAGCCCTCAGCGCCGCTGCCACGTTGCCGTTGTTCGAAATCGTGAAAGTGAGGTATCGGGCCGCCGTGTCGATCGGAGCCAGGATGCCTTGCTGAACGTCGCTCATCGTTTCCTCAGGAATGTATCGGGGTGAATCCGCGGGGCCGCAGCGGCCGGCGCGCAACGGCAAAGTGTAATCGATGCGGCCCGCCGACCCGTGCGGCACCGCACCGCGGAATCCGCACGAAAAAGGGCCGAAACCCCGAATACTAACCGTATCGACGCTGCAACGCGGCATTCGTCAGACGTTGCGGCGACTCCGGCACTGCTGATAAAATCCCTTCACGTCTTTTCGGCGTCCTTTCAACCGTTCACTTCAGGGAGGTGCAGATGTTCCGAATGCCAGCAGCCTTCCCGAACGTGGTCCCACGGCGCGGCTGATCCAGCCCGTCGTCCGCGCCGGCTCCCGAGTGCTCCGCTAACTCGACGGCCAGCGCATTTTCCGACAGCCCGTTTCGTTTCGCCCGCGTCGTCCGCGCGGCCGGACTGTTGCGTTTTCGACGTTCTCCGAACCGGAAAGTCCCGTCGCGCGATGCGCCGGGCAACGATACATGACCAGAAAAACCACCCATCAGGGCGGCCAGGCATTCCAGGCCGTCTTCGGCTTCACGTTCCGCTACTGGCGCAAGCAGCCGGTACGCATCGCGACGATCACGACCTTGGCGCTGCTCGGCGCGCTTGCCGACGTGCTCACGCCGCTGTTCGCCGGCCGCCTCGTCGATGCGCTGTCGATCGGCCTGACCGACCGCGCCGCCGCGTGGCATTCGGCCGTCGTCGCGTTCGGCACGCTCGCCGCGCTCGGCATCGGCGCGACGCTGCTGCGGCAGGGCGTCTATCTGAACATCATTACGCTTACGCTGAAGATGATGAGCGAGATCGCCGCCGCGTCATTCCATCGCGTGCAGCGTTTCTCGACCGACTGGCACGCGAACAGCTTCGCGGGGTCGACCGTGCGCAAGATCACGCGCGGGATCTGGGCGCTCGACCTGTTGAACGACACCGTGCTGATCGCACTGCTGCCGTCGGTCACGATGCTCGTCGGGGCGACGGTGCTGCTCGGCACGCACTGGCCGGTGATGGGGTTCGTCGTCGGCGCGGGTTCGCTGCTGTACATCTCGGTGACGGTCACCGTGTCGCTCGGCATCGTCGCGCCGGCCGCGCGGCTCGGCAACATGTGGGACACGCGCATGGGCGGCGCACTCGCGGACGCGGTGAGCTGCAACGCGGTCGTCAAGGCGTTCGGCGCGGAAACGCGCGAGGAAGCGCGGCTCGCGCGCGTGATCGGCAAGTGGCGCCAGCGCACGCGCCGCACGTGGGTACGCGGCACGCTCAACGGCGGGCTGCAGGGTGCGATGCTCGTCGCGATGCAGGCGGCGATGATCGGCGTGGCGCTGCGGCTGTGGGCGAACGACGAAGCGAGCGTCGGCGACATCGCGTTTTCGCTGACGATGTTCTTCATGCTTCAGGGCTACCTGCGCGACGTCGGCATGCACATCCGCAACCTGCAGCGCTCGGTCAACGACATGGAAGAGCTCGTCGCGCTCGAGCGCCAGCCGCTCGGCATCGACGATCGTCCCGGCGCGCCGGCGATCCGGATCGGGCAAGGCGAGATCCGCTTCGAGCATGTGACGTTCCGTTACGGCAACCATCCCGTGCCGCTGTACGACGACTTCTCGATGCGCATCGCGCCCGGCGAGCGGGTCGGCCTCGTCGGCCATTCCGGGTCGGGCAAGACGACGTTCATCAAGCTGATCCAGCGTCTGTACGACGTGTCGGGCGGCCGCATCACGATCGACGGCCAGGATATCGCGCAGGTGCGGCAGGATTCGCTGCGCAGCCAGATCGCGATCGTCCAGCAGGAGCCCGTGCTGTTCCACCGCACGCTGGCGGAGAACATCGCGTATGCGCGCCCCGACGCGAGCCGTGCGGAGATCGAGCGCGCCGCGCGTCTCGCCAGCGCGCACGACTTCATCGTCGCGCTGCCGGACGGCTATGACACGCTCGTCGGCGAGCGCGGGATCAAGCTGTCCGGCGGCGAACGCCAGCGCGTCGCGATCGCGCGCGCGTTCCTCGCGGATGCACCGATCCTGATCCTCGACGAAGCGACGTCGAGCCTCGACAGCGAAAGCGAGGTGCTGATCCAGCAGGCGATGGAGCGGCTGATGGTCGGCCGCACGACGCTCGTCGTCGCGCACCGGCTGTCGACGGTGCGCTCGCTCGACCGCCTGCTCGTGCTCGATCGCGGCAAGGTGATCGAGGAAGGCAACCACGACGCGCTGATCCGCATCGACGGCGGGATTTATCGCCGGTTGTTCGAGCGGCAGGCGCTGGAGCTGGCGAAGGGCCTGATCGATTCGCCGCAGCGCACGGTCAACGGCGATGCCGGCCCGCGGGGGCAGCCGGCGGAGGCTTGATGGCAACCCGGTTGCGGCCGGACGTGCGATGCACTGCCGCCGCGCTTCCGGCCCCGACGCCGCCCTCCGCGATCACTTATCATACCGGCCAGGCAATTTGCGACCAAAGGCGGATCATGTTTACAGGCATTGTTCAGGGTGTTGGCGTCATCAAGACCATCAAGGATCACGGCGAACTGAGAACGTTCAGCATCGAATTCCCCGAGCGGTTCACCACCGACATCGAGATCGGCGCGAGCGTCTCGGTCGACGGCGTCTGCCTGACGGTGACGACCATCCACTCGCCGCTGCTGATCGACTTCGACGTGATGTTGCCGAGCCTGAGAATCACCACGCTCGCCGACCTGACGACCGGCGCCCGGGTCAACGTGGAACGGGCCGCGAAGGACGGCGCGGAAATCGGCGGGCATCCGCTGTCCGGTCACGTCGACTTCATGGGGACCATCCTGCATATCGCGTCGTCCGAACACAACCGGATGATCCGCATCGGCGTGCCGGCCGATTTCAAACGCTATGTGTTTGCGAAGGGCTATATCGCGATCAACGGCTGCAGCCTCACCGTATCGGACGTCAATCGCGACGAAGGGTGGTTCGAAGTCTGGCTGATTCCGGAAACGCGACGCGCGACCACCTTCGACGCCAAAGGCGTCAACGACAAGGTCAATATCGAGATCGAGCGCAGCACCCAGGTCGTCGTGGATACGATCCGGGAGTCGGTCAAGGAAACGCTCGGGGAACTGACCGGTGTCGTGACGACCTTGCTCGCGGAGAAAGGCATCGACATCGAGGAACTGCTCGCGCGCAACGTCGCGAAACTGCCGAAGGCGTGACGGACGCCCCCCGTTCCCGGTGATCGGCGCGATCACCGGGTGTCCGTTTCCGTCGACATACCGAGGTCGGCCGCCCCGCCCGCGCCGTCAGTCCGCCTCCACCCGCGCCCCCTTCCCCACCGCCACCCGCTGCGATCGATAAATCCCCGCGTGTCCGGAAAACAGATAGGCGACCACGCAGGCGACGATCGCATAGACGCCGATATCCGCGCCGAACAGTTCGATCGCCATGATCGTCGACGCGACCGGCGTGTTGGCCGCGCCCGCGAACACCGCGACGAAGCCGAGCCCCGCGAGCACCGGCACCGGCAGCGCGAGCACCTGGCCGAGCGCGTTGCCGAGCGTCGCGCCGATATAGAACAGCGGCGTCACTTCGCCGCCCTTGAATCCCGACGCGAGCGTGACGACGGTAAACGCGAACTTGCCCGCGAAATCGTAAGCCGGCAGCGACCCGTGAAACGCGGCCTCGATCGTCGGGATCCCGAGCCCGAGATACTGCGGCACCTTCAGCACGGTGGCGGCCACCGCCACCAGCGCGCCGCCGAGCACCGGCTGCAGCGGCGCGTAGCGCACGACGCGGCGAAACCATGCGCTCAGCGCATGCGTCGCGAACGCGAACAGCCGGCCGACGACGCCGAACGCGACACCCGCGACGACCGTCGCGATCAACCCCGAGGCCGACACGGCCGGCACGAACGGAATCGCATAAACGGTGTGATGCACGCCCCACGCGCGGCACACGATGTCCGCGACGATCGCCGACGCGACGCAGGTCAGCAGCGCGTCGTACCGCACGCGGCCGATCGCGAGCACCTCGAGCCCGAACACGGCGCCCGCGAGCGGCGTGCCGAATACCGACGAGAACCCGGCCGCGATGCCGCCCATCAGCAGCACACGCCGATGCTCGCGATCGAGCCGGAACAGGTGCGTGACGCGATCGGCGAGCGCGCCGCCCATCTGCACGGCCGTGCCCTCGCGGCCCGCCGACCCGCCGAACAGGTGCGTGACGACGGTCGCGACGAGCACGAGCGGCGCCATCCGCTTCGGCACGAGCGCCTTCGGGTCGTGAATTTCGTCGATCAGCAGGTTGTTGCCGCGCGCGACCGACTGGCCGAACCGGTGGTAGACCCAGCCGGTCGCGAAACCGGCTGCCGGCAGTCCCCACAACAGCCACGGATGCGCGACACGCGTGCCGGTCGCCCACTCGAGCGCGATCAGGAACCACGCGGAAGCCGTGCCGGCCAGCGCACCAAGCAGGGCAGAGAGCGCGAGCCAGCGGCACACGTAGCGCACGGTCGCGAAAAAATCGGCAGAAGTCGAGAAAAACATGATTTCCAGATTCGACGGGACATCAAAACCTGGGCGGCAGAATACCGCATGGACGGCCTGCGACCTCCTGACAACCCAGGAACACGCAGGCATCATCAGCCGGGTCACCGGCGGTTGAGGGCCGAGCCGCGCGCGACGCGCCGGGATCGACCGCAGGGAGGCATGCCATCTCCGCAGGCGGCAATTGTACGCGACGCCGCGCGGCGCACGCAATGCAGCCCCGCCGGGGCCGCCACGCGCCGTCAGTCGCGCGGCATGCGCGTCACGCGCGAGATCAGCTGCGGCGCGATTCGCTCGAGCGGCAGGATCGCCGATGCGGCACCGATCGCCGCGGCCGCCTTCGGCATCCCGTAGACGGCGCTCGTCGCCTCGTCCTGCGCGATCGTGTAGCAACCCTTCGCGCGCATCGCCTTCAGCCCCAGCGCCCCGTCGCGGCCCATTCCGGTCAGCAGCACGCCGAGCGCGTCGCCCTGCCAGCCGTCGGCGACGCTGTTGAAGAACACGTCGATCGACGGCCGGTACGGCGTCTCGGCCGGATGCCGCGTATAGCCGAGCACGCCGCGCGGCGACATGTACAGGTGATCGTTGGTCGCCGCGAGCAGCACCTCGCCCGCCCGCGGCACACTGCCCTCCCCCGCGACACGCACGGGCAGCTGCGTATAGCCGTCGAGCCACTCCGCCATGCCGACCGCGAACGCCTGGTCGACGTGCTGCACGATCACGAGTGCAGCCGGAAAATCGGCCGGCAGCGCACGCAGCAGCGCGGTGAGCGCGGTCGGCCCGCCCGCCGACGCGCCGATCGCGACGAGCGTCGGCAGGCCGCGCGTGGGGGCCGGGCCGGGCGGCACGAGCGTCACGGTCCGGCTTTCGAGCAGCCGGCCGATCTGGTCGATCTTCGCGAGCAGCGCCTGCGGCGACGCGTCGGTCGACAGCCCGAGCGCGAGCGTCGGCGTGTCGACCGCATCGAGCGCGCCGGCACCCATCGCCTCGTAGACCGACGACGTGTTCGCGCTGACGCTGACCGTCACGATCAGGATCGCGCACGGCGCGCGCGCCATGATCTGCCGTGTCGCCTCCACGCCGTCGACCTTCGGCATCACGAGATCCATCAGCACGAGATCGGGCGGATGGGCAATGCAGAAATCCACGGCCTCGTCGCCGTCGGTCGCGACCCACAGCACGCGGTGGTCCGTGCGCAGCGCGAGCACGCGGCGCAGCGCCTCGACGGCCAGAGGCAGATCGTTGACGATGCCGATGTTCATCCGCGTGCGTCCCCGATCAGGTCGTGCACCGCATCGAGCAGCGCCTCGTCGTGGAAACTGCTCTTCGCGAGGTAGTAATCGGCGCCGGCATCGAGCCCGCGCCGGCGATCCTCGTCGCGATCCTTGTACGACACGATCATCACCGGCACGCGCTTGAGCATCGGGTCGTTCTTGATCAGCGTGACGAGTTCGATACCGTCCATGCGCGGCATGTCGACGTCGGTGACGACGAGATCGAACGCGTCGCTGCGCACCGCGTTCCAGCCCTCCATCCCGTCGACCGCGACCGTCACGTCGTAGCCGCGCTTTTCCAGCAGCTTGCGCTCGAGCTCGCGCACCGTCAGCGAATCGTCGACGACGAGCACGCGGCGGCGGCGATCGACGAGCGCGAGTTGCGGATCACGCGTGAGCCGCGCGAGCTGCCCGCCACGCACGAGCTTGTCGACCGAGCGGATCAGGTCCTCGACGTCGACGATCAGCACCGGGTCGCCGTTCTCGAGCAGCGCGCCGGCCGCGATGTTCTGGATCTTGTGCAGGCGGCTGTCGAGCGGCTGCACGACGAGCATCCGCTCCCCGAGGAAGCGGTCGACCGCGACGCCATACAGCTCGGGTTCACCGCCGACGACCACGACCGCCGTGCTCGTGCGGGCGACGTCGGGCTCGCCCGCGTCGAGCAACTGGTGTGCGGCGACGAGGCCTGCGCGCCGGCCGTCGAACGGGAAATGCGGCTGCCCTTCGAGCACGTCGATATCGTCGTGCGCGAGTTCGAGCGTGCGGCGCACGTGCGCAAGCGGAAACGCGTACGGCTCGCCGCCGACCTCGACCAGCAGGCTGCGGATCACCGACAGCGTGAGCGGCAGCTGCAGCACGAAGCGCATGCCCGCGCCGGGCTCGTTGAAGATGCGCACCGCGCCGCGCACGCCGCGCACCATTTCCTGCACGGCGTCGAGGCCGACGCCGCGCCCCGACACGTCGGTCACCGCATCGCGCATCGAGAAGCCCGGCAGCAGCAGGAATTCGAGCAGTTCGGGATCGGACAGCCGCGCGGCCGTCTCGTCGTCGGTCAGGCGCTGGCGCACGACCGCCGCGCGCAACGCGTCCATGTCCACGCCCGGCCCGTCGTCGATCACGCTGACGAGCAGCGAGCCGGCGCTGTGGCGCGCCTCCAGGGTGACGCTCGCCTCGGCCGCCTTGCCGCGCGCCCGACGCGCGTCGGGCGATTCGACGCCGTGATCGATCGCGTTGCGCAGCAGGTGGCCGAGCGGCGCGTCGAGCAGGTCGAGGATGTCGCGATCGACCTGCGTGCCTTCGCCGACGATCGAGAAACGCACCTGCTTGCCGAGCGAGCGCGCGAGATCGCGCACGATGCGCGGATACGCGCGCGTCGCGTCGCCGAACGGCCGCATCCGGCATTGCAGCGCCTCGTCGTACAGCTGCTCGGCGATATGCGTGCTGCGCCGCTCGAAGCGATCGAATTCGTCCATGCGCTCGGCGAGCGAGCGCTGCAGGTCGTTGAGCATGTGCCGCACTTCGTTCACCGACGCGAGCACGCCCGCGTCGAGATCGTCGGCAAACTGTTCGTACAACAGATCGAGCGACCGGGCCGCATCGCGCTGCGCGCGCTTCACGCGCAGCATCGACTCCGCGAACGGCTTGAGCCAGCGCGATTCGACGAGCGACTCGCCGGACAGGCTCAGCAGCCGGTTCAGCGTATCGGCCCGCACGCGGCGCATCGCGCCCGCGCCGGCCGCGCGGCCCGCCTGGACCGGATCGGGCACGGCCGCCGACACCGCGAGCGGCGGCACCGCGGCGCCGGCCCCCACGGATTCGTTCGCGGCGCCGTCGTGCTCGCGAAGCGGCACGACGAACGGCGGTGCCGGCGGCGGCGCGAACGCCGGGGCCGAGGCCGGCATCGCGTGCGCGCCGTCGGCACCTGTCAGCGCCAGCGCGAACGCCTCGATCTCGGTCGACGACACGGGCTGCGCCTCCGGATCGGCGACGCGCACCAGCAGGTCGACGCCGGCGAGCAGCACATCGATGTGCGTGGCCGTCAGCGCGATCGTGCCGGCCTGCGCGGCGACGAAGCATTCTTCCATGCGCCCCGCGATGTCGACACCGAGCGGCACGCCGACGATACGTGCGGCACCCTTCAGCGAATGCGCGGCGCGCATGCACGCCTCGAGCGCGACGGAGTCGGGCTCGCCCGATTCGAGCGCGAGCAGGCGTTCCGACAGCGCCTGGGTCTGCGTGCGCGTCTCCTCGCGATACAGCTCGAGCAGCGACAGGTGGCTCAGATCGTCATCGCCGCTCATCGCATGCTCCGTGTCACGGCGTCGAACAGCCGATCGTCGTCGAGCAGGCCTACCGACTTGCCACGCCACGACAGCACGCCGCGCGACAGGCCGGCGCTCGCGCGCCCAACCGTCGCCGGCACCGGCACCCATTCGGATGCGCCGAAGCGCAGCACGCCCTCGACTTCGTCGACCGGAAACACGACCGGCTCGCCCTGATGCGCGGCGACCAGCAGCCGCGTGAAACGGCCGTCGCCACCGCCGTTGCCCCCCTTGCCCGCGTCAAGGCCGAGCAGCGCGCCGATCGCGATCGCGATGCGCAGCGTGCCGCGAATGTTGACCACGCCGCGCACGGCCGAATGCCGGCGATACGGCAGCGAATGGATCGGGCGCGTGCCGGCGATCTCGCGCAGCACACCGATCGGCAGCGCGAGCCATTCGTCGGCGACGCGAAACACCAGCGCTGCCTGGCATGTATCGTCTTTGCCGTGCGCGCGGGTCGCGTCGAACGCGCTGATCCGCTGCGTGGCGTCGGCCATCTCGGCGATGGCGAGCGGGCGTTCGAGCAGCTTCGCCGCGTGATACGCGTAGACCGGACAGTTCAGGCAGCGCAGGCAGTCGGCCAGCCGCTCGCACGAGCGATCGCCGCGTGTGCCAATCCGGTTCCAGCAATCGTCGACGCCGATCGTCGTGTCGTCAGTGGCAACGGCGTCGCGGTTCATTCTTTCCTCGGTCATCCCGATGTCGGCTCCCAACCCGTATTCTCGTTATCCGGCCGAGCGCCGCGCACGCTCGAGCAGCCATCGCGCGCCCGCGCCGTCGCCGCCGACGTCGAGCAAGGTCGCGAGATGCGTCAGCGCTTCGTGGTGCGTCGGCCGCAGATACAGCGCCTTCCGGTAGAAGTCGCCCGCTTCCGCGACGCGCCCGCGCGCATCCGCGATCAGCCCGTTCAGGTAAAACGCGTCGGCGTGCGGCCCGGCGTGCGCGGAGAACTGCGCGAGCACGCGCTCGGCCTCGTCGAATGCGCCCGCATTGGCCAGCGCCTGCGCTTCCTCGAGCGTCGGTGCGGCGCTGTCGGCGACCGGCGCCCCCTTCGCGGGCATCTCGGCCACGTTGGCCACATGCGCCGGCGAGTCGACGCGCCAGTCGGCCCGCGGCTCGGGCGCCGTCGGGCGCTCGGCCGGCGCGAACGCGGCGCGCGACGGCGCGGCATCGCTCCACGTCGGCGGCACGACGGCCAGCAGCGGGCGCGTCGCGGCCGGCGGCACCACAGCGAAGCGCTCGCCGCGCCAGTACGGCGCGATCGCGGGCATCGGTGCCGCATAGCCGTCCGCCGCGGCACCACCGCGCGCGCGATGAAACGCGAACGCCAGCGGCACGCGCGCCGAGCGCATCCCGTGCCGCATCGCGACGCCCGTTTCGGCGGGGCCGACGAACAGCATGCCGTCGTCGGCGAGCGAGCTTTCGAGCGAATCGATCACGCGGTCCTGGGCGTCGCGGTCGAAATAGATCAGCACGTTGCGGCAGAACACGAAGTCGTAGCGGATGCCCGTGTCGAAGCCCGGCTCGACCAGGTTCGCCTGGCGAAACTGCACGCACGCGCGCACGCGCTCGTCGAGCAGCCAGCCGTCGGCGACCGGCGTGAAGTAGCGGCTGCGGAACTCGGTCGTCGTGCCGCGAAACGCATTGCGCCCGTAGCAGCCGAGCCGCGCCTGTTCGATCGCGCGCGCGCTCAGGTCGATCGCGTCGATCGTGAAGCTGGCCGGATCGAGCCCGGCGTCGAGCAGCGCCATCGCCGCCGAATACGGTTCCTCGCCGGTCGAGCACGGGGCGCTCAGCACGCGGATCACGCGCCCGGGCATCGCGGCAAGCCGCTCGGCCGCGAGCCGCGCGAGCGTCCCGAACGCCTCGCGATCGCGGAAGAACCACGTCTCCGGCACGATGAACAGTTCGATCAGCGCGCGCCGCTCGTCGGCCGACGCGTTGAGCTGCTGCCAGTAGGCGTCGAGCGCTTCCGGCGTGACGGGCGGCCGCGCCGCCGACGGCAGCCGCTCGCCGTCGCCCTGCAGCGCCTGCACGCGCTCCGTCAGCGCGCGGCTCAGGAAATCGTTGCCGAGCGAATCGGGGTCGATGCCGGTCTCGCGCAGCAGCCAGCCGCGAAATCGCGAATCGGACTCTCTCATGCGGTTGCCCCTCCGTGGCCCGGCAGGTCGTCGAACAGATACAGGCGCGCCACGTCGTCGATCAGGTCGGACACCGAGACCTGCTGCACGATCCCGTCGGGCGTGTTCGCGACGCGCCCGAGCCAGCGCGTGCGCGCGGTCGATACGCCGCTTGCGCGGAACGCGGTGCGGTCGATCCGCAGCGTCTGCGTCGCGCGTTCGACGATCAGGCCGATCACGCGATCGCGGTCGAGCTGCCCGACGCGATAGCGAGCCATCACCAGCCGCGTCGAGCGCAGCGCATGCGCGCGCCGTCCGAGCGCCAGCATCGGCACGTCGATCACGGGCACGGGCTGACCGCCGCGCATCAGCAACCCGGCAATCCATTCGGGCGCGCCGGGTACAGCCTTGGTGGTCGCAAGCGGCAGCACCTCGTCGATGTCGGCCGCATCCAGCGCATAGCGCTCGCCGTCGAGCTCGAACATCAGGAACAGCGCGTGCGCGCCGCCGTGCGCCTCGGCGCGCATCACGCGTCGACCTTGAAGCGCGACACGCTGGTGCGCAACTGGTTCGCGACGAGCGTCAGGTCGTCGATCGCCTGCGACGACTGGCGCAGCGATTCGGCCGTCTGCTGCGCGGCTTCCGACAGTTGCGACAGCGCCTGCGTGATCTGCTCGGCACCGTTCGCCTGGGTCTGCATCCCTTCGTTGACCATCTGGAAGCGCGGTGCGAGCGTCTGCACCTCGGCGATGATCTGCGACAGCTGCCCGCCGACCTGCTGCACGTCGAGCATCCCGCGGCGCACTTCCTCCGAGAACTTGTCCATCCCCATCACGCCCGCCGACACGGCCGACTGGATCTCCTTCACCGTCTGCTCGATGTCGTACGTCGCCACCGCCGTCTGGTCGGCGAGGCGGCGGATCTCGGTCGCGACGACCGCGAAGCCGCGGCCGTACTCGCCGGCCTTCTCGGCCTCGATCGCCGCGTTCAGCGACAGCAGGTTGGTCTGATCGGCCACCTTGGTGATCGTCGCGACGACCTGGTTGATGTTCAGCGCCTTCTCGTTGAGGATCGCGAGCTTCGCGTTCACCGAACCGGCCGCGTCCATCACGCTGCGCATCGTCTCGCCCATCCGCGTGAGGCCGCTCTGGCTCACGCCCGCGAGCGTCGCCGACTGCTCGGCCACGCCGGCCACCTCGTTCATCGTGCGCAGCAGGTCGCGCGACGTCGCGAAGATCTCGCGCGAGGTCGCACCGATCTCGGTCGTCGTCGCCGCGGTCTCGTTCGCGGTCGCCTGCTGCTCGCGCGACGTCGCCGCGATTTCGGCGACCGACGTCGTCACCTGAAGCGACGACTGCTGCGCGCGCGCAACCAGCTCGGTCAGCTCGTCGGCCATCCGGTTGAAGCCCGACTCGAGCGTGCCGAACTCATCGCGGCGGCGCAGGTCGAGGCGGCGCGTCAGGTTGCCGGTGCGCATCACGTCGTGCACCTCGACGAGCCGCGCCATCGGCACGGTGACGGAACGGTACAGCCCGTAGCCCAGCCCCAGCGCGGACAGCAGCACGATCGCCAGGGCGGTCGCGAGGACGATCTCGGTGTCCTGCCCGGATTGGCGGATCAATTTCGCCGACTGGTCGGCGAACTTGCGGTTTTCCTGCACCAGGATATTCGCGTTGCGCACGACCTCGGCCCACGCAGGCTGCACCTTCGCATAAGCGGCGACGGCCTCCTCGCGCGACACGCGGCTCTTCTGCACCGCGTCGTTCAGCAGCGGCAGATAGCGGTCGAAGGCACCGCGAAACGCCGCGAAGCGCTGGCGGTCGTCATCGCGGAACGTCGTGTTCTGGTAATCGACCGACAGCGACTCGACCTCCTTGAGCGTCTCGCCGATCCTCGCGAAATCACGCTGCACGAGTTCGGGATCGGTATCGACGAACGTCGCCTGCTGCAGCATCGCGAACGATTCATTGACCGTCCCGCGCAGCGACGCCGCCAGATACACGCCCGGCAGCGAGTCGCGTTCGATGCTGACGGCCTCGGCGTTGATCGCGCGCAGGCGCTCGTAGGACACGCCGGCCGTCACCAGCATCAGCACGAACAGCACGCCGAAGCTGAACAGGATACGGTTGCCGAGCGTCAGCCGGGCGGCGCCGATCGTCGGGTGCAGGCTTTCATTGGTCGCGCGGGGCGTCACGGTGGCCATGTTCGTTATGGGCTTTCTAAAATCAGCGTTGAAAAAAACCGCGCCCGCCCGCGCGCCGGACGGCGCGCCACGAGCGCATCGGGGTCTCTCGGGCAGCGCGGCACCGGGCCGCGCCGCGAAATCATCGGTCCGCTTGCGCCGGCAGCCGAAGCGCGACCATGAAGCCGCGCACCGTATTGCGCATCAGGATCTGGCCGCGATGCCGCGCGGCCGTCGCGCGGACGAACGCAAGCCCGAGGCCGAAGCCGCTGCGCGCCGCGCCATGCACGGATTCGAGCCGCACGAACGACTCGGTCGCGGCCGTGCGTTGCTCGGGCGCGATGCCGGAGCCGGCGTCCTCGACGCCGATCAGCCACGCACCGTCGTCGTCGCTCAGCGTGCAGTGCACGTCCGTGCCGGCCGGGCCGTACTTCAGCGCGTTGTCGATCAGGTTTGCGACCGCGCGCGTGAGCATCATGCGGTCGCCCATCGTCACGCACTCGGTGTCGGGCACGTGGGCAACGACCCGGCTGCCGAATCCGGCCGCCTTCTCCCACAGCTGGTCGACAGCGTCGAGCACGATCTCGTTCAGACTCAGGACCTCGTGCGCGCGGCGTTCCGACTGCGCGCGGGTCAGGTGGATGAAGCCGTCCGCGAGCGCGAGCGCGCGCCGTGCGTGGCCGGCAATGCGCTCCATGATCGGCGGCATGTCGCCGTGCTCGGTCCGGTAGACCTCGAGCAGCGCGAGGATCGACGTCTGCGGCGAACGCATGTCGTGCGACAGGAAATCCAGCGCTTCGTCGCGCTGGCGCGACATCAGGTACGAATTCGAGTGATAGCGGATGCGCGCGGTCAGCTCCATCGCGTCCGGGAGCTTCACGAGGTAGTCGTTCGCGCCGGCGATGAACGCCTCGCGCTTGACGATCGGCTCCTCCTTCGCCGACAGCACGATGATCGGCACGCGTGCGGTCTCGGTGTTCGCGCGCCACGCGCGAACGAGATCGAGGCCGTCGATTTCCGGCATCACGAGATCCTGCAGGATGACCGTCGGCTTCACGTCGCGCGCGACCGCCATCGCCCGATGTGCGTCGGTGCACACATGCAGGTCGATATCGTGCTCGCTGCGCAGCGCGCGGCGGATCACCTCGCCGACGAATGGCTGATCGTCGACGAGCAGAACCGATAGCCCGGACTCGAGACAATCCAGCGCATTTTCACCGCCGGATTCTTTCATAAATACCGTTTCAAACGCCAAATCTCCAATTGATTCTTTCATAGGAGTTGTTTATCCGACTTGGACGCCATCTTAAATATGGCGGCGAAGAAATCCGCCTATTGCTGCCGATCTGGCCTGTCGGCATTGCCTCGCGGGGATCCGAACGCCGATTTCACCCCGACGACGGTCGCATTACCTCCGCGCGCTTTCTCTCAATAAAGATAACCGGCTGATTCTAAATGAAATTAGAACACAGCATCTATCTCCTTCCGGTTTAGTTTTGCCAAATATGGTGAAAGAGCGGGATTCAGTTAAATCAGATCATTTCCGGACGCGAAAGACGATAACGTTTGCGCAGCCGGCGCCGCGAGGTTTGCATGCGCTGCAAGCCGTCGTATCGAACGTTTTGGGGCCGGATTCCGATGCGATGGAATCGGCAGAGATGGAGGGGGAAAATCGCGCGCCGCGACCGGATCGGCGCGACGCGAAGGCTCGCGGCACCGCGCGCCGAACCCGATTTGCGCGGCCGGTTACCCGCGCGCGTGCTGCGCGGACACTTCCTGCAGGTCGAGATCGCGCTCGAGCATGTGCAGCATCTCGTCGTGAATGCGGCCAGAACGATGCAGGCGCAACAATTCCACACGCCCGGCCTTGATCGCGGCCAGCACGACGTCGTAGTGCGCGATGCGTACCTCCGCCGGATAAGCAGGCTCGTTCTTCGCCCGCTCGGTCAGTTCCGCGCGATACGTGTATTGCTCCAGCAGGCGCGGGTGAATCACCTTGCCGCTCTCGTCGCGCACCAGCGGCTGGATCGCCGCGAGCTGCGCAGCCTCGATATGCGCCCACGCCTGCGGCTCGGTCAGGTGATGCGCGGCGCGCTCTTCGCGCTGAGGCAGGCGCAGCAG
Organism: Burkholderia sp. Bp9012; assembly: GCF_003853825.1. NCBI lineage: Bacteria > Pseudomonadati > Pseudomonadota > Betaproteobacteria > Burkholderiales > Burkholderiaceae > Burkholderia > Burkholderia sp. Bp9012. The sequence goes on along the minus strand of NZ_QTQA01000001.1, from coordinate 330,389 downwards.
CCGGATCAGCGGCCCGATGGTCGTGCCCTGCATGAGCACGGTGACGAGGATCACCGCGAACGACGCGACCAGGATCACGTCGCGGCCCGGCATCGCCTCCGGCAATGACAGCGCGATCGCCAGCGTCACGACCCCGCGCATCCCGGCCCAGCTCATGATCGTCGCGGCCTTCCAGTCAGGTGCGGCACCACGCCGAATGATCCCGCGCACCGGCATCTTCAGCGCCTCGACCGCATAGATCCACACGAAGCGCGACACGACCACCGCCACCAGCACCGCGAGCACCGGCGGGACCATCGTCGCGAGCACCTGCTCGAAGCCGCCGAGCCGGTGGATCGCACCGCGCAGCGACAACCCGATCAGCACGAACACCAGCGCTTCGAGCAGGAACACGATGACCTGCCAGAACGCGGTGCCGCGCGTGCGCACGGCCGCCGAGAACACCTCGTGCTGATGCCAGCCGACGATCATGCCGGCCGTGACCGTCGCGATCACGCCCGACACCTCGACCATCTCGCCCGCGATGTACGCGATCCAGCCGGCGATCACCGCGACGGTGATCACCAGATAGTCGTCATCGAGCAGCTTCAGGAACCACACGACGAGCTTTCCCACCAGGAAACCGACCACGACGCCGCCGAGCCCGAGTTCCGCGAAGCGCACGACCGCGTGCTCGAGGCTGAACGCCCCCGTCAGCGCGGCGGCGACCGCGAAGCGGAACAGCACCAGGCCCGCCGCGTCGTTCAACAGGCTTTCCCCTTCGAGCAGCACCATCAGCCGGCGCGGCAGCGCGACGCGTTCGAGCACCGCCTTCGCGGCCACCGCGTCGGGCGGCGACACGATCGCGCCGAGCGCGAAGCACGCGGCCCACGGCAGCGACGGCACGACCCAGTGCACGGCGAAACCGACCGCGAACGTCGTAAACACCACCGCGCCGATCGCGAGCATCAGGATGCCGCCGACGTTGTGCTTGAACTCCTCCCACACAGAGAAATACGCGCCGTCCATCAGCAGCGGCGGCAGAAACACGAGCAGCACGAGTTCCGGATCGAGGTTGATCGGCGGCAGGCCGGGAATGAACGCGATGCCGATGCCGCCGATCAGCAGCGCGGCCGCGGGCGGCAATCGCAACCGCTTGGCGATGCATTCGAGCGCGACGATCGCGAGGAATGACAACAGAACCAGTTTGAATGCCGAGACGGGGGACATGAATCGACCTCGTGAAGAATGAATGCGCACGCCAGCCGGTGTCGTACCCCGGTTGGCCAATTCGCGCGATTACATCACGATGCGATGCGCGCAGTCGAGCGCGTTCGGCGAGCACGGCACGCGGTGCCGTCACGATGGCGCACCGCGCGGGCGGCGCCGCGCCCGTCGGTGTGCGCCGAAACGAAAACGGCACGCGGGCCTGCGTGATCGCCTGCCCGCGTGCCGTCATGCCGCATCCCTTCGCGCTAGCGGCGCCTCACGACCATCAGGCGCGGCTCGGTCATGTCCTCGATCGCGTAACGGATCCCTTCCCGGCCGAGCCCCGAATCCTTCACGCCGCCATACGGCATGTTGTCGACGCGGAACGACGGGACGTCGTTGATCACGACGCCGCCCACCTCCAGCTCGTCCCACGCGCGCTGTGCATGCGCGAGCGAATCGGTGAACACGCCGGCCTGCAGCCCGAAGTCGCTGTCGTTGACGCGCGCGAGCGCATCGTCGAAGCGCTCGAACTTCTCGAGGATCGCGACGGGACCGAATGCCTCCTTGCGGTACAGGTCCTGTTCGCGACCGACGTTTTCCAGCAGCGTCGCCTCGAACATCGCGCCGTCGACCTTGCCGCCCGCGACGATCTTCGCGCCCGCCGCGACGGCCGCCTCCATCCAGCCGGACAGCCGGCGCGATTCGGATTCGGAGATCATCGGGCCGACGAACGTCGACGGATCCTTCGGATCGCCCATCTTCAGCGAACGCGTCTTCGCGATCAGCTTGTCGCGCAGCGCGTCGTACAGATCCGCATGCACGAGGATCCGCTGCACGCCGATACAGCTCTGGCCCGACTGGTAATACGCGCCGAACGCGAGACGCTCGACCACGTAGTCGAGCTGCTCGCGCTGATCCGCGTCGACGATCGCCGCCGCGTTGCCGCCGAGCTCCAGCACGACCTTCTTCTTCCCGGCCTTCTCCTTCAGCGCCCAGCCCACGGCCGGCGAACCCGTGAACGACAGCAGCTTGAAGCGCTCGTCGGTCGTGAACAGGTCCGCGCCGTCGCGATGTGCGGGCAGCACCGAGAATGCCCCCTTCGGCAGGTCGGTTTCGGCGAGCACCTCGCCGATGATCAGCGCGCCGATCGGCGTGCGGCTCGCGGGTTTCAGCACGAACGGACAGCCTGCGGCCAGCGCGGGTGCGACCTTGTGCGCGGCGAGGTTCAGCGGGAAGTTGAACGGCGAGATGAACGAGCACGGGCCGATCGGCACGCGCCGCGTATAGCCGGTGTAGCCTTGCGCACGTGCCGAGATCTCGAGGTTGATCACCTCGCCGTCGATGCGCACCGACTCCTCGGACGCGACGCGGAATGTATCGATCAGCCGCGTCACCTCGCCCTTCGAATCGTTGATCGGCTTGCCGGCCTCGATGCACAGCGCCTCCGCCAGCTCGTCGAAGCGCTCGCGAAAGCGCGCGACGCAGTGGTCGAGCACCGCCTGACGCTTGTAGGCCGGCAACTCGCGCATCGGCTTCGCGGCGCCGACCGCCGCGCCGATGGCCGCATCGATCGCCTTCGCGTCGGCGAGCGCGACGCGCGTCGCGACCTTGCCGCTGAACTTGTCGGTCACTTCCAGATCGGTGTTCGCGTAGACGGCTTCGTTGGCGAGGTAATACGGATAGGTTTCCTTCAGCATGGAACGACTCCTTCCTGTGAACGGGGAATTCAGAGTTGCGCGGACAACCGCTTGATCTCGCGGTTCAGCACGCGCTCGTTGTCCGAATAGTCGATCGGCACGTCGATCACGTGCACGCCAGGCGACGAGAAGCACTCGCGCAGCAGCGGCTCGAGATCGTCGGCCGCTTCGACGCGATGCCCGTGCGCGCCGTAGCTTTGCGCATACGACACGAAATCGGGGTTCTGCAGCGTCATCGCGAAATCGGGGAAGTTCATGTTCTCCTGCTTCCAGCGGATCATCCCGAAGGCATCGTCGCGCAGAATCATCACGACGATGTCGAGCTTCAGCCGCACGGCGGTTTCGAGTTCCTGCGAATTCATCATGAAGCCGCCGTCGCCGCACACGGCGATCACCTTGCGCTGCGGATGCACGATCTTCGTCGCGATCGCCGACGGCAGGCCCGCGCCCATCGACGCGAGCGCGTTGTCGAGCAGCAGCGAGTTCGGCTCGTGCGCACGCCAGTAGCGCGCGAACCAGATCTTGTACATCCCGTTGTCGAGGCAGACGATCCCGTCGGTCGGCAGCGCGTTGTACAGGTCGTTCACGATCCGCACCGGGTACATCGGGAAGCGCGGGTCGTGCTGGCCCTTCGCCAGATGCGCGTCGAAATGCTCCTTGATCATCGCGAAGCGGGCGAAATCCCAATGCGGCTGCGGCGCGATCGCCTCCTTCATCTGCCACACCGCGTTCGCGATGTCGCCGACCACCTCGATCTGCGGGAAGTAGACGGGATCGACCTGCGCACCGAGGAAGTTCACGTGGATCACGGTCTTGTCGTCCGTGCGCATGAAGAACGGCGGCTTCTCGATCACGTCGTGGCCGACGTTGATGATGCAGTCCGCATGCTCGATCGCGCGGTGCACGAAGTCGCCGTCGGACAGCGTCGCGTTGCCGAGCCACAGCGGATGCGTTTCGTCGATCACGCCCTTGCCCATCTGGGTCGTGAAGAACGGGATGCCCGTCTTGTCGACGAATTCGAGCAGCATCTTGCAGGTCGTCTTGCGATTGCCGCCCGCGCCGATCATCAACAGCGGGTGGCGCGCGGCCTGGATCGCGTCGACCGCGTGCGCGACCGCCTTCTCCTCGGCCACCGGCCGCCGGCTGTAGCTGCGCGGAATCGGCTTGCCGTCGCCCTCCTCGTGCGCGATGTCCTCCGGGAGTTCGAGGTGCGCGGCGCCCGGGCGCTCCTCCTCCGCGCGACGGAACGCCTCGCGTACCGCCGACGGAATGTTGCCGATCGACACGATCTGCCGCGTGAACTTCGTGAGCGGCTGCATCATGCCGACGACGTCGACGATCTGGAAGTGACCCTGCTTGCTGGACTTGATCGGCTTCTGCCCGGTGATCATCAGCATCGGCATGCCGCCGAGCTGCGCATAGGCGGCAGCCGTCACGAAGTTGGTCGCGCCCGGCCCGAGCGTCGCGAGACACACGCCGGTGCGGCCCGTCAGGCGGCCGTAGGTGGCGGCCATGAACCCGGCCGCCTGCTCGTGCCGGGTCAGCACGAGCTTGATCTTCGATCGCCGCAGCGATTCGAGCAGATCGAGGTTCTCCTCGCCGGGGATGCCGAACACGTACTCGACACCTTCGGCTTCCAGCGCCTTCACGAACAGATCCGATGCTTTCATGGGGGACTCTCGGTTGATGCCGCCTGCCCGGCTTACGGGCGCGCGACGTTCAGAACGCGCGCCGGCCTACGGCACGCGGACGCTTTACCTACTGGACACTGACCACGGCACTGCCCGCCGCGCAACGCACGGCGGCGCCTCCCTGTGCAGGAGGACAAACGGATTCGCCCGCGCGCGGCAAGCACGCACGGGCGGCAAGGACGTTTTTGATTGTAGACGGATTCGCGGAATTCCGACTTCGGCCGAATGGCCGGGTCCGGCCGCGCGAAAGGATCGGCCTGACGGCCAATTCGACGTCAAACGGCGCGCGCGGCCGTACCGTATTGTCGGAGGCACACCGATTTCATTCACCCAACATGTAAACCATGGCTTACATACTGCGACCCATGCCCTGCCGTGCGCCACGCTCAGCGTCCGGAAAACCGACCGGCCGCGTCCGCATCAATGCAGCCACGCCGCCGCCCAGCGCGGCACCAGCGAGACCAGATACAGCCCGAGCCCGATCAGCCCGCCGACCAGCGTGCCGTTGATGCGGATGTACTGCAGGTCCTTGCCGATGTTCAACTCGATCTGCCGCGACATCTCGCGCGCATCCCAGTTGCGCACCGTATCGCGGATGTGACGCATCAGGAAATCCGCGAAATCCGGCGCCATCTCGTGCACGGCCTTCTCGATGTGCTCGTTCAGCGACGCACGCAGCGCCGGGCTCTGCGCGAGCCGCGCGCCGAGCCAGCCGCCGAGCGTCGCGGCCTGCCGGTGCAGCGTCGAATCGGGCCGCGCGAGATCGGCCTTCAGCCATGCGCGCAACTGGTCCCACAGATCGCGTACATAGTCATTGAACGCGTCGCCGTCGCGAATGTAGCGCTTGATCTCGTCACCCTTCGCGATGAACGCAGGGTCATGCTTCAGCCGCTCGGTGAGCCGCACGACCGTGCGGTCGAAGCGCTGCCGCAACTCGTGCTCCGGATCGGCCGCCACGCCCTCGAGCACGCGGCTCACCGCGCTCGCCAGCATGCGCGCGCCGTTCTCGCCGAACCACTGCGTCGGCATGATCTTCTCGACCTTCGGGTATTGCGTCTTCAGCCATTCGACGATGAAGCCCGCGATCACTTCACGGTTCTCCTCCTTGTCGAGCACATCGACCACCTGCTCGATCGCATCGTCGAGCAACGCCTGGTGGCGGCCGTCCTTCGTCAGCGTGTCGAGGATAGCGCCCAGCGATTGCGACAGGTCGATGCGGTCGATCACCGCGCGGAACGCGTCGTGGACGAACGACTGGATCCGCGCATCGTCGGTCATGTCGAGCGCGAAGCTCATCAGCTTCGTCACGTAGCCGCCGAGCGCGTCGGTGTTCGCGGGCTCGCCGAGCCATGCGCCGAGTTTCCGTGCGGGATCGTGCTGGCGGATCTGCGCGACGAGTGCGTCGGGACCGAGGAATTTCTCGCGCACGAACACCGCGAGGTTGTCGGCGATCTTGTCCTTGTTCTTCGGGATGATTTCGGTGTGGCGCGACACGAACGGAATCGGCACGCGGCGAAACAGCGCGACGACCGCGAACCAGTCGGCGAGCGCGCCAACCATCGCGGCCTCGGCCACCGCCTTGAAACCGTCGACCCACGGGTCGCGCGGCAGCAGGATCGTCGTGACGAATACCGCGACTGCGGCCAGCAGCAGCCATAGCGCGCGGCGCTTGCTGCGTTTCAGTTCGAGGGCTTTGTCTGGCGTCATGGGCGACCGGTGAAACGGCAATGCCGCTAATATGCACCGATCGCCGGCCTGCGACAAACCCGCGCGCGTTGCCCGAGCCGGAAAGGTTGTCCGGAACAGGTCACGCTCGACGTTTCAGCTACCCGGCGCGAACACGGCCGCGCGGGCCGCGTTCGCGCGCTGCTGCGTCAGAGAAAGGTCTTCAGGTTCACCGCCGGATCGGCGAGCTTCGCCGGATCCGGCACGGCGCCCGCCGCGATCAGGCGTCGCGATGCGCCGATGTCGCGCCCCAGGTTCGCCGCCGCCACCGCAGCGATCTTCCCGTTTTCGTCGAGCCCGAACACCGTGAACGGCCCGCTCGCGGGATCGCCACGCACGACGATCGTTCGCTCGCCGCCGAACAGCCCGAGCATCTGCAGGTTGCAATCGTACTGATCGGACCACAGCCAGGGCAGCTCGGCATACGTTTCGTCCGCACCCAGCAGGTTCGCGGCCGCGACCGCCGGCTGATTCTCCGCGACCTGCCACGACTCGATCCGCACGTGACGCCCGAGCAGCGGATTGAAGTGCATCGTCACCTCGCCCGCCGCGAAGATCGCGCGATCGGCCGTACGGCATCCCGCATCGACACGGATACCGTTGTCGACCTCGAGGCCGGCCGCCTGCGCGAGTTCGACGTTGGGCACGACGCCGATGCCGACCACGACGATATCGGCCTGAACGTCGCCGCGATCGGTCTCGACGATCGCGCCGCCGCCCGGTGCGCGGCGAATCGCGCGCGGCAGCGTCGCCATCTGGAAGACCACGCCGCGCGCGTCATGCAGTTGCCGCGCATACGCGCCGACGACTTCCGGCAACGCACGCTGCAGCAAGCGCGCAGCCGGGTCGATCACCGTCACGTCGCAACCGAGCTGGCGTGCCGCGGCCGCCACCTCGAGGCCGATGAAGCCGCCGCCGAGCACCGCCACGCGGCGCCCCGGCGCGAGCTGCGCACGCAACGCACGCGCGTCGGCAACGGTGCGCACGTAATGCGGGACGATGCCTTCGTCGACCGGCCCGCCGAACGCACGCACGCGCGAACCCGTCGCGAGCACGAGGCGGGCGAACGGCAACGTCGCGCCGTCGTCGAGCCGCACACGCTGCGCATCGCGCTCGATCGCATCGACGCGCGTGCCGAGCCGCAGCTCGATGCGCTGCGCGTCGTACCATGCCGCATCGCGGATGAACGCACGCTGCTCGCCGCCGTCGCCCAGCAGCGCGTCCTTCGACAGCGCGGGCCGGTCGTACGGCAGTTCGCGCTCCGCGCCGATCATCACGATGCGTGCGTCGGCGTCGCGCGCGCGCAGCGCCTCGGCCGTGCGCCGCGCCGCATGGCCGGCACCGACGATCACGAACGGGTCAGCCGACATTGACTTCCACCTGACCTTCGACGATCCGGATCGGATAAGTCCGCACCGGCTCGGTGATCGGCGCGCACTTCGGCGCACCCGTGCGAATGTCGATCAGCCCCTGGTGCAGCGGGCATTCGACGCAACCGTCTTCCACATAGCCTTCGGACAGCCGCGCGTGACCATGCGAACAGAGGTCGTGCATCGCGAACAGTTCGTCGCCGATCCGGAACACCGCGATCGGCTTCTGGCCGGCGACGCGCGCCGCCGGTTCGTCTTCGGAGAATTCGTCGAATGCGCCCAGCGGATGCCATTCGGCGAGCGTTGCTTCGGTCATGTCGTTTCCTTGGCTGTCAGATCGGGGTGGCGAGCAGCGTCTGCACGCGCGACGTGTCGTAGATCACGCGCTTGGTCTTGTAGCGCAGCCCGTCGGGCGTGCGCACGACCGTGTCGTAGTACTTGCCGGCCTGGTACACGTTCGATTCGCCGTTGCTTCGCGTCTGCACGACCACGTAGTTGCTCTCCGTGTCGATCTCGCCGTCGCGCTCCGCAACGATCGTGAGCCCCGACGTCATGTGCCGGTACGTGTGCTCTTCAAAGATGTTCGCGTGCCGCAGCGACACCACGCGGTCGCGCAGCATGCGCTGGTTCGTGCAGTGGACGATCCCGACCGGCAGCCCGAGATCCGCGTTCTCCTTCGGCACGATCTCGTACGTGCAGTCCTCGGTGAACATTTCCGGCCAGTGTTCGAGCCGGTCGTTGTCGAGGTGGCCGATGTAGCGGTTCTGGAGCATGTAAATCTCGAACCACGTCTTCATGTCTTCCGTCAGGTTTTCCATCATTGCGCGCTCCCGCTTCGATAGCCCATCAGCTTCTGGTACCCGACCCAGAACTTGCGGATCAGGCTTTCGGTGATCACCGTGTCCTGCTGATCCGGGTTGCCGCGCGACATCTCGATCACCGACGTCGCGTCGGCGTCGCGCACCGTACCGCGCTGCACGAGCTCGGTCGCTTCCGTGTCTTCCATCGAGATATAGCCGGCCGGCCCGACCAGGTTCGCCTGCTTGATGCGCAGCGCGCGCAGCTCGGGCGTGTCGTCCGCGTAGCCGAAGAAGTGGAAGATCAGCTCGAAGTTGTCCGGCCCCTTCGGCAGGATCTGGCGCGCGACCAGCGTGTTGTGGATCTGCTGGATCACGAGCTGCGGAAAGATCGGCTGGATATGGTTCGTGCAGTCCTCGTCGTATTCCGACACGAGATCGAGGATCGATTCGTCTTCCAGATGGAAGCCCTCGTCGAACGAGCGGATGTTCTGCTGCTTGTACGCGGCCGACGTGTCGTCGTTCGTCTTCGTCACCGTGATGATGCTGTGCAGCCCGTGGTTCGCATCCGGAATCGAGCGCGCCTTCATCCCGACGCGGAAGATGTTGAAGGTCGTATGGAACAGGTGCAGCATGCTCGCGTGATACGGATCCTTCACGTTCTCCATGTACAGCTTCCAGTTCGACTTCGAATACTGGCGCGTGCAGCCGAGATACTCGATCGGCTTGTGGAAGATCCGGTCGATCCACGGACGCATCTGCTCGCCGAGATAGTCGGGCAGCGGCGCCACTTCATCGCTGAACGTCGCGAACACGAGCCCGCGATAGCTGTCGACGCGCAGCTTGCGCAGCCCGTGCTGCTTCGGGTCGAAGTCGGCCGGCATCCCGGTCATCCCCTTCTGGCCGCGCCGGAACGGCACGCCGAGCAGGTTGCCCTGGTTGTCGAAGCTCCACTGGTGATAGACGCACGTGTGCGAGCTCGCGTTGCCGCGCGACTTGCGGCACACCTGCGCGCCGCGGTGCGCGCAGCGGTTCACCCATGCGGACAGCGTGCCGTCCTCGGTGCGCGTGACGACGACCGGCGTGTCGCCGACGAACGTGCTCTTGAAGTCGCCGGCGTTCGGGATCTCCGCTTCCAGCGCGACGAAGTTCCATGTCGGCCCGCGGAAGATGCGTTCCTGCTCGCGATCGTAGACCGCGCGCGAGCTGAACACCTTGTACGGCACGCGCGAGCCGTCGTCGTGCGGAAAGCGCACATCGGACGCGTCGTCGCGCGCGGCGAATACGACGGGCGATTCTGTCTGCTCCATGTCGGACTCCTTCTGGTTCCGTTTCGTTGATTGCATGGAGCCGATTTTTGAAAAGCTAAAATTCGGCGTCTATCCGGAAAGTGCGATTGCGGCGGCGCAATATCCACTTTCGGCGGATTTCTGCGCTAGCATGGCGACACACGCGACCCGAGCGCGATCCCGACCCATTCGTCGGATCGAAGCGCCCGTCGTTCATACCAAGGCTGATGCCCATGTCCCCAACGTCGTTCGAGCCGCTTGCGCTGCGTGCGCACCGGCTGTTCGAATCCCGCGATCTCGACGAGACGCGCGAGCGGATCTCGCGCGTGATGCAGCCGCACGCGCTGCTGCCGAGCGGCCGCGTGCAAGGCGCATCGCATATGGATTTCGTGCGGCTCGGCGGGCTCGGCATCGGCACCATCGCGTTCGGCGACGCGATGCGCGTGCAGGTCGACGCCGTCGACGGTTATTACCTGCTGATGTTCTGCCTGTCCGGGCAGGCGGAAGTCCACGCGATGGGGCGCCGGCTCGGCGTCGACGGGCAGACCGGCGTGCTGTGCGCGCCCGGCGAGCGCTTCGACGCGGTGCTGTCCGCCGATTGCGAGCAGTTCGTGCTGCGCATCGATGCCGCGACCGTCGGTTCGCTGACCGGCGACCCGCGCGCGATGCTCGATCCCGTGCTGCACATCAGCGATGCCGCGCTCACCGCGTGGCGCCAGCAGCTGATGCTCGTCGCCCGCTCGCCGGCGCTGCTCGAACGGGCGAACGCGAACCCGCGCGTCGCGTCGCAGCTCGAGCATCTGCTGATCGATTTGCTGATCGAAGGCCACCCGCCGTCGGTACCGAGCGCGCGCCAGGATCCCGCGCCGGGCTTCGTGCGGCGCGCGCAGGAGTTCGTGAACGCACACTACGCGCAGCCGTTGCAGCTCATCGATATCGTCCAGGCCGCCAACGTGCCGGAGCGGACACTGCGTGACGCCTTCCTGCAGTTCCGCGGAATGAGCCCGATGCAATACCTGCGCGCGACGCGACTCGAGCATGCGCGGGAGTTGCTGCGCGGGTCGGTGTCCGAGCGACGGATCGCCGATATCGCGCTCGATTGCGGGTTCACGCACCTCGGGCGATTCGCGATCGCGTACCGGGAGAAGTTCGGCGAATCGCCCTCGGAGACGCTCGACGGGAAGCGGTAAGTGGCAAGTGGTAGCGGGGACGCCGGGTTGCAGGTTGCCGGCCGGGTCGGCTTGCCGGCTCGCTGTCCGCCTGCATCAGCGGCAGATGACATCGCATCGCGACACCCGCTCCGCATTCGCCTTGGCGCGCCGAATTTGACCGTTAGTTGCAATCAATACGGAAACGACCGTCCCTACGCTGCCGGCGCAATCATCTCCCGCGCGATCGCGCAGAACGCGGTCGTCGCGGCGCTTTCGCCGTGCAGCCGGCGGCTCATGATGATCGGCGACGTCGCCGTGGGTTCCGGCAGCCGCCGGTAGACGACGCCCTTCACGCGCACGCCTTCCACGCTCTCCGGCACCAGCGACACGCCCACCTGCGCGGCGACGAGCCCGAGCGCCGTCTGCAGTTCGCGCACCTCGTGCACGGCCGCCGGCACGAGCGCGCCGTCGCGCAGCGCGGACAGCTGCTGGTCCGCGAAGCTCGGCCGCGGCGTGCTCGGATAGACGATCAGCGTCTCGTTCGCGATGTCCGCGAGCGTCAACGGCCGGCCCGGATCGGCGAGCGGATGCCCGACCGGCAGCGCCGCGATCAGCTTTTCCTCGATCAGCGCCTCGCGCACGAGCTGGTCGTCGTCGAAGCGCAGGCGGCCGAAGCCGACGTCGATCCGCCCGCCCTTCAGTGCCCCCAGCTGCTCGAGCGTGAACATTTCGATCAGCGACAGCTCGACGCCCGGGTGCGCCTCGCGAAACGCGCGGATCACGTCCGGCAGCGCGCCATAGAGCGTAGACGGCACGAAGCCGATCACGATCCGCTCCGACAACTGCGCGAGCCGCCGCGTCAGCGGGCCGAGCTCGTCGGCCTGTTCGACGACGCGCGTCGCCTGCGCATAGAATACGCGGCCCGCGTCGGTCAGCTTCAGCGGCCGCGCGCCGCGCTCGAACAGCGGCAGCCCGACCTCGTCCTCGATCGCCTGGAGCTGACGGCTCAGCGGCGGCTGCGTCATGTGCAGGCGCTCCGCCGCCCGCGTGATGTTCATTTCCTCCGCGACGGCGATGAAATACCGGAGCTGGCGCAATTCCATTTCATGCCTCAAAGGTATGGAAGTAGTCGGAAAGAGTGTTGGACGCCGCTCGGCGGAAATTCCTACCATGTGCACCAACAGGAGGAATCGCATGATAGCAACTACCGCCACCATCGAACGCGTCGAGACGCTGCTCGTCGACGTGCCGACGATCAGGCCCCACAAACTGTCGGTCGCCACGATGAATTGCCAGACCCTCGTGCTGGTCCGCGTTCGATGCACGGACGGTATCGAGGGCGTCGGCGAGGCGACCACGATCGGCGGTCTCGCGTATGGCGAGGAAAGCCCCGAGAGCATCAAGGTCAACATCGACACCTACTTCGCGCCGCTGCTGCAGGGCATGGACGCGACGCGCCCCGGCGCCGCGATGGCGCGTGCGCGCAAGCTGTTCCAGGGCAACCGGTTCGCGAAATGCGCGCTCGAGACCGCACTGTTCGACGCGCAGGCGCGCCGCCTCGGCGTGCCGCTGTCCGAGCTGTTCGGCGGCCGCACGACCGATGCGGTCGACGTTGCGTGGACGCTCGCGAGCGGCGACACGCAGCGCGACATCGCGGAAGCCGAGGCGATGCTCGACGCGCGCCGCCATCGCGCGTTCAAGCTGAAGATCGGCTCGAACGCGGTCGACGACGACGTCGCGCACGTGATCGCGATCAAGCGCGCGCTCGGCGAGCGCGGCGACGTGCGCGTCGACGTGAACCAGGCATGGACCGAAACCGACGCGATCCGCGCGGGCGCCCGACTTGCGGAGGCCGGCGTGAGCCTCGTCGAACAACCGATCGCGGCGACCAACCGTGCGGGGCTGAAACGCCTCACGCAGCTCGCGCAGATTCCGATCATGGCCGACGAGGCGCTGCACGGCCCCGTCGATGCATTCGCGCTCGCGCAGGACCGCGCGGCCGACGTGTTCGCGGTGAAGATCGCGCAATCGGGCGGCCTGCTCGGTGCGGCGAGTGTCGCATCGATCGCGTCGGCCGCCGGCATCGACCTGTACGGCGGCACGATGCTCGAAGGCGCGGCCGGCACGATGGCGTCCGCGCAACTGTTCAGCACGTTCGGCTCGCTGAAATGGGGCACCGAGCTGTTCGGCCCGCTGCTGCTCACCGAGGAAATCCTCGTCGAGCCGCTGCGCTACCAGGATTTCAAGCTGCACCTGCCGGCGACGCCCGGCCTCGGCATCACCTTCGACTGGGCCCGCATCGAACGGATGCGACGCGACGCCCGCTGATCCCGCATGACACGACAACCGAAACCGGAGACACAGATGAACAAGCAAGCCATCGACGCCCTGCTGAAAACCTTCGACGACGCCGCGGAAAAGCCCGGCAACCCGCGCGTGCGCGCGATCGTCAACCGGATCGTGAAGGACATCTGCTACACGATCGAGGACTTCGACGTGCAGCCGAGCGAGTTCTGGACCGCGCTCAACTACCTGAACGAAGCCGGCCGTGAATTCGGGCTGATCGCCGCGGGCCTCGGCCTCGAGCGCTTCCTCGACGTGCGGATGGACGAGGCCGAGGAGAAGGCCGGCTTCCAGGGCGGCACGCCGCGCACGATCGAAGGGCCGCTGTACGTCGCGGGCGCGCCGGAATCGGTCGGCCATGCGCGTCTCGACGACGGCACCGATCCGGGCCAGACGCTGATCATGCGCGGTCAGGTACTCGGTCAGGACGGCGCGCCGATCCCGAATGCGCTCGTCGAGGTGTGGCACGCGAACCATCTGGGCAACTATTCGTACTTCGATCAGTCGCAGCCGGCGTTCAACCTGCGCCGCTCGATCCGCACCGATGCCGAGGGCCGCTACAGCTTCCGCAGCGTGCTGCCGGTCGGCTACAGCGTGCCGCCGGGCAGCAAGACCGAACAGCTGCTCGACCAGCTCGGCCGCCACGGCCATCGTCCGGCGCACATCCACTTCTTCGTTTCCGCGGACGGATATCGTAAGCTGACGACGCAGATCAACATCGAAGGCGACCCGCACATCTGGGACGACTTCGCATTCGCGACCCGCGAAGGGCTGATCCCGAAGGTCAAGCAGGCCGAGGGCGCGCAAGGCAAGCCGTATGGCATCGACGGGCCGTTCGCGCTGATCGACTTCGATTTCTCGCTGCTCAAGGACAAGCAGGACGTGCCGGCGAGCGAAGTCGCGCGGGCACGGGCGCAGGCCTGAGCGGCCGTCCCGTTCGACGAATCGACAACGCAAGGAGCACAGGATGCTGTTTCATGTGGAAATGACCGTCCGTCTGCCGACGGACATGGATCCGGTCAAGGCGGCCACGCTGAAGGCCGAAGAGAAGGCGATGTGCCAGCGGCTCATGAACGAAGGGACCTGGCGGCATCTGTGGCGTATCGCGGGGCAGTATGCGAACGTGAGTATTTTCGATGTGGAAAGCGTGCAGCAGCTGCATGACCTGTTGAGCCAGCTGCCGTTGTTTCCGTATATGGAGATGGAGGTGCGGGCGCTGTGCCGGCATCCTTCTTCGGTGCGGGAGGATGATCGGTAACCAGGCGGTCGAGCACGGACAAAACGGGCGGCCTGCGATCGCATTGCGGGCCGCCCGTTTCATTTCGGCATCCGCAGCGTCGGATCAGGTTGCCGCACGGCTACTTCTGCGCCCCCATCTTGTCGGCGACGTTGTCGCCATACACCTTCGCGATGCGTCGCGCGACGATCGCCTGCAGCAGCGTTTCAGTGAAATCGTCGGTGGTTTTCCAGCCGCTGCCGTCCTTGACGAACGTGAAGTCACCCTTCAGCTGCAGCATCGACGGTGCGCCGATCGCGCCGAGCAACGGATCGCGATAGTCGATCAGCAACGGGCACGACACACGGTCGCCGCCCAGCTGCTTGCAATCGGCGGCCGGCATCACACCCAACACGCCGTTCGTCAGCTTCGTCGGGTCGTCGTCACCAGGAGGCGCCCAGTCCTGACTGGGCGAGCGCGCCGACACGTTCTTGTCGATCTGCGCGACACCCGCCATGAATGTCGTGCCGATGACGTCCCGCCCGAGCGGCGCGCCGAGCTTCGGATCGAGGCCCCGTATGCTATAGCGGGCCGCCACGTATTCGGAGGGTAGCGTCTGCACGACGAAATCGCTCTTGTCCTTGTCGTCGCGACGGATCACATAGCCGAGCGTCGTGTGCTCGTCGGCGACACTCAGGTCCGCCAGGCAGCCACGCGCGCGAGTCGCCTCGTCGTAACCGACTTCGCGATGGTTGCTGACGGTCGGAAAGGACGTGTTGCCCTGTTCAAGCATCTGCATCGGATTCTTGCGCATCATGTCCATGCGCGCATCGAACATCAACGAATTCAGTGTTTTGATCGTGCTCGACGCGGTGCACGCGGGCGCCTGCGCGGGCCACAACAGGTAAGTGCCCACCGCCAGCGCGGCGGCCAGGCCACCGAAGCCGATCAGCATCTGCTTCTTCTTGTGTTCGCGCTGGATCGATGCGACCGTTTCGCTCAGACGCCGTTCGAATCGCAACGGATCGAGTGTCTTCAGCATTTGCATCAGCACGAGTTTCGCGCGGATGTCGGCGAAGTGACCATCCAGCAGCTCCTGCGTCGCCTTCGTCTCTGCTTCCCGTGTCGTGTAGCCCTCGGCGATCAACCAGTCGAGCAGCGTACGGGCGTAGTTCGTGTCGGGAAGCTCGGCCGGTGCGTCCTTCAGGCGCTGCGCGACACGCGCCGCCTGTTCCTCCGTCAGATAGCCGCCGGCTTCGAGTGCCATCAGCAGGCTGGCGAGAGCGTCGTTTCCAGTCGGTTCCGTCCCGCCCGCTTGTTCGAAAGTCATGATTGTTGTTCTCCGTCGAGACGGATTCGCTGCGCGGCCCGTGCGGGCCTATTGTGCAGACGAATCGCGTCGATCTCCGGAAACTACTCGATTTGACTGCAGGTGTCGATATGCCCACACCGCACTTCCCGCGACGGCCTCTCAAGCGCAATCAATACGCGTGCGCAAGATGAGCGGCAAATCCCTCTTTACCCGGCGCGATCTCCGCCTTCAGCGTCAGCGCCGGAATCTCGTAGTCGCCCGCATTCTGCCGCCGGAACGGAATCGGCTGCGCAGTCCACAGTTCGTCCAGACGCTTGCCGAGCGCAGCACGCGTTTCGTCGAAGCGCACGTCGTTCATCCGCCCCGTCCGGTAAATCACGAACGGCGGCAGCACGTCGAATCCCGGGTAATACAGGATCCCGTGCTGGATCGGAAACAGCACGTCGTCGATCGGCCCGTTGATGCCGCGTGCGCTGTAGTGCGACTCCCAGCCGCCCGTCGTGACGATCACCATCGCCCGCTTGCCCGCCAGCGAGCCCTCGCCGTAACGGTCGCCCCAATGCTGGTCGGAATGCTCGCCGACGCCGTATGCAAAACCATACGCATACACCCGCTCGACCCAGCCCTTCATGATCGCCGGCATCGAGAACCACCACAGCGGAAACTGCAGGATCACCGCGTCGGCCCACTTCAGCTTGGCCTGTTCGCGCGCGATGTCGTCGCGCTGCGTGCCCGTTTCGAACGCGCGCTTCGAATCGAGCGCGGGATCGAAGCGCGCGTCGGGCGCACGGTCGGTCACGTCATGCGCATCGAACGCGGCCTTCCAGTTCATCGCGTACAGATCGGTCACCTGCACGGCATGGCCCGCGGCTTCGAGATGCTCGACCGCGAAGTCGCGCAACGCGCCGTTCAGCGAACGCGGTTCCGGATGGGCATAAACGATCAGCACATTCATGTTCGTCACTCCGTTGATTGAATGACTGCAGGATGCCGTCGCCGACGGTATATTAGAAATGAATTCCCGATATTCCAGGTATAGCCATGAACAATCTCAGACGACTGGATCTGAACCTGCTGGTCACGCTCGACGTGCTGCTCGCCGAGCACAACGTCACGCGAGCGGCCAAGAAACTGAACATGTCGCAGCCGTCGGTCAGCGTGCAGTTGCAGAAACTGCGCGATCTGTTCGGCGATCCGCTGCTGCTGCCGGGGCCGCGCGGGATGCGGCCGACCGCGCGCGCGGAAACGCTGCGCGCGCCGCTACGGGATGCACTCGAAGCCGTCGAACGCGCGGTGCTGACGGCCACGCCGTTCGATCCCGCGACCGCGACGAACACGTGGCGCGTGGCCGCGACCGACTATGGCGAATCGACGATCGTCCTGCCCGCGCTGAACACGCTGCGATCGGCCGCCCCCGCGACGCGACTCGCCGTCGTCGAACTCGTGCCGCCGCGCATCGAGCAGGACGCGGAGCGAAACGGCATCGACCTGGCCTTCCACACGACAGAAGGTTCGCCGGAGGGGATGCGGCGCCTGCCGCTGTTCGTCGAGCGCTACGTGCTCGTCGGACGCGCCGGTCATCCGAAGCTGAAGCGGCGCCCCACGCTCGCGCAGTTCGGCGCACTGGAACACGTGATCGTGTCGCCCGACGGGGGCGGCTTCTTCGGCGTGACCGACGAAACGCTCGCGAAGGCGGGCGCCGCACGGCGTGTCGTGCTGTCCGTTCCGCATTTCCTGTTCGTGATGTCGGCCGTCGCCAGCACGGATCTCGTCGCGATGCTGCCCGAGCGGCTGGTCCGCGACGTGCCCGCGCTGCGCGTGGTGGAAGCGCCGGTCGAGGTGCCCGGCTACGAAATGTCGATGCTCTGGCACGAGCGCGTGCATCGCGATCCCGCTCATCGGTGGTTGCGGGAGACGATCGCGGCGTCGGTGTAAATCGTTCGCGAAAGCCGCGCGGTACGCGCGTCGGGCAGCGTCGCCGCCGCGCTCGCCCCCGTGCCGCCAAACAGACATGCATTCAGGACTTGAAACCGCCTCGAACACTGTATATATTTACAGTGCTTTTGCACCATTTGACCCGAATTCCGTCATCCATGACGGACGGACTTTTGTGAGGCGACCATGTTCCAGTCATCCGCATTCGATCCCGAGCAACCCGGCTTCAACCCCGCGCACTTCGAGCGTGCCGCGCAGCGGGCAGTCGTCGACCTGCAGCGTGTCGTCGGCGGGCCCGCGCAACGCGCGCTCGGCCTGCGACGCCGCACGCATCCGGCCGCCGTCCGCACAATGAGCTGGCAGGCGCTGCTGAACGTCGAGGAACTCGCGTTCTCGAATACCGGTTTCCTGAGCCGCAACGATCCGACCGTCGTCGATGCGTTCATCCGCCTACGCGATAGCCGGCTGGTCGCAGCGGATGTCGAGGAGCCGGTCGACTGGCGTCGCGACGATGACGACCTGCCGGCCGTCTACCTGATCGTCAAGGCGATGCTGGAAGCGGAAGAGGAAGAGCGGGCCGAAGCGGCCTGACGTCCGCCGGCCAGTGGCGAATGGTGTTCTGCCAGAATCGCGTCGCCACGTTGCATGGCGACGCGGTGCATCCTTTCCAGGTCGTCCGCATGCCCCGGCACGTCGAATGAATCACCGCGCGGGAAGTCGCGAGGCGTCGCGCAGGCGGGCCATCGCCGCGTGACGCACTCCGCCGCTTCGCAACCCGGAACGACACCCGTTACAGCCGCGCCGCGAGCCGCGAGCCCTGATCGATCGCCCGCTTCGCATCGAGCTCGGCGGCCAGTTCCGCACCACCGATCAGATGCACCGAGCGTCCGGCCGCCTGCAACGGCGCAAGCAGCGCGCGCTGCGGTTCCTGCCCCGTGCACAGCACGATCGTGTCGGCTTCGATCAGTTCATGATCGGTGCGCTGCTCGCCGTACGACACGTGCAGCCCGCGCGCATCGATCAGTTCGTAGTTCACGCCGCCGATCATCTTCACCTGCTTCATCTTCAGCGTCGCGCGGTGAATCCAGCCGGTCGTCTTGCCGAGCCCCTTGCCGAGCGGCGCGGCCTTGCGCTGCAGCAGCGTCACTTCGCGAGCCGGCGCCGCGACCTGCGCGCGCGTCACGCCGCCGCGCGTCGCGGCCGGATCGGTCACGCCCCACTCCGCTTTCCACTCTTCCAGATCGAGCGTCGGCGACTCGCCGCCTTGCACCAGATATTCGGCGACGTCGAAGCCGATGCCGCCGGCGCCGACCACCGCGACACGCCGGCCGACCGGCTGCCCGCCGGCCAGCACGTCGATGTAGCTGAGCACGTTCGGCCCATCCTGGCCGGGAATCTTCGGGTCGCGCGGCGCCACGCCGGTCGCGAGCACGATCTCGTCGTAGCCGCCGGCGATCAGGTCGCGCGCGTCGACGCGGCGATTCAGATGCAGGTTCACGCCGGTCAGCTCGACCTGACGGCCGAAGTAACGCAGCGCTTCGTCGAACTCCTCCTTGCCCGGAATCCGCTTCGCCATGTTGAACTGGCCGCCGATCTCCGGCGCCGCGTCGAACAGATCGACGTGGTGGCCGCGCTGCGCGAGCACGGTCGAGCA
Source organism: Burkholderia sp. Bp9012 (assembly GCF_003853825.1). Taxonomy (NCBI): domain Bacteria; kingdom Pseudomonadati; phylum Pseudomonadota; class Betaproteobacteria; order Burkholderiales; family Burkholderiaceae; genus Burkholderia; species Burkholderia sp. Bp9012. The sequence continues at coordinate 311,018 of NZ_QTQA01000001.1, read as the reverse complement.
CGCGAGCCCGGCCGGCCCGGCGCCGACCACCGCGATACGCTTGGGCTGCTGCACGCGCGTATAAACCAGCTCGGTCTCGTGGCATGCGCGCGGGTTCAGCAGGCATGACGCGATCTTGTTCTTGAACGCGTGATCGAGGCACGCCTGGTTGCAGCCGATGCAGGTGTTGATCTCGTCTGCCCGGCCTTGCGCAGCCTTGACGACGAACTCGGCATCGGCGAGCAGCGGGCGCGCCATCGACACCATGTCCGCGCAGCCGTCCGCGAGAATCTGCTCGGCCACCTCGGGCCGGTTGATCCGGTTGGTCGTCACGAGCGGAATGCCGACCTCGCCCTTCATCTTCTTCGTCACCCACGCGAACGCGCCGCGCGGCACGGAGGTCGCGATCGTCGGCACGCGCGCCTCGTGCCAGCCGATCCCGGTATTGATGATGGTCGCGCCCGCGCGCTCGACGGCCTTCGCGAGCTGCACGGTCTCGCTCCAGTCGCTGCCGTCCGGAATCAGGTCGAGCATCGACAGCCGGTAGATCAGGATGAAGTCGCGGCCGACCGCCTCGCGCGTGCGCTCGACGATCTCGATCGGCAACCGGATCCGGTTCTCGTACGAACCGCCCCACTGGTCGCTGCGCTTGTTCGTATGCATCGAGATGAACTGGTTGATCAGGTAGCCCTCGGAGCCCATGATCTCGACGCCGTCGTAGCCGCCCTCGCGCGCAAGCTGCGCGCAGCGGACGAACGCGCGGATCTGCCGCTCCACGCCGCGCGCGCTGAGTTCGTGCGGCGCGAACGGCGAGATCGGCGACTTGATCTTCGACGGCGCGACCGCGAACGGGTGGTAGCCGTAGCGGCCGGTATGCAGGATCTGCAGCGCGATCTTGCCGTCGTCCGCATGCACGGCATCGGTGATCACGCGATGGCGCCGCGCGCCGGCCGACGTCATCAGCGTGCCGCCGAACGGCTTGGTCCAGCCGGCCACGTTCGGCGCGAAGCCGCCGGTCACGATCAGGCCGACGCCGCCGCGCGCGCGTTCGGCGAAATAGTCGGCGAGCCGCGGCAGCGTCTTGCGGCTGTCCTCGAGGCCCGTGTGCATCGAGCCCATCAGCACCCGATTCTTCAGCGTGGTGAAGCCGAGGTCGAGCGGCGCGAGCAGGTGGGGAAAGGAAGTCGTCATGGTGAGTCTGCCAATAATCGATACGTGCCATCGTAGGCCGCGCGCCGCCTTGAACGTGAGGGGGCAAACAGCCATAATGCTTGTCATTTCCGGCCAAATCGACATGACCTCCCCGTCACGCAAGGACCACCTCGGGCTACGCCGGCCGACGATTCCGGTCGCCTATACGCGCCTGCTGCTGCAGGCGCTCGCCGAGCGCGGCGTCGATCCGGCCGCCGTGCGCGCGGGAACCGGGCTGCGCGACGCCGTGCTGGCCGAACCGGACGCGCGCGTCGCGCCGTCGCAATGGGGCCGGCTCGTGCTCAACGCGATCGAGATCGGCGGCGATCCGGGCATCGGGCTCGCGTTCGGGCTGCTGCTGAAGCCGACCGTGCACGGCTTCCTCGGTTATGCGACGCTGACCGCGCGGGACATCCGCGAAGCGCTGGTCGTCACGCAGCGCTACTTCCGGATGCGCAACCGCCAGTATCGGCTGACCTATGCGGAGGACGAACACGGCGCGACGCTCGAACTGCACGGCGTGCAGGCAAGCCCGGTGCTGCAACATCACGTGATGTTCGAGTTCGTGCTGACGGGGCTCGCGCAGAACATCTCGCAGTGGTCCGGGCGCGCATCGCCGCCGATCGCGCTGCGCTTCGCATGGCCGCAGCCCGATTACTTCGCACGCTATCGCGACCAGCTGCCGCCGGTCGAATTCGGCTGTGCGGCGAACGCGCTGTGGATCGCCCGCGACGTACTCGACTGGCCGCTGCCGCTCGCCGACGAAGTCGCGCACCGGCAAGCGCTCGTGCAGGTCGAGCGCGAGTATGCGCAGGTGCGTCAGGAGGAAGGCGATCTCGTCGGGCGCGTGCGCGCGGAACTGGCCCGAACGGCCGGCAACTATTCAAGTCCGGAGGCGCTCGCCGACGCGCTGCTCGTGTCGACGCGCACGTTGCGGCGCCGGCTCGAGGAAGCCGGGTCGAGCTACCGGCAACTGCTCGACGAAGCGCGGTTTCGCGACGCGAAGCAGTTGCTGTCCGCGTCGGATCTCGACCTGAAGACGATCGCCGAGCGGCTGCAGTTCACCGATCCGGCGAATTTCACGCGGGCATTCCGGCGCTGGGCCGGGCAGACGCCGAGCGCCTATCGGGAAGCCGCCGCCGCGACCACGCGCGAATGACCGGCGAACGCAGGCGGCACCACGCGCCCGGTCGGGATTTCATCGTTCGGTCGAACGGCAATCGGCCGCTTCGTGCCGAGCACGATCCTGCGTTCGGCGTTCAGCGTTCAGCCTGATTGTATGGTCCGAAATCCGGCGGCCCGCACGACCGGCCGGCAAGAAATGCGCTGTCGCTCGTGCGGGAAGACACGCCGCACACCCGCTTCCTCCAAGCCGGCGAGCGCGTGACGCGTCAGCTGCCGACGTCGATCCGCGCGCAGCCGTCACCCTCGCCTGCCTCGATCCGCACGTCGCCCGTCGCGGCGACGATCGCGTCGTACACCGCATCGGTCACGCACACCACCGGCACCGCGATCGCATACAGTTCGGCGGCGACGATCGCGCCGATCGAGATGATCAGGTCGCGCTCCTTCAGCACGATCCCGACCGGCCCCGTGCCATTGCGCACCGCTTCCGCGAGCACGCTGCTGCTCGAACTCGATCCCTTCGCGTGCGGCATCACCATGATCCGGCCGGCCAGGCTGGCGCCCGCCTGCGGATGCCCGCGATCGACGATCCGCCCCGCGCCCGAGTCGTAGCCGCCCCAGAAGCTGAGCGGCTTGTCGAGCACGATCGGCTTCGCGCATGCGCTGCCCGGCACGAGCGTATCGCCCGTCAGTTTCCGAACCATTGCTTCAGTCATCGAATCGCACCTTTCCCTCGAACGCGGAGCGCACGCACTCGCGCATGCTGCCGTACGCCACCGTGACGCCAATGTTCGCGGGCGCGTACGACGCCCACTTCCCCGAGTTCGTCATCACCAGGCCCGACAGCTGTTTCATCACCGGCGTGATGTACGTGCAGGTGTCGACGACGATCTGGATGCCGCGCGCGTCGAACTTGCCGGCAAGCCCGAGCTCGTCCAGTTCCCACAGGATGAAGCGGCTGGTGTTCACGTAGAAATCGCACTTCGGCTTGCCGTCGAACTGGTCGAGCAGCGCGTCGAGCGTGCGGAATTCGGCCAGCGAGAAGTGCGGCGTGCCGAGCGCGACCGCGACGAGCGCATCGCCGGCCGCACCGTGGTTCAGCGTGCGGCGGATCTCGTCGAGATCGGCCATCGCGACATCGACGGTCCGCTGCGACGCCTGCCCGTGCAGCGCGGCGTCGAGCGTCGGCGCCTCGGGCGTGACGCCCACCGCATGGAACAGCGCGACCGCGCCGCTCGATGCGGCGGCCGCGCCGAGCGCCTTGAGTTCGTCTTCGGTGGTGTCGGCCGGCAGCCCGACGATCGCCGGCACGGTTGCACCGGCGATCCGGCCGATCAGCAATCCGAGCGCCGCGAAGTAGATGTCGCGCGACGGCCGGTTGCCGAAGTCCGGCGCGTTGAACACGATCCGTGCCGCGCGATTCGATTCGACGTGCAGCCCCGCATACGGCGCGCGCCCGGTGATCGCGGCGGCCAGATCGAGAAAGTCGCCGTAGCGGCTGGTGCGCGCGCCGAGCACCGAGTTGGCGAACACGATCGCATTGGATTCGGCCCACGCGATCTGCTCGCCCAGGCGCGGACGATTCTTCAGTTGATACGGCGCGCACGTGAAGCTCGACTCGCAGCCGAGCTGGAGATGCGCGTCCATCAGGCGTTGCGCGTCGCGCTGGATCGTGCGGTCGCCGTGATACAGCTCGGGATGGATCAGGTCCAGCGACCCGACGTTCAGCGTGGTCGGCACCGCGACCCGCGCGCCCGTGTCGACGAAATATTCGACGAAGTCGAGGCTGGTCTGGCCGTGGTAAAGACAGCCGTCGATATGCGCGGACGTGATGTCGATCAGGTGCGGCGCCGACATGACGTCGGCCGTGCGCGCGACGATCCGCATCGCGCGCGCGACGCCGTCGCCGAATGCGCCGCGCAACATCGCGTCGTCGCGCTCGCTCAACTGCAGCATGGGGGACTCCTCGTGTCTCGTCCGGTGGATCCGGATCGCTTTTGTCATACTACCGCGCGCGTTGCGCCTATCGCTGCGCCGTCAGGCTGAACAGCTCGTCGCGCAGCGCCTTGGCGCGGCCGCGGCCGAACTGCGTCTCGAACTCGTCCTGCGCGGCCTGCCACGCGACTTTCGCCTGCGCGTAGGTGCGCTCGCCGAGCTTCGTCAGGCTGAGCGCGTGCGCGCGCGCGTCATGCTCGGATGCGGCCGCGGCAACGAAGCCGTCGCGCTGCAGCGGCTTCAGCGCGCGCAACAGCGTCGTGCGATCCATCACCAGCGTGTCGGCGAGTTCGCTCATCACCAGACCGGGTCGGTGCGACAGATTCGCCATGATCGAGAACTGCGCGGGCGTGACGCCGACCGGGGCCAGATGTCGCTCGTAAAGTTGCGTGACGAAGCGCGCCGCCTGACGCAGCGCGAGGCAATTGCAGGCCTGGGCGATCTGGATATCGTTCATGAACGGCAATTTATATGTGCATATGCATAAAGTCAATGTACACTCCGCCGTAACATGGCCGGGCCGGCCGCGTGCATCAGGCGCCCCGCCATCGCCTCGAGGAGACGGACATGGACTACATCGACAAGCTGCGGATCTTCCGGTCGGTGGTGGAAATGCGCAGCTTCACGCGCGCCGCCGACATGCACGGCCTCGCGCGGCCGGTCGTGTCGCGGGCGGTCGCGGATCTGGAGGCGCGCTTCGGCAGTCGCCTGCTGCACCGGACCACGCGCCAGGTCTCGCTGACCGAGACCGCCGAGCGCATCTACGAACGCTGCGCGGCCGTGCTCGACGAACTCGATTCGCTGGAAGCGCAGGCGCAGTCGCACACGCGCGAGCCCGAGGGGCTGCTGCGCCTCGTCGCGCACACGACGGCCGCGCTCAACCGGCTCGTGCCGCTGATCGCCGGCTTCAAGGCCGCGCATCCGAAGGTGCGCCTCGACGTCACGCTGACCGAGCGCCCGGTCGACCTCGTCGGCGAAGGCTACGACATAGGCATCGTCGTGCCGTACATGCTGACGAGCGAGACGACCGTCGTGCGGCTGGTCGAACGCATACCCGTCGTGATCGTCGCGACGCCCGCGTATCTGCGCACGCATCCGCGTCCCGAAACGCCGACCGACCTCGCCGGTCATGCGTTCATCCCGATGTCGCCGTCGCTGCGCCGGCCCGCGCTGTCGTTCCGCGTCGACGGTGACACGCTGGTCGTGCCGTTGAGCTTCGACATCTCGTCGAACAGCCCCGTCTTCAACCGCGAAATGGTGATGCACGACTTCGGTATCGGCGTCGTGCCGAGAACGCTCGTCGAAGCAGAGCTCGCGTCGGGCGCGCTCGTGCAGTTGCTCGACGATGCCGACCTCGTCGACGCGTTCGTCGAAATCAAGCTCGCTTACGCGAACCGCGCGCTGCTGCCGGCGAAGGTCAAGGCGTTCATCGACTACACGGCCGCGTACTGCGACCGCCAAGGCGGGATTGTTCCGGCCGCTGCCTGATCCGGCGCAAAAACGCGCCGTTCCATCGTCGATTGGTACAGCCACGGCACCAATCTGATCCCGCACCGCCACTCGCTTCCGCCCGCTCTGCCACCTAACATGTGCACATGCACAAGACCACGCTTACCGATGACGATTGCTTCGCGGTCCGTCAAGCCGCCCGGCGGATCTCGCAGTTCTACGAGCGCTACCTGTCGCGGGCGGGCGTCACGCCGTCGCAGTACAGCATTCTCGCGCTGCTGAGGGAGCGCCCGGGCGTAACGATGGCGATGCTGTCGGCGGTGCTGGTGATCGAGCGCACCGCGCTGTTGCGCGCGCTCAAGCCGCTGGTCGGCGCGGCGCTGGTCACCGGCAGGATCGAGCCGCGTTGCCGCCGCCAGACGTTCGCGCTGACCGCGCAAGGCGAAACGAAGATCGCCGAAGCGCAGGTGCACTGGCTCGCCGCGCAGGAGGCGTTCGAGCAGCGGTTCGGGTCGGCGCAGGCCGCCCGCCTCAGAGACGAATTGTTCCGGATCACGCACAACCTCCCGGAACGCTAACCCCCTCCCCGATCGGCGACGCATCGTCGGTCGCTTCAGTAAGTGCATATACATAGGTGATTCGATGGAAACGACCCAAGCCGCCGCCTCCCGCGAGGCAGCCACAACCGACCGGCCGGCAAGGCAGCAGCGCCGCGTGCCGTGGATGCGCATCGCGGTGGCCGCCGTCGTCGTCGCGGTCGCGGCCGCGACGCTCGACTGGCTGTTCGTGCTGCGCTTCCAGGAAAGCACCGACGATGCGTACGTCGGCGGCGACGTCACCGTGCTCGCGCCGAAGGTAAACGGCTTCGTCGACAGGATTCTCGTGACCGACAACCAGCGCGTGAAGGCCGGCGACGTGCTCGTGCAGCTCGATGCGCGCGACTACGATGCGAAGCTCGCGCAGGCGACTGCCGAAGTCGACAGCGCGCGCGCCGCGGTGGCCGAACTCGAAGCGAAGCAACAACTTCAATACGCGGTGATCGGCCAGCATGCCGCGGACAGGAATGCGTCGTCGGCAGAGCTCACGCGTGCGTCGTCCGACCGTGTGCGCTACCGCGAGCTCGTGAAATCCGATGCGGTGTCGAATCAGATCGTCGAACGCGCGGACGCCGATTATTCGAAGGCGGATGCGGCCGTCGCGCGCAGCGACGCCGCGCTGCTCGCATCGAAGCGGCAGCTGGACGTGCTCGGCGCGCAGCTCGTCGATGCGCGGGCCCGCGTGAACACGGCACTCGCCGCGCAACGGGTCGCGGCGCTCAACGTCGAGTACACGACGATCCGCTCGCCCGTCGACGGTTACGTCGGCAACCGCACGGGCCGCGTCGGGATGCTCGCGAACGTCGGCGTGCCGCTGCTGACGGTCGTGCCCGTGTCCGGGCTGTGGATCGACGCGAACTTCAAGGAAGACCAGCTGCGCAAGATGCGCGCCGGCGATCGCGTCGACGTCGCGCTCGACGCGTCGGGCACGCGTCTGCACGGCCGCGTCGACAGCCTGGCGCCCGCGACCGGTGCGACCTTCAGCGTGCTGCCGCCCGAGAACGCGACCGGCAACTTCACGAAGATCGTCCAGCGCGTGCCGGTACGCGTGCATCTCGATCCGCAGCCGGGCATCGAGCATGTGCTGCGTCCAGGCCTCTCCGCGGTCGTGACCGTGCATACCGACCACGCGAACTGAACGGGAGCCTGCGATGACCACCGCCTTTTCCGGCGACCCCGCGTCGCAACCGACGAAGCAGCGCGTCTTCGCGTTCGCGCTGATGTGCGTCGGCTTCTTCATGGCGACGCTCGACATCCAGATCGTCGCGTCGTCGCTGCGCGACATCGGCGGCGGCCTGTCCGCGAGCCAGGACGAGTTGTCCTGGGTGCAGACGGCCTACCTGATCGCCGAAATCATCGTGATCCCGATGTCGGGCTGGCTGTCGAGGGTGATGTCGACGCGCTGGCTGTTCGTTGCGTCGGCCGTCGGCTTCACGATCACGAGCATGCTGTGCGGGCTCGCGTGGGACATCAACTCGATGATCCTGTTCCGCGGGCTGCAGGGCGCGCTCGGCGCCGCGATGATCCCGACCGTGTTCACGACCGCGTTCGTGCTGTTTCCGGGCAAGCAGCGGCTGATCGCGTCGACGACGATCGGCGCGCTCGCGTCGCTCGCGCCGGCGATCGGGCCGGTGATCGGCGGCTGGATCACCGATCAATGGTCGTGGCACTGGCTGTTCTACCTGAATCTCGTGCCGGGCATCGCGGTGGCCGCGCTGGTGCCGCGCTACGTGCATATCGACGAACCCGATTTCAGCCTCATCAAGCGCGGCGACTATCTCGGCATCGCACTGATGTCGGGCTTCCTCGGCTGCCTCGAATACGTGCTGGAAGAAGGCCCGCGCAAGAACTGGTTCAGCGACGATGCGATCGTCATCTGCGCGTGGATCTCCGGCATCTGCGGCCTCCTGTTCATCGTGCACGCACTGACCGCGGAAGACCCGATCGTCGACCTGCGCGCGCTCGCCGTGCGCAACTTCGGGATCGGCAGCCTGCTGTCGTTCGTGACGGGCATCGGGATCTTCGTCACGGTGTTCCTGACACCGCTGTTTCTCGCGCAGGTGCGCGCGTTCAGTTCGCTGCAGATCGGCATCGCGCTGCTGTCGGTCGGTGCGTTCCAGCTGCTCGCGCTCTGCGCGTATGCATTCGCCGCACGCTACCTCAGCATGCGCGTGCTGCTCGTGTTCGGGCTGATCTGCTTCGGCCTCGGCTGCTACCTGTATACGCCGATCACGCATGACTGGGGCTGGCGGGAGCTGCTGCTGCCGCAGGCGCTGCGCGGCATCGGCCAGCAATTCAGCGTGCCGCCGATCGTCACGATGGCACTGGGCTCGCTGCCGCAGTCGCGGCTGAAGTCGGCGAGCGGCCTGTTCAACCTGATGCGCAACCTCGGCGGTGCGATCGGCATCGCGGTGAGCGCGACGATGCTCAACGACCGGCTCAACTTCCACTACCTGCGCCTGAACGAACACGTGAGCGCGGGCGAGCCGCAGGTCGCGTCGCTGCTCGACCGCCAGGCCGCGTACTGGACCTCGGTGGCCGGCAACACGCTCGATACCGCGCAGGCCGGCCTCGCGAACCTGCATCGCCTGATCTATCGCGAAGCGCTGACGCTCACCTATGCGGATGCGTACTACGCGCTGTCGCTGTGCTTCGTGGTCGCTCTGGTTGCCGTCGCGTTTTCCCGTCCCATCACCCTGAACGCGCCGCCGCCGGACGCGCACTGAAGCCAAGGTCGTCATCATGAAAAAGCTACTCGTCGCGCTGGCCGTCAGCGCATTCGCCGCGGGGTGTGCGGTGCAGCCCGCGCAGCACCCGGCGCTGCACGATTCCGTGCAATCGCTCGCGCCCGCCGCGTGGGACACCGACGTGCCGCGTGCGGACATCGACGCCGCCGCATGGTGGGCGCAGTTCAACGATCCCGTGCTCGACCGGCTGATCGCGACCGTGCTCGACGGCAACCTCGATCTGCAGGCCGCGGCCGAACGCGTGAAGCAGGCGCAGGCGCTGACCGTGCAGAAGCGCGCGGTGCTGCTGCCCGAACTCGACGCGACCGCGCGTGCGGCCGACGCGCGCCAGAACACGCCGCCGCCGCTCGGTTACGTGCGGCAGGCCGGCGCGGGACTCGCGCTGAGCTGGTCGCCGGACGTGTTCGGCGGCGAACGGCTCGACCTGCTGGCCGCGCAGGCCGAGCTGGTCGGGCAAAAGCACGCGGAAGACGCGATGCGGCTCGCGCTCGCGGCCGATGCGGCCTCGGCCTATGTCGACCTGCGCTGGGCGCAGCAGGAACTGAAGATCCTTCAGGACAACGCGGCGATCCGCCGGCATGCGCTAGAACTCACGCGCAAGCGGCAGGCGTTCGGGCTGTCGACGGAGCTCGACGTCACGCGCGCGCAGAACCAGCTCGATGCGCTCGAAGCGCGGATTCCGCCGACGCGCGCGCAGATCGCGCATCAGCTCAACCTGATTGCCGTGTATTCGGGCCGCACGCCCGAGTCGAACGACCGGATCATGCTCGCGCAGGCCGGCGCGATTCCGGCGCCGCCTGCCGGGTCGCCCGCCACGCTGCCATCGCAGGCGCTGCTGCGCCGGCCGGACGTGCTCACCGCCTACGCACAGGTCGAGCGGCGCGCGGCGCAGGTCGGTGTCGCGAAGGCCGAGCGGTATCCGAAGTTCTCGCTGAACCTGACGGACGGGATTCTGGCCGCGTCGTATCTCGGGTTGCCGACGCTGACCGATAACCTGTTCAGCGCGGCGTTGAGCGCGACGAGCCCGATCTTCAACGCGGGGCGAATCACCGCCGACATCACGCAAAGCGAAAGCCGAATGCGCGAGTCGGAACTCGGGTTGCGGCAGACGATGCTGCAGGCGCTGCGGGAAGTCGAGGACGCGCGTGCGAACCTCGTCAGCAGCGATGAAGCGACGCGGCGCCTCGACAGCGCGCTCTCGGCGTCGGACAAGGCGCTCGGGCTGGCGAACCAGCTCTATAAGGGCGGCGCGACGGATTTTCTGGACGTGCTGTCGGCGCAGGAAGTGTATCTGCGGGATTCGGATGCACTCAATCAGGTCCGGCGAGAGCATGCGCTGGCGGCGGTCGCGTTGTATCGATCGCTCGGCGGCGGGTGGAGCAGGAACGAGGCGGCGGGTGAAGCGCAGGCCGTGGCCGCCACCGCCGCGCAGGATTGACCACGGCCGCCGTGCGACGCCGGCGCCGTCGTCCGTGCGCGGGAGGCCGGGCGTGCGGCGCGATCAGCCCGCGTCCGGCCACCGGTAACCGATCACCTCGCTCACCGGATACGCAAGTTCGCGCACCTCTTCGAGCTGATTGCCGCCGAACAGGTGGACACGCTCGTCGTCGTGACGCAGATAGAATCCGACGTGCCCCTTCCAGCTCAACGGGTCGTCGCGCGTCAGAATCGCGATGCAACCGTACACCGGGCGCTCCAGCGGCCGCCCCCATTCGAGCCACGAACGCGCGAGCGCCGACCCCGTGCCGCGGATGCCGGCATGCGTCATGCACCAGTTGACGAACGACGAGCACCACGAAATCTTGTCGTCGTAGCCGACGAGGTTCGTGTGGTTGTTGTACTCGACGATGCGCGGATTGATGCTGCCGGGCGGGAAGCGGCGAATGCCCAGCTCGGCCAGTGCGACGGCCATCCACGGCGGATGGCCGGCTTGCGGGTTGCCCTCGGGGTTCGATCGGATCACGACGGTCTCGATGGAATGCGGGTGGAATATCGCTCAATCTTCGCACGAAGGCGTGGGTATGGCGGTGTCGGTTCGGGCCGCCCCGAGCGTACCGGTCGAGCATTGGGGTTCCGCCGTCACTACGAACGCCGTCGACTTTCCGGATTTCCGACACGGAAGAAAACAATCGGCCGGATTCTTTTGCATTCGTGCAGGGAACCCTGATTCCGGTGCGAGCCGTTCCGCCAGATCGATTACCATCCGAACGATTCGCCGATTTCCAAAACACATCCTACGAACAAGGGGCCACGCGCCATGACTACCCGCTCAGACGACGCGTTGCCGCCCCGCACTGACGACGCGTCGAAGCAATCCGCCCCGGACACAAGCGCAAAACCGCGAGTCATCACGCTGCCTGCACACCTTCGACAGATACCGACATGCAAAGGAATTCCAGATCGGTTCAATACCTATCTGCTGAATATCGGTTTCATGCTGTTTTTCGGCACGATGTTCGCTGGATTGCTCGTTGCGCCGTTCGACGATGCGTCCTCCTCGCGTGTCGGGTTCATCGGTTTCGTTCTATGGCTTTGCATTCTGGCCTGCCTCGCCTGGGCGGTAGTGATCGTGATTCGCGCGACGATGAATATCGGCGGCTGGTTTCAAGTCGACGCAACCGGCTTCCGATATGGCGTCGGCAAGCACTCGGACCAGGCGGCCCTGCAGCAGGAACGGTGCATCGAATGGCGTGAAGTCGTGCGGAACGAGGACATGTGCTGCGACGTTGACTTCAACCCGCCTTCCCGAGTGACCATGAGCCCGGCGAACTTCCAGTTCTGGCGACAAAGTGGGAAGCGCGAACCGGCGAAGCGATACACACTGCGCACGAGCCTCATGGATTACGACGCCGACGACGCCATTCGCTGCGTTCGCTTCAAGAATCGTCACGAATTGCTTGTCGCACTGCTGTGCGGCCTCGCACATCAGGGGTTGCGTTTCAATCCGAGCGCATTCATTGCCGCCGGAATTCATCCCGAAACGTGGCAGCCGCTCGCAAAGGCGCGACGCCCGGCCATGATCTATTTTGCGGTCGTCGCCGCACTCGGGCTGAGTGCCTTCTGGACATGGGGGCGCCTGTCGCTGCCATTTTCGCTGGCGATTCTGCTCGTCTCCTTCGCGTACTACTGGACCGAGGGCAAGTACGATTTCTCTCCGGACATCAAGCACTATCCACGCGATCCGATTGTGTTCCGGATCGACGGCGACACGTCTGCCTTCAACCCGGAATCGTAACGGCGCGGGCGATCGCGCATGAATCGCCTTCGTTCGCCGCTGCCGTCACGGGACCGCTCAGCCTCGCGCCGAGTGATCTCCCGAGGTACATTAATTCTGGTTACGCGTCACCGCTGGTTCTGATTGCGCCCGAGCGCTCTAGGCAAATCAATGACCTGCGTGACCGGGCCCGAAGACGTCCAATCCAACGCATGCTTGCGTGTGCACCGCGAACATCCGAACACTCGCTTTTCCAATAGTTCGGGTTGCATACGATACTAGTGGGAACTGCGCGGGCAGCCCACTGCGACGAAAGGTGTGCTGTCGTTATGCGACCGCCGCAAGCTGCGTGACAAGCTAAATCTTCGCGTTGCGCAGTCGCAGTGCGTTCGAAATGACCGAAGCGGAGCTTAGACTCATTGCAAGTGCGGCAATCATCGGCGAAAGCAGCAAACCGGTGAATGGATAAAGTACCCCTGCCGCCAGCGGAACCCCAAGTGCGTTGTATACGAACGCGAAGCCAAGATTTTGCTTCATGTTCGCGACGGTTGCCTCGGACAGCTCTCGAGCACGCGCGATACCGCGCAAGTCGCCCTTGACGAGGGTCACCTGAGCGCTGCTCATCGCCACATCCGTGCCTGTTCCCATGGCCACGCCGACATCGGCCTTGGCAAGCGCGGGGGCGTCGTTGATGCCGTCTCCGGCCATTGCGACAACGTGCCGGGCTTGCTGAAGCCGTGTCACCAGGTTGAGCTTGTCTGCAGGCTTCACCTCGCCATGGAATTCGTCGATGCCGAGCTTCCCGGCCACGGCCTTGGCAGTGACTACACCATCACCGGTCGCCATCACGACTCGAATGCCGTTTTCCTTCAACGTCAAAAGCGCTTCTGGCGTTGTCGTCTTTATCGGGTCCGCGACTGCCAGCAGTCCGGCCAAACTGCCATCGACCGCCAAGTACATGACACTGGCGCCTTGCGCGCGCATGCCGTCCGCCTCCCTCGCCAGCGATTCGACGGATACCGCGTCAGTCTGCATCAGCGCGGTGTTGCCAAGCGCAAGTTTCCTGCCGGCGACAAGTCCCCTCACGCCGATACCCGTAGCGGATTCAAAATTTTCCGTGCGGTCCAAAGTCAGCTTCTTCTCACGGGCAGCCGCAACGATGGCCGCAGCAAGCGGATGCTCACTACCTTGGTCGAGACTCGCCGCCAGACGAAGTACTTCGTCGGTTGTGTATCCGTTTGTGCCCACGGCTCGCTCGAACGCTGGACGCCCCTCTGTCAACGTCCCCGTCTTGTCGACGATGAGCACATCGACCTTGCGCAGATTTTCGATCGCGGCCGCATCTCGAAAGAGAATCCCGGTTGTGGCTCCTTTGCCGCTTGCTACCATGATGGACATTGGCGTCGCAAGCCCCAGCGCGCAGGGGCAAGCAATGATGAGCACCGCCACCGCATTGATGAGACCGAACACCCAGCTGGGCTCCGGCCCAAAGATGCCCCACACGAAGAATGTCAGAAGAGCGGCACTGACGACGCCGACGACAAACACGCCGGCCACCTTGTCGGCCATACGCTGCAGCGGGGCACGGGACCGCTGCGCCTGCGCGACCATCTGCACGATTTGCGACAGGACAGTCTGGGAGCCGACCTTTTCCGAGCGAATGACGAGACTGCCTGTCGCGTTCATCGTTGCGCCGATGACGTGGTCGCCAACGCGCTTCGTGACGGGAATGGGTTCGCCGGTAATCATGGACTCGTCGAGCGAACTCGAGCCATCCGTCACCACGCCGTCCACGGGGACTTTCTCGCCTGGCCGCACGCGAAGCAGGTCTCCCACATGCACATGGGACAACGGAATGTCTTCCTCGGAACCATCCGGGTTGATGCGTCGGGCCGTCCTGGGTGCGAGCCCGAGCAGCGCCTTGATGGCCGCGGATGTTTGCGAGCGGGCCTTCAGTTCGAGCAACTGCCCGAGAAGCGTCAACGAAATGATGACTGCCGCTGCTTCGAAATACACGCTGACCCGGCCGTGCGCACGGTACGTTTCAGGAAACACGCCGGGGAAGATGGTGGCGATGACACTGTAGATATAGGCCGCCCCCGTCCCGAGCCCGATGAGCGTCCACATGTTGGGGCTGCGGTTCACGAATGAGCGCATGCACCGCTCGAAAAACGGAAGGCCCGCCCACAGGACGACTGGCGTGGAGATGAGGAACTCAACCCAGCTTTCGGTGCCGGCTCCCATCAATCGCAGGCGATGGCCAAACATCGCCAGCACGAAAACGATGACTGTCAGTGGCAACGTCCACCAGAATCGGCGTCGAAAATCGACCAGTTCCGGATTCTCGCCTTCGTCGATACCGGGCAGAACCGGCTCCAGCGTCATGCCGCACTTCGGACATTGCCCAGGATGGTCCCGGCGAATTTCCGGGTGCATCGGGCACGTGTAGATGGTGCCCTCAGGCACTGCTCGTGGCTGCTCAATGGTCGAGGGCTCGACGTACCTGGACGGCGCAGCCTGGAATTTCGTCAAGCAAGCCTGGCTGCAGAACGCGTACCACTTGCCATCGTGTTCGCAGCGCAAGCTTGACTCATCGGCCACCGTCATTCCACAGACGGGGTCGCGAAGCGAATCTGCGGGTCGAACGTGCTCATCCTGGCCATGTTGGTGAGGCGCATGCGCGTCGTGTCCGTGGCCGGCGGATTGGTCGTGCTTGTCCGTCTCGCGTGCGTGATGCTCGCCCGATGACAAGTGCTCAGAAATCCGTGGGTGATCAAGCTTGTCTTCGCCGGGTTGGCCGCTCATTTGACGCTCCTTTGCTCACCCGTTCCGCTTCCATCGAGGCTCTTCGCCCTGCGCGTTCGATATTGACGTGACGGCCGTGCTACGACGTGAGTTACCTTTACCGAGGCTAGCCGGTACCTCGGTTGCGTACAGTGCGTACTATATTGTCAAATCATCAGAGGGTGCCACCGACGACGGAGCAATGTGTCGGGCATCATCATCTGCATCATATCCATGCGCATTTCCATACTCCCCTGCCGCGATGACATCGGCATACTGGACGAGTAAGCACTCGTCATTTCCATCATGCACATGCCGTTTTGCATGACTTTCATTTGCTCGTCCATCAGGGCAACGCGTTCTTGAGGCGTCTTGGCGTTCGTCATCTTTTCGTGCATGACGCGCATGACCTGCATTTGGTCGTCCGCTTCGCGGTTTGACTTGATCGGCGCTTTTTCGGCTGCTTTGTTCGGATGATGGGCATCGTCGGCAGCCGCCGGCGTACCAGCGATTGCAACGGCACTGACCATGCTAACGGTCGCAATTGCAATTGCGAGTTTTTGCGGGAATGCCGCCTTGTTCTCCGCGAGCATGGTTCTCGAGCGCTGGTCGAACCCTAGAATCACTCTATGCCGACGCCCCTTCGATGGCTTGACGTGGCTCAACGGATCACGCACCGAATTCTTCATATGTATCGGGGCCGTGGAGCCGACATGCGACCGAGACGGTGCATCACTCCGGGCACGCTCGACAATGCAGCATTGACGTGCATCAACCCTGCGACCGCCGAGCTACATACGATAGGCAGTGCACCGGTGAGCGGCGGAATGCCGGGGAATACAGGACAGAGGCGCGTCCATGTCGACAAATTTCGCAGCAATCTCCACACGGCGCCGTCTGGCCCGCGCACTTCTGACAGGCGCATTGGCGCTGAGCCTGCTGTCTCTCTCAGGGTGTGGCTATAACGCCATCCAGAGCGAAGACGAACAGGTGAAGGCCAGTTGGTCAGAAGTTCTAAATCAGTATCAACGGCGTGCCGACCTTGTTCCCAACCTCGTCAACACAGTGAAGGGGTACGCGGACCAGGAAAAGGAAGTGCTGGTCCGTGTGACTGAGGCCCGGGCGCAAGTGGGTTCGATTCGCGCCACGCCCGAACTCATTGCCGACCCGCAGGCTTTCGCAAAGTTTGAAGCGGCACAGGGGCAGCTCACGTCGTCTCTGTCACGTCTGCTGGCGGTATCGGAGAACTATCCGCAATTGAAGTCGGATGCGAACTTCCGCGACCTGCAGGCGCAGCTCGAGGGTACGGAAAATCGCATTGCCGTGGCCCGCAATCGATACATTCGCGCCGTCCAGACGTACAACACGACGGTACGCTCCTTCCCGAACAATTTGACTGCAAAGGCATTCGGCTATCTGGAACGTCCCAACTTCTCGGTGAGCAACGAAGCCGAGATTTCCAAACCGCCGCGGGTCGACTTCGGTTCGACGCCGGCATCTGCAGGCAGGGGTTCCAATTGAACGTGTTCCGGCTGGCGACGGCCGTCGTCTTGGCTTTCTTTGTCTTGGGGGCTGCCTGCGCCCATGCCGACGTCGTTGTCCCGCCGCTGACATCGAGAGTAACCGACGAGACTGGAACCCTGACCAGCGACCAGATGGCCAGCCTTGAGAAGACGTTGAGAGAGTTCGAGGCGAAAAGAGGAGCGCAGATTTCAGTTCTCGTCGTTCCGACCACGGAGCCCGAAACCATCGAACAGTATTCGATGCGAGTCGTCGAGCAATGGAAGCTTGGGCGCAAGAATGTCGACGACGGCGCGCTCCTGATTGTCGCCAAGAACGACCGAACGCTTCGAATCGAGGTCGGATACGGCCTCGAAGGCGTGCTCACCGACGCGACGAGCAATCGCATCATCAACGAGGCGATAGTTCCGCGGTTCCGAAACGGAGATTTCTACGGCGGCATCACTGCCGGCGTCGACGACATGATGCGCGTCACCAGCGGCGAGCAGTTACCTCCGCCGCAGCGGCGACATCAGACGAGCGACGGCGCCGGACGGTTGCTTCCGGTCCTCTTCCTCCTGACGGTCATGGCGGGCGGCCTTCTGCGCGCCATGCTCGGGAGACTGCCGGGTGCAGCCGTTACGGGCGGAGTCGTCGGAGTGCTCGCATGGGTTTTATCGGGGGCGCTCTTTATCGCCATCGCGGCAGGACTGATGGCGCTGCTCTTCACGTTGCTGGGCGGCGGGATGGGAGCGGCGGGTGGGCGCTTCATTGGCGGTAGCGGTGGCCGTTTCGGTCGTGATTCGAATCGCGACATTTTTCGCGGAGGCGGCGGAGGCTTCGGCGGCGGTGGCGCATCGGGACGGTGGTGAGCATGGACCTGAAACGCCTGTTTCGGCATCTTTTCACGACCCACTGGCGGGTCAACAGCGCATTCTCACGGCGGGAGCTTATCGCTATTGAAGAGGCTGTACGTATGAGTCATCGCGCGCACGTAGGTCAAGTCAGGTTTGCTGTAGAGGGTGCGCTGCACATCCGCGCATTGTTGAAGGGCACATCTGCGAGGGACCGTGCCATCGAGGTTTTCTCGGACCTCCGGGTTTGGGACACCGAGCACAACAACGGCATTCTTATCTACCTGCTTCTTGCGGACCGCGACGTCGAAATCGTCGCGGACCGAGGCATCCACGCCAAGGTGGATGGCCGCGAATGGGAAGCGATTTGCCAGGCCATGGAGGCGCACTTCCGGCAAGGCCGTTATCGGTCCGGTGTTCTGCGAGGTATCGAGCAGGTGACCGAGCTGCTGCAAAAACACTTTCCACGTCACGGCCCGCGGCTCGATGATCTTTCGAGTGCGCCCGTCGTGATGTGAGTTCCGACGCTTGACATCGGTTCTCTTCTCGGGCGGAAATCGGCAGCATCAGCGCCCAAGAGATGTCTTGTTGCCTTCCCGATCGCGCGTTGTCCTGTCCGTCAATTCGGGCCAAACCCCTTTGCCAGTAAGGTGTAAAGGAGAGTGCAACGGATTGCCGTCCGCCGAGGTGGCTGACTATCGCTTTTTTTGTGCCAAGCGTTTTCGACGCTTTCTGCTGTATTCGCTTCCTGCAGCTTGCGTAACGCATTGTCCGAGTACCTCGGATGTCGCTGACTACCACACTCGAACACCAGCATGTTTGCCGGGTTCGGATCCACATCGACGTAGTCCCGTAGAGCCTTACACTTTTGGGGCGGCAAGCTTTAGATTCTCTGCCACGTGTTGATGACTTAGGTAGTATTTCTTCTGAAAGTCGCCTTCGCGAATGGCTGCCGCCGCATCGGGATGCATCGCCTGAAACAACGCGTACGGGAGCGCCTTGTTTCTTTGTGAACCGCACCTTGACGGTTGGGCCTTCGCCAGCGACGTCGCTGGCTAACCCGTTGACATTAGTTCTGGTTACGCCTTGTCGGGCAACGCTCATCGCCAGGCAGGAGCCTCTGTAACCGAAACCGAAACGAGGCCCCGTAACCGAAATTGATGCAACTCAGCAGTCTCGTCGACGTCGCACCGCCCGCTACTCCACCGTCACCGATTTCGCCAGGTTCCTCGGCTTGTCGATATCCGCGCCGCGCAGGCAAGCGGCGTGATACGCGAGCAGCTGAAGCGGCACGACGTGCAGGATCGGCGACAGCAGCCCGTAGTAATCCGGCATTCGCAGCACCGACACGCCTTCGCTGTTATCGATCCGCGTATCGGCATCGGCGAATACGTAAAGCTGCCCGCCCCTCGCCCGCACTTCCTGCATGTTCGACTTGAGCTTCTCGAGCAGCGCGTCGTTCGGCGCAATCGTCGCGACCGGCATTGCGTGCGTCACGAGCGCAAGCGGCCCGTGCTTCAGCTCGCCGGCCGGATACGCTTCCGCGTGGATGTACGAAATCTCCTTCAGCTTCAGCGCCCCTTCGAGCGCAATCGGGTAATGCAGCCCACGCCCGAGGAACAACGCGTTCTCGTGCCGCGAGAATTCCGCGGCCCAGCGCTCGATTTGCTGTTCGAGCGTGAGCACATCCTCGAGCGCGCTCGGCAGCCGTCTCAACTGCGTCGTATAACGCGCGAGCTGCGCATCGTCGACGTAGCCGCGCAGCCGACCGAGCGTCACCGCGAGTATGAACAGCGCGACGAGCTGCGTCGTGAACGCCTTGGTCGACGCGACGCCGATTTCCGGGCCCGCGCGCGTGAGGAACCGCAGGCCGGTCTGACGCATCATCGCGCTGGTCGGCACGTTGCAGATCGCCAGCGTATCGATGTGGCCGAGCGCCTGCGCATACTTGAGCGCGGCGAGCGTGTCGGCAGTCTCGCCGGATTGCGACACGCTGACCACCAGCGTATTCGGCAGCGCGAGCGCGTCGCTGTAACGGTATTCGCTCGCGATCTCGACCTGCGCGGGCAGCCGCGCGATCGTCTCGAGCCAGCGGCGCGCGGTCAAGCCGGAATAGTGACTCGTGCCGCACGCGAGAATCAGCACGTTGTCGATCTGTTCGAACGCGCGCGCGGCATCCGGGCCGAATATCGCCGGATCGAACAGCCCCGCATCGGGAATCGTCGCGGCCACGGCCTGAGGTTGCTCGAAAATTTCCTTCTGCATGAAATGCCGGTACGGCCCGAGCTCGACCGCGGCCTGCGCCGACGAGACGGTCTGGATCGGGCGATCGACCGGCGTGCCGCCGCGCTCGAGGATTCGCACACCGCCCGGCGTCAGTTCGACGATGTCGCCTTCCTCGAGAAAGATGAAGCGATCGGTGATGCCGGCGAGCGCGAGCGCGTCGGACGCGAGAAAGCATTCGTCATCCTTCAGACCGACGACGAGCGGCGATCCCACCCGCGCGCCGATCAGCCGCTGCGGCTCATGCTTGCTGAACACCGCGATCGCGTAGGCGCCGTGCAGTTGCGACGTCGCATCGCGCACGGCGGCGAGCAGATCGCCGCGATACTTGCTGTGGATCAGATGGGCAACGACCTCCGTATCGGTCTGGCCATCGAACTGGTAGTTCTCGTCAGACAGTTGCCTGCGCAACGTTTCATGATTCTCGATGATGCCGTTGTGCACGAGCGCGATTTCGTCGCGCGAGAAGATCGGATGCGCATTGCAGGTCGCGGGCGCGCCATGCGTCGCCCACCGGGTGTGCGCGATGCCGGTGCTGCCGGACAGCCCGGCGCTGCGCACGTGCGCGTCGAGATCGGCGACGCGCGACACGCTGCGCTCTCGGCGCGCCTGCCCGTCGACGACGGTCGCCACGCCGCATGAATCGTAGCCGCGATATTCGAGGCGGCGCAAACCTTCAATCAGAATCGGAACGATGTTCCGTTGCGCGACCGCGCCGACGATGCCACACATGACACGTCTCCTTCCCTGTTTCCGTTCATCGACCGTGCGCCGTCGTGTCAGCGCGATCCGGTCACCGTTACCTCCGCCGTCGTGAACCCGCATTTGGCGGGTGCGAGCGGATCGGTCATCCGGCTTTCGAATGCCAGGTACAGCGCTTCCTCCAGTACGTTCCAGTGCGCGCCATGACGGTACGGGCCCGAGCGCGCATACCAGCAGGCGACGGTGCTCCAGTCGTTCATCTTGTAGGCGACCAGCGCGATCAGCCCCCACGGAAAATCGGAGCCGGCGAGTTGCATCCAGGTCTTGCCGTACTTCTGCATCCACTGCGCATAGATCGTCTCGTTCGACTGGTCAGGCACCTGGATGCCGGACAGGATAGGAAAGATCTGCGCGACTTTCGCCGGATAGAAGCTCGTGTCGCTGATCTTCTGCGTGCTCGCGCGAAAGCCGGATTGCGTGCCGCGCCAGAACACCTTGACGATCGCGGACGACAGCCGGTCGGCACGCTGGCTCCACGGCCCCGCATGCACGTAATCGGCGCGGCGCACGTAATACGCGGCGAGTGCCTGGAACGCGCTGTGCACCTCGACGTTATCCATCAGCAGCGCGACATGCAGCGACGACGAAATCTGATAGACGCCGCTCGCCTTGTCGAGCAGCGTGTCCAGGTGCGCGCCCGCGCGGTTCAGGCTGAGTTCCCAGGCCGCCGGCATCCCGTCGGGCGGCGCAAAGCGCGCGAGCAGCTCGATCCAGGTCGCCATCATCGCGTCGTCCGCGTCGGCTTCCGCGCACGGGCTGGTCAGTCCGCTCTTCACGCAGAAGCGGTCGAATCCCCCGTCCAGACGCTGGCGTGGCAACACCCATGCGATCCATGCGAGTGCCGCCTGGCGGGCATCCATGCGGGTGTCGGCGGCGGCAAGCAGCGCCTTCGCCGCGAAATATGGATCGATGCCGGCGCCGTTCAGGCGCACGGTGATCGCACCGTCCGGGCGTTGATACAGCCCGTTCAGCTGAAGTTCGGCGGCGCCGGCGTGCAGCACGGAGCAGCACGCGGCGACGCAACAGGCAACGCGCCACGCATGGCACTGCCTGACGAAGGCCGCCACGCACGCGCGTGCGGCCGGGAAAAGCGCGGGCCGGTTCATGATGGGGGGGCTCCTGCGCGGTAGTCCTGCGCAATTCGCCGGGCGCGGCGTTGGCCGCGTCGCGCGCCGGCGAGTGTATCGATGTTGCGGCTCAGTGCACCTTGGCGCTGGTGAACTTGAGGCTGGTGCCGCTATTCGCCGTCACGAGCCAGTACGTCGAGTCGGTGATATTCACGCTGCCGCTACCTTGCGTGATGATCGGTAACGCATACGCAGCCTTCGGCAGCAGCCACGTCATGTTCGTCAGGCTCGTCGGGTGGCTGGCCGAGAATGCCCAGCCGCTGCCCGTGTCGGTGGCCGACCACGTGACGTTCAGGCGCGCCCGGTCGAAGATCGTAATGTCGCTCATCGTGTACCAGCGGAACTGTCCCGCGAGCTTCAGCATATTGGCTTGCGTGAAGATCGCGGACAACGTCGACGGGTAGAACGACGCGCCGTACGGGTGCGCATAGATCAGCCGGCTCGTGTGGTTCGCGACGACGAAGTTCATCAGCGCGGCGTACCAGTTGTTCACGTCGGTCGTCGGCACCGCGTACTGCTGGAATTCCTCGAACGTCGCGTACTTGCCGAACGGCATCACGGGGTAAGCCCACAGGCCCGGGTTCAGCAGCGCACCGTTGCGATATGCGCGGGTCGGTGCCGAACCGGTGTGACCGGTGAAGTAGTACCCGTTGAAGCCATTGCTTTCGAGCCAGTTCACCGACCAGGTCGGCGTGTTGCCTTCCGGCGCCGCGTACTCGACATCGGGCAGGGCCGTCGCGGCCTGAACGGCCTGGTGGTTCATCACGAGGTACTGCGTGAACGTGCTCGCGTTCGTTTCGCTCGCATTCGCCCCCCAGTAGTCGTGAATCCAGCCGCCGTGGCTGCCGACGCGATGCCCCCTGCTGGTGAAGTACTTGAGGAGATTCTGCGCCGTCGGGTTGTTGGCGAGATTGATGCCGTCGCCGTCGCCGAAAGTCGCTTCGTCGGGCCCGGCAGTGACCACGATCGAGAACGGTCCGTTGTTCCACACGCCGAGGCTCTTCAGATAGAGCGCCGGCTGGATCTGGTCGCCCGCGCAGAAGTGCCAGTTGAACACGAGCCCGGCCTGCGCCTTCGGCAGCGGCGACAGCGACGGCAGGTTCAGCATCTGCGTGCCGAAATAATGCAGGTAACCGTGGATCAGCATCCCGTCGGTCTGGCCGTCGAGGTAGGCGAGCGGAAGGTTGACGAACAGCACGCCGCCGTTGCCGTACGGGTTGTAGCCGGACACCAGCCCGAAGTTCGGCGACGTCAGGATCGTCGTGCCCGAATACGTGCCCTGCGTCACGAAGCTCGGATAGGTCAGAAAGCCGTACACGTAGCCGGAGATGCCTTCGAGCGTGTCGGTGGTGGCCAGCGTGGACGCAAGCGCGGTCGACGTCGTGCCGGTCGAGGTGCTCAGCAGCGAACCGGCGCTATACGTGGTGGTCTTCTTCAGCTTGCCGGTCACGGTGCCGGTCAGCTTCGGCAGCGTCTGGGTCAGCACGCCGCTGCCGGTGGGCGGCGTCGTGTACTGGAACCATGCCTGGTGGTTGTAATTGGCGAGGCCGCCCGGGTTCGACGGGCTGGCGGGCAGGAACAGCGCGTTGGTGCCCGACGTCGACGCAGACGTCTTCGACGAGCCGGAGCTGCTCGTCGATGCGAACGACGTCGTGGGGCTGGCGGCCGTGGTCGCCGAATTCGTCGTCGTCCATGCCATCGACTTGCCGGGGGGCACCTGCAGCGTGCGCAGCCAGCTGCTCATGCCGGTCACGTTGCCGAGGCCGATCATGTTGCCGCCGTATTGGTCATACAACACGTAGTCGACGCCGACCATGTTGCTGAAACGAGACTTCGGGCTCACGTAGAATCCGGCCGAATTCAGTACGCCGAAATCGTAGACGAGCATCACCTTGCCGCCGTTCAGCGCGTAGTTCTGGATCGCCGTCACGAGCGTGTCGTCGGCCGTCGTATGAACCTGGTCCGGCAGGATCAGGCCGGGATACTGCGACAGCGACGACCCGGCGGCCATGAACTGGCTGTCGGTCATCACCTTGATCTGCAACCCTTCCTCCTGCGCGGTATCGAGCCACGCGGACACGCGAGGATCAGGCAGCGTCAGCGTGTCGGGCACCAACAGGAGAAGCTGGTTGGTGGCCGCCCGAACGCCGCCCGGACCGAACGCGAACGCCAGCGCGAACAGCGCGAATAGTATCCGCAAGAACTTGCCTGACTTTGCCAACATGGTGTGCTCCTCGCTCAAGGAATGGGTGGCGCCACAGCAGCGATGAGCGTGCCGCCAGCTCGGCCCACCTTGCCCGGTAGATGTGTGCGGTTGCCCAGTTCGTCGAACATCGAGAGACGTCGGCCATCGGCGGCCGAGCCGTCTTTTCCGTTGGAAACGAATCGATGCGACGCAGGAAGAGAAGCGAACAACGTGCCATTGGCTCCGGAAGCCCTGTCGTGCTCGCTCCGTGCGTCGCGTGCCGTGCGGTGCGGCAAAAAACGCGGCCGATTCGTTTCACCACTGATACGGCGGCGTTTTCACGCCCCATCAGCGCGAATCATCGGACGGATTCGTCAGCGAGCCGGGCCAGCTCGCGCAGTAGGTGTAGAGCGTGACGAGCAGGCCGATCAGCAGCGGGCCGCCGAGGAGGAAATAGCAGAACGGCAGGAACAGCAACGAGCCATGGTGGATGACGACCGCGTGCAGCAGCATCACGAACGGCAGCGCAAACACGAAGTAGCCGACCACGAGAAGCGATGCGGCGATCTTCTGCAGCGGCGTGAAATCGAGCGGATAGTACAGCGCCGCCATCACCAGCGGAATCAGCGTGATCGCCGCGCCGTGCAGCACGAACATGTCACGCAGATGCAGCATCGGCACATACGGGAACGCGCCCGGTGCGAACCAGAAATACGCGCAGATCAGCAGCTGCGTGAAGCTCGCGATACGTAACAGATATGCAACGGGCAACCAGTTCGCACGCCGGAAGAACGACGCGCCGAAGCCGATCGCGCATAGCACGGCGGTCACGGCAAGCTGCGTGCCGCTCGGCATTCGCGCGGCGAGATCGATCGACAGCAGCAGTACGCGCGGCGCATCGGGCGGGTAGCCGATCACGATCACGTGCAATGCCGGATCGATCTCGTGCGCCCCCCACGTCATGACCGCGCGCCAGTAGCGCCACGCGAACGGCAGACCGAGCCACAGCAACGCATAGAGCGTCGGGGTCAGCAGCACGATCGACATCAGCCAGCGCTGCGGATGCGGGTGGATCCGCAGCGAACGGTCGACGGAAGGACGGACGGGATGCGTCTGCATGGCGTCCGCTCCCGCTACCAGCGATAGAACACGCTCAGCTCGCCGCCGATCCGTGAATAGTAGGGGTTATGGTAGTAGTCGAACTCGACTTGCGTACCCCACTTGCGCGTGAACCAGTAGCGCCATTTCGCGCTCACTTCATGACTGCGGAAATCGGCGATCTGCGAACCGGATCCGGTGACCTGGTAAGCCTCGCGCCCGAACCCGCCACGCAGCACGATCACGCTCTTGCCGACCTCGCCGTAGGTGACCGCGCCGTAGTATTGCGGCGCCTTCACCGACCCCGGCGAATCGACCGTGTAGTTGGTACCCGCCTCGAAGATCCACTTCGGCAGCGCATACCAGATCAGGCCCGCGTGATACAGCTGATCCCTGTGGCCGCTGCGGTTCCATGCATAGCCCGCGCCCAGCGACACGATCAGCGACCGGTTGGACAGCAGCTTGCGGTTGATCGAGAGGTCGACGCGCGCGCTCGGCAGGATCGTCCCGGACGTGGTGCCGGAAAAACCGATGCCGCCGAACCAGTCCGGTCCGAGGTCCTGCACATACGTCAATGCGCCCAGCTGCGTGCTCTCGCCGAAGCGATGCAGCTGCGCCAGCTCGCCGAGTATCGTGCGACCACCGTCCTGATAGACGCCGCGCACGTGCACGCCGTACCAGTCGCCATACCCGTGCGTCAGGTGTGCGCTGGACACGCCGAGCGACATCTCGGCATGCCGTTCGCTCGGCGCCTGCACGTGCGCGATCACGGCGTCTGGCAACGGCGGCCGGTTCGTATCGTCAGGCGAGAATTCCGCGAGCGACGTGCCGTCCGGCAGGCCATCGGCGGACACGCGCACGAACGCGGGCGTGTCGAGCATGCGCGGCACGATGACGGGCACGGCGGCGTCGGGCGACTGCGCGGGTGCCGGCGCGCCGGCATCATCCGGCTGCGCCGCGAGCACCGGCAGCGGGCCGACGGCAACGCCGCACAGCACCGCCAGTGCGGCGACCGGTGCGCGCGAGCGGCGACGGCGGGATCGATCGGACATGGAGGTGCTCCTTAACGGGATGCATGGAACCAGCCGCTGCGGCATGCGACGAGGTCGCCGTGCACGCATGCATGGCCGACGACCGAGACGTCGCGCGCACAGGCGCTGACAGGATGACCGGTGACGCCGATGCGCGCGCCGGTCAGACGCAGCAGCCCACCAGCCGACACGACGCCGTCGATGCAGCTGCCGCTGGCGAGCAGCACGTCGTCCCGCGCGAACACCGAGCCGTGCAGGAATGCATGGCGCTCGAGCTCGACGCGATGCGCCTTGACGCTGCCGCGCAGCACGCAGCCGTCACCGAGCACCAGCGTGCCCTCCACGACGAGGTTGCCCTGCACGACCGTATGTGCGGGCAGACGCACGTCGCAGGAGAGCAGGTAGCGGCCGTGCACGTAGCGATGCGGCAGCCTGGAAAAGTGGCGCGTCAGCGAGACCGCACGGCGCGGCGCGACGGCCGTATCGTCGGCCGGTAGCACCGACACCTTGCCGAAGACGATCGGCTCGCCGTACAGGCACGCGAAGCCGCCGGCACCATGCAGGTATACCGTCCCGCCCACCACGACGCCGCGCAGCACCGCGCTATCGACGTCGATATGCGGCGCGTGTGCGAGCATGCCGATCGTCGCGCCGGCATGAACGTCGATGCGCTGCTCGGCGAACGCATACGTGGCCCGCGCGCCGCGGTCGAGCGTGATCGCGCGATCGGCGTAGAGCACGTCCTCGCAATGCTCGTCGTGCACGACGCGGATCTCGTCGTCATGCCGGACCAGGAGCCCGAGCGCGTGCCACGGCGCCGTCACGGACGAATCGGCCGGCCGCGCACCGCCCACATGCACGCGCAGCGCATCGCGCCAGCGCGCGGCGAGCAGCGCCTGGTCGACGAACGGCCCGTCGCCGATCGGCAGTGCCGCCACGTCGCTGCGCCGGATCAGCTCGTGCAGCAGCGGCAGGAACGGCAGGCTCAGCACGCCTGCCACCGGCACCATCACATTGAAGGTCGTCATCGTTCACCGCCCCGGTTTCAGTTGCCGGCGAAAACGCTCGGTCTTGTCCCATTTCAGTTCGCGCCGCAACGCGGCATCGAGCACGAGCCCCCATAGCGCGGAGACCACGGCCGCGATCGTCACGCAAAAACCGACCACGTTGACCGGCACGAGCCGCAGGCGCGTCGCGCGACCGTCGAGCCGCGCGGCGACGACGATCTCGAAGAACACGCCGAAGTTGCCGAAGGTGCTGAACGCGAACAGCGCGAACAACGACACGAGCAGGCCGAGCGCGGTCGAGTTGACGCCATTGAGCAGATAAAGCGTGATCGCGGTGCCCCACGCGATCGCGAGCAGCGCGGGCATCAGGAACACGCCGAGCAGCAGCACGCCGTCCAGCCGGCAGCGCCGCGAGATCAGCGGATTGCGCAACACCGGACCGAAATAGCGCAGCAGCGTCTGGTTGTGCCCCTTCGCCCAGCGCGTCAGTTGCCGCGCGCGCACTGCCCAGCGCTCGGGCACTTCCTCATAGCATTCGGCGTGATTCAGGTAGACCGTGCGCCAGTCGCTCAGCAACAGGCGATAGGTCATGTCGGTATCCTCGGCGAGCATGTCGTCGCACCATCCGCCGACCGCATCGAGCGCACCCTTGCGGATGCCGCCGACCGTGCCGCCGTACTGCGGCACCAGGTTCAGGTTGTTGCGCGCCTGCTGGTTGACCTGATAGCCGCCCGCGCGCTCGAGATCGAGCAGCCGCGCGAGCAGGTTGCTGTCGGCGTTCTGCGGCACGACGCGGCCCATTACCGCGCCGACTTCCGGATCGAAGAACGGCGCGACGAGTTCCTTCAACAACCCGGGACGCGGCAGGTAGTCGGCATCGAACACCACCATGATGTCGCCGCGGATGAAGCGCAGCGCGTCCTTCAGCGCGGCCGCCTTGCCCGGCTTGCCGCTCTCGCGGTGAAACGGCTTGATGAGCTCGGGCGCCAGCGCCTGCACCTCGTCGATCAGCGCGCGCGTGTTGTCGGTCGAGCGGTCGTTGACCGGAATGATCGTCAGCCGGTCGTGCGGATAGGTCGTCGCGAGCAGCGCCATCAGGCAATCGACGACGACGGCTTCTTCGTTGTGCGCGGCGACGAACACCGTGAGCCGCGGCCATTCGCCATGGGTAACCGCCTGATAAGGTGCGTGCTGCGGCTTGAACAGACGGTCGAGACTGAACACGTAATGCCGCGCCGCGTAGACGCAGGTCAGAAGCGTGAACAGCCACAGGTAGGCGACACCGGGGATCAATAGCCAGTCGGGATCGAACGTGACCGGCTCGGTGCCGGCTGGCGCCGGTTCGAGCAACGCGTCCGCGTCGGTCGACGCGCGCACCGCGAACGGCGCGGCACCGACATAGGCGGTGCTGCGCTCTGCCGCGCCTGCGGCTGGCATGCCGATGCGCACCCGGTCGACGAACGGCCGCGATGCGGTGTCGTGCACGACCTGCGAGCAGGCCAGCACGATCAGCAGCAGGATGCCTTCGACGCAGAGCGACACCGTCCGACGGTTCTTCATGTCCTGGCCCCCGTGCCGGCGACGGCGGCAGCCGAGCGCTTGCGCCCGGGCCGTGAATCGCGCGGATGTCAATGGGAAGTGGCCGCACGTTCGTCGTGCAAGCGCGGGCGTCTTCCGCGCCGGACGAAAGTGTCGTGCCGCTTTCCGGATTCGTTGCTTTGGCGTCCCTGTCCGTCTGCTGTCGTTGGAGCACGTCGGAACGCACCTGTCCGCCCAGAACAAGCAAGCGGCGAGCCATCGGCCGCCGGGCCCCGTGCGGCAAGGACCGGCGATCAGGCAGCGGGCGCGGCCGGGGCGGCGGCCGAGTGTTTTTGATTCACCGGCGAATCAGCTTTTGGCACGGCATGTGCGGTCGGCATCGCGATCCGTTCGCGTTGCGCGGCGAATTGTCTGTTCATCGCACGTGCATCGCCTCGAACGATGCCGCTTCGCGACGCGGTCAGTCGCGAAGCGCCGGCGCACGGACCCCGGCCGGGAAACGTGCGCGCTACCACCGGCGCGCGCGCCGGAAGGCCGTCATGCGGGCACGCCAGCCGCATTCCGGCCGCGCGTTACAGATACGCAACATTTCGCGCCTGTCGACTCGGGCAGCGCGAGCGATGCGGCGCGACGGGCAAATCATTTGTCCATGACCCGATCCGGATGATCCGCGTCGCGCCTTTCATTGCCCAGACAAAATTCGCATATCGAATCGATTCAATGCGCTTCGAAAGACGGGTGCCGTTCGGGCGGCAGTCGACGCTCGAGCCAGGCCGCCATTCTTCGAATGACGCGACCGGACCGCTCGCGCGCACGGTCGCCCGTTTATCTGCACCGTGGCCGTCCACCGATGTGACCTTCGTAGCAGTTGTGAAACGTTCCGTAGCGAACCGCGCGTGCCGCGCGAATTGGAACCGGACGCAGGGGCCGCTGGTTTGAATATTGCTGTATGGAAAGCGGGATCACCTTACCGGCGCGTCGGCGCGCGGCAACGCGAATCGTGTGACGGAAGGACGTGGCGATCGACACAGTGAGGAACGCTCATGACGTGATTGACGAGGTGCAAGGGGGCCTCCGTAGTCCGACGATTGCGTGGCGGAGACCGCGCGGACAAGAACGGTGCGCTCGCCCCGCCACATCGCTGAATGTCGCGCGGCCGATGCCGGCCGGCGTGGCCGCATGCGGGGACGGGATGGGTCGCCTGCAACCAAGCTTGGCGCCAGATGCCGGGGCTTCCGGCGCGAAGATGCTCAACGAGGAAAACGATGAAGAAGATCTTGCTTGTATTCGGGACCCGGCCGGAAGCCATCAAGATGGCGCCGCTCGTCCGCGCGCTGAAGTCGCGCAAGGATGTCGACGCCCGTGTGTGCGTTACCGCCCAGCATCGGGAAATGCTGGATCAGGTCCTCACCTTGTTCGACATCAAGCCAGACTACGATCTCAATCTGATGCGCCAGAGCCAGACGCTGACCGACGTGACGACCGGCATTCTTCAGGCGATCGGGATCGTCTTCGACGACTTTCGCCCCGACGTCGTCCTGGTGCACGGCGACACGACGACGACGCTGGCCGTCAGTCTCGCGGCGTTCTACCGCTATCTGCCGGTCGGACACGTGGAAGCGGGACTGCGCAGCGGCGACATCTGGTCGCCGTGGCCGGAGGAATTGAATCGCCGCGTAACCGATGCGGTGTCGTCATGGCATTTCGCGCCGACCGGCCAGGCGCGAGACAACCTGTTCAGCGAAGGCGTGCCGGTCGGCGCGGTCGTGATGACGGGCAACACCGTGATCGATGCGCTGCACGACGTCAAACGCATGCTCGACCACGATTCCGTGCTCAACGACAAGGTCGCCGCGCACTTTCCTTTTCTCGATCCGTCCCGCCGCGTCGTGCTGATCACCGGCCATCGCCGCGAGAGCTTCGGGGAGCCGTTCCGGCATTTCTGCGAGGCACTCTGCACGCTCGCCAACCGCTATCGCGATGCGCAGTTCGTCTATCCGCTGCACCTGAATCCGCACGTGCGCGAGCCGGCGCGTGCGCTGCTCGGCAGCGTGCCGAACATTTACCTGATCGAGCCGCAGGAATATCTTTCGTTCGTATTCCTGATGTCTCGCGCGTATTTCATCATCACCGATTCAGGCGGCATCCAGGAGGAAGGGCCTGCGCTCGGCAAGCCGGTGCTCGTCACGCGCGAGACGACCGAGCGGCCCGAAGCGATCCAGGCCGGTACCGCGCGGCTCGTCGGCACGGACCAGGAGCGAATCGTCTGGGAGGCGTCGCGGCTGTTCGACAGCGAAAGCGCGTACGAGGAAATGGCGCGCGCGAGCAATCCGTATGGCGACGGCCATGCGAGCGAGCGGATCGTTCACGCGCTGATGCATTCGCCGGGCGCGACTGCGACGGCGACGAGCTTTTCGCTGGGGGCCGCCGAGATGCCGTTCAACGCGCTCACGCTGGGGTTGCAGGCGTTGCGGTCGCCTTGAATCCGGTCATCGGACGATATGCCGACGGGCGACGACGCGCGCTGTCGCCGCCCGTCGTTCGCCGGATGCGAACCGACGTCCCTCGCCGTCGAATCGCGCCGTGCGAACGCCGTCCGCTGCCGTCCGCTACCGGACCACGGCATCGGCCATCGATTGCGCCAGTGCGACGAGCCGCGGGTAGATCCGCTGTGACACCACCTGCCTGGCGAAACACGCCTGCCGCGCGTCCTCGGGCACGCGCCCCACGCTGCACGCCACGATCGGGCGCAGCGTCACGCTCTTCCACTGGATATAAACCCGTTCGCCCTGCCGGACCGACACGGCCAGCGTGTTCGGCCCGTCCGGCACGCCGTCCTGGCTTTCACCCAGCAGCCATGCCTTCACCACGCCGTCGGCCGGCTGCCGCTTGACGGGCAACTCGGCGAAGCGAAACGCAGCGGCGTCGTCGCTGAATACGTCCGTGTAAAGCGTTTCATTGTCGAGAATCGCGGCCACGTCGTCCGTCGGCTTGATGCCCGCATCCGCCGTGCTCGCCCACGCCTTCAGCAGCGGAACCGTCGTCACGACGAGATTCGTCTTGCCGTCGGCCGACTTGAAGGCCAGCCCGTCCGGCCCCGGCGGCACCCCGTCGACGGGGCCGACGCTCTGCACCGTGCCCGCCGCCTTCGCGGCAAACCCTTTCGCCCGCACCGTGCCGATGAGCCGGGCGAGCCGTGCATTCACGTCGGCCGTGTACTGTCGGTCGACACTCGGCCGATCTTCCGTTCGCGCCGCCGCCACGGCCGCCGCGGCGTTCTTCCGATAAGCAAGATACGAATCCGCCGGTGATGCGATCACCTTCGCCCCGACTGCGGCGAGCACCGCCGCGACCACCACCGCCCCTACCCCGACCTTCAGTCTTGAAATGCGCTTCATTTTTATGACGTACCGAATCCCGCGCCGACAGCGAAAACGTCTGCCGTGATCCCGCAGCCGACGTCCCTGAGAAGCGCACCATTCTAACGTCGTGCGCGCTTCATTCATCAACCTTGAATGCCGATACCAGCCGCGTCAGTTCCGCCGCCTGCTGCTTCAGGCTTTCCGCTGCCGCTGCGCTTTCCTCCACCAGCGCCGCATTCTGCTGCGTCATCTGATCGAGCGACTGCACCGCGTCGCCGATCTGGTCAATGCCGGCGCTCTGTTCAAGGCTCGCCTCGGCGATCTCGCTCATCATCGCGCTGACGCCCTGCACCTGCGATACGACGTCGCTCATCACCTTCCCGGCCTCGCTGACGAGCCGCGACCCGGCGTTCACCGTCCCCGCGCTGTGCTCGATCAGCGCCTTGATCTCCTTCGCCGCCTGCGCGCTGCGCTGCGCGAGGTTGCGCACTTCCGACGCAACGACCGCGAACCCGCGTCCCTGCTCGCCGGCGCGTGCGGCCTCGACCGCCGCATTCAGCGCGAGGATGTTCGTCTGGAACGAGATGCTGTCGATCATCACGATGATCTCGGAGATCCGCTGCGACGCATCGCTGATCTGCTCCATCGTCGTCACGACTTCACCCACGACGTGCCCGCCGCGCGTCGCCGTATCGGATGCGCCGGTGATCAGCTTCGCGGCCGTCGTCGCGGTTTCGGTGTTGTTGCGCACGACCGCCGTGATTTCCTCCATCGACGAAGCCGTCCGCTCGAGGTTGCTCGACTGCCCTTCGGTCCGCTCGCTGAGGTCCGCATTGCCCGACGCGATCTGCGCGGATCCGGTCGCGATCGACGCGGACGCAGCGCGAATCCGGTGGACGAGCGTCGACAACGACGACACGAAGCGGTTGAACGCGTCCGACAACTGGCCGATCTCGTCCTCGCTCTCGACCGTCATCCGGCGCGTCAGGTCGCCCTGGCCGCTCGCGATCTCCGACAGCAGCGTCGCCGCGCGGCGGATCGGCGCGGCGATCGCGCGTCCGACCAGCCAGATCACGACCAGCGCGACGCCGAGGCCCGCGACCGCGGCGACCAGCGCCGCGCTGCGAATCGCACGCGTCACCGGGCCGAGCAGTTCGGCCTGCGGCACTTCGACGACCACATACGCATTCAGCTCCGGAATGAACGACGTCGCGATGAAGCGCGCACCGCCGTCGCCGTCGTAGCTCAGGTACGCATACGGCTTGCCGGCCAGCAGCGTCGACGACGCATCACCGGGCAGCCCCGGTTCGTCCTTCAGGAAGTGCTTGCCGTCGATCAGCGACGTATCGCGATGCATCATGATCGCGCCGTCGGGCCGCACGAGGAACGCGAACCCGGTATCGCCGATCCGGTACGCGGCGATCCCCGTCGCGAGCGCATCGACGGACAGGCTCATGCCGGTCGCGCCGACCGGCGTGCCGTCGAGTTCCACGCGGCTGTTGATGAACATCATGTAGCCGCCGGCCGTGACCTCGCGATCCATGTTCACTTCGTAGGTCTTGCCCGACGCGAGGAAGGTCGCGAGCCACCGATCGTTGTCGGTGACCTTCCGCTGCAGGCCGGCCTCGTTGTAGTAGTTGCCGCTCTTCACCGACACCCACTGCACGGACGCCGCCTTCTGCTCGTCCTTCACGTTCCTCGCCAGCTCGGTCCAGCTGCGCGTGCCGGCGTCGGGCTCGCCGTCGGCTTCCCATTGCAGCAGGAACGCATCGCGCGCGAGGACGCGCGACGCGGCGATCGGCCCGGCCATCTGCCGCTGCACGTCGGCGCGGATGCCGCTCACGGCCGTCGGCAGCTCTTCGCGGACGACGCGATCGCGCACGGCGTTGCCGATCAGGCGGACACTCAAGCCGCTCGAGATCGCGACGAACACGAGCAGGCAGCTCGTCATGCTGAGAACCAGCTTGTTCTGAATGGACAGCGTGCGCCAGAAATGCATGGGGAACCCTCGATAACCGCTCGGTCTGAGCCAGCTTGGGTTATCGGCAGGCGCGCGCGGAATCGCATCGCCGGCTTCACATGTTCGTCATGCGGGATCCGATATGTCGTTGACGGATAACCGTCGCGCGCCTGTCGAGGCTCGCACGCTCAATACGCGACGAAGATCGTCACGCGCCGGTTGCGCGCCCGCGCGGCCGCATCGTCGCCCGCGACGAGCGGCTGCGTATCGGCCCGCCCGATCGCGGCGAGCCGGTGAGGTGCGACGCCGCGATCGGCCAGATAGCGCACCACGCTGCCCGCCCGCGCGGACGACAGCTCCCAGTTCGATTCGTATTTCGCATTCGCGATCGGCACGCTGTCGGTGTGCCCTTCGACGAGAATGTCGCCGGTCGCATGCTCGCTCAGCGCCCGCGCGATCTGGCTCAGCACCGGCGTCGCATCGGACAGCAAACGTGCATCGCCGACGTTGAACAGGACCTTCGCGTCGATGCCGATCTCGATGCCGTGCGGCGCGCGCACAAGCGAGATGCGCCCGTTCGACTTCAGCGCGTCGAGCGATGCCAGCCATGCGGGGGCACGCTCGGGCATCGCTGCGCCCGGCGCGCTCGCGGTCCCGTTGTCGTGCCGCGCGAGCGTCTGATAGC
This sequence comes from Burkholderia sp. Bp9012, assembly GCF_003853825.1. NCBI lineage: Bacteria > Pseudomonadati > Pseudomonadota > Betaproteobacteria > Burkholderiales > Burkholderiaceae > Burkholderia > Burkholderia sp. Bp9012. The sequence continues at coordinate 276,545 of NZ_QTQA01000001.1, read as the reverse complement.
GCGCGTCGAGCGCGTTGTATTTCGCGAGCTGCAGCACGTACAGCGCGAGAAACAGAACCATCAGGGTCGTGATGAGATCCGCGTAGGAAATCAGCCAGCGTCCGGACTGCGTGCCTTCGGCTTCGTCGTCGCGATCGGCGGCGGCCGAGCCCGCCCGCGCGCCGTCAGTTCGAGCGGTCATGTCGAAGCTCCCGGTGCGTCATGCGAGAGACTCAGCCGCGCGGCCGCGCACGTCGCCGGTCAGCCGCGTCTCGATCGTATGCGGCGATTCCTTGCGCGAGATCGCGAGCAGGCCGTCGAGATAGAGCTTGCGGAAACGCAATTCGCTGTCGATCTGCGCGCGCAGCTTGCCGTAGAGCGGCAGAAACACGAGGTTCGCAAACGCGAGGCCGTAGAGCGTCGCGATGAACGCGACCGCGATGCCCGGCCCGAGCTGCGCCGGTTCGAGAATGTGGCTCGTCACCTGGACCAGCCCGAGCACCGAGCCGAGAATGCCGAATGTCGGCGCATAGCCGCCGGCCTGCTGCCACACGCGCGCGGCCGCGAGCCGGCTGCGCTCGTATGCGTCGAGCTCGCGGTGCAGCGCGTCCTCGAGCACGGCGGTCGACACGCCGTTCGCGAGCAGTTCGAGCCCGCGTCGCGCGAACGGATGGATGCCGTTCACGTCCATCGATTCGAAGGCGAGCAACCCGTCGAGCTTCGCGCGATCGCCCCACTCCAGCAGGTCGGTCAGGTGCTTGCGGTCGACTTCCTGCGCACGCACGAACGCGAGTCGCAACTGTTTCACCGCATCGAAGAACCGCGCCCACGTGTTCTGGATCATCACCGCGCCGAGCGTACCGCCGAGCACGATCACGAGCGCCTCGAACTGGAACAGCGTCGAAAAATGCCCGCCTTCCAGTGCGAAGCCGAATACGATGGCCGCGCCGCCGAGCAGCACGCCGGCCAGAGTCAACAAGTCCATAGATGTCTCCGTCGGTCGCGCGTCACACGTCGGATGAAGCCAGCGGCATGGGTGCCGCACCTGCCGCCGGCGCCTTGGCCGCGCGCACGGCATCGAGCACGCGCCGTTCGATCTCCTCGATCTCGATCGGGTCGAGCTTCAGCTCACGGCGCATCACCCACGACACCTCGTTGCGCCGCGCTTCCGTCATCACGGAGAACAACTTGTCGGCCACCGCGCGATCGTCGAGGCTCGCGATCAGCTTTGCGAGATCGTAGGTATCGAATGCGCTGATCACGTCGAACAGCGTACGCTGATCGACCCACACGATATCCTCGAGCGCACGCACGTCGCCGCCGGCGCGCGGGCTGCGCCGCGAGAAATACGCAACGCCTTTCTGCTCGACGTAACCGAGCACTTTCGACTTGCGGAACGCGAACACCTCGTCGGCGATCTCGCCGTGCGACAGTTTGTTGAGCAGCAACTTCCGGTCGACGCCGATCAGCGCCTCGAGATCGGCCAGTTCGATCAGTTCGAGCTCGCTGTTGATCGACAGGTCGAGATCGTGATCGGCGACCTGCTGCGCGCGATCGACCACGCGCGCGGCATCGAACGTGACGACCTGGCGCGCATCCGATGACGCCGTGTAATCGGCCGCGCCGCCGGCATGGTCGGCCTGCGCGGCTTCGATCGTGACGAGATTGAGCTTCTCCATGCGGCGCAGCATCGCAAGCACGTGCGGGCGCGAATGGCCGGCGATCGCGCGACAGCGGCGAATCACGTCCGCGAGTGGCACCGATGCCTCGGCCGCTTGCGCCTGCATCGGCCGCCGCGACCACGCGTCGTCCGATCCGCGCGTGTCGGCACCCGCCATCAGCGACAGCACATGCGCATACGAGAGCACGCCCGGCATGAAGTCCGCGTGCGTATAGGTCGCGAGCTGGTCGTCCTTGCGCTTCACGCGCCGGATCATCGTGCGCACGACATGACGGAGCAGCGCCGACACGTGCTCGATTTCCTCGTCGAGCAGCGCGGCCGGCACGACCGTGAGCTGACAGAACGACAGCGCCTTCGCCGTATGCGCGCGCGGCTCGGATGAGAGCAGCGCGGATTCGCCGAAGAACTCGCCGCGCCCGAGCGTCGCGACGACGACACGCTTGTCTTCGCAGCGCGTCGACAACTCGACCTTGCCGTCGGCGATCAGAAAGATGACGGGCTCGCCGGCGAAGCCCTCCGAGTAGATGATCTCGCCGGGCGCGGCCGTACGCGTCCAAGATTGCTGACGATTCAAGTTGGTTCCCCTGCTGCGCTGGTTGTTGCGGACTGCGCGTCGGATGTCACATGCATGCGATCGACAGTCGTCCCCGTGCCCGCTTAACGTCATCCGGACCGGCATCCTTTAGGGAATTCGTGCTCGTTTCCAGCAAAAATCAACGTGAAACGTTTGCGAGCTGCACGGCCGCAGCGGTGATTCGTTTCGATGGACGTGCCTGCGTCCGATTCAGGGAACGAAGGTGCGTCGCGCGTCAGAACTCCATGTCCAGTTCGTCGATGTCCTCCTGCTCTGCTTTTGCGGCATCGATCCACTCCGCGACGAACGGATGCGCGAGGATGCGCATGCAGTACTCGGCGATATCGGGTTCGAGTTTCACGTCGTAGGTCAGGAATCGCGTGACGACCGGCGCGTACATCGCATCGGCGACACCGATCCGCTCGCCGAACAGCCAGGGGCCGCCGTATGCGGCCAGACAATCGCGCCAGATCGTCACGATGCGTTCGATGTCGTGCTGCGCACGCGACCAGATCCGGAAACCGGGAAAATGCGCGCGCAGGTTCATCGGCAGCGCGGAGCGCAGCGCGCTGAAACCGGAATGCATCTCGCCGCAGATCGACCGGCAATGCGCGCGCGCATGCCGGTCGTCGGGCAACAGTTGCGCCTGCGGCCGGATCTCGTTCAGATATTCGGCGATCGCAAGCGTGTCCCACACCCTGCTGCCGTCGTGCGTCAGGCACGGCACGAGGATCGACGGCGACAGCAGCAGCAGTTCCGCACGCGATGCCGCGTCGATCGGCGCGCTGACGGTCTCGAACACGAGCCCGCTCAACCTTGCGAGCAGCCAGCCGCGCATCGACCACGACGAGTAGTTGCGGCTGCTGATGGTCAACGTCGTCTGTCCGGTAGCTTCCATGTCGCTCTCCTGCTGATTGCCGTTCGTGCCCCTGCACCGAAAGCGCGCCGCGCCACGCGAACCGCACCACGCCAGTGCGGCGCGTTCGCCGAACTGGCGCACCGCCGCACGGTGTGGCGGCACGGCCGTTACCCCGAACCGCTGCAGTTGCGCGTGGCGTTCGGTCGTCCGGCTGCACGGAGCCACATGGGTCGCCGTGTGAGTCGCCGTGTTCGCGAACCGCGTGCAACGCGCGTGCCAGCCGCATGCTGGCATACGGCTTGCCTCGCTCCATGCAACGTGACGCAACGAGCGACGACCATGAACCTGCTTGCCTATCCGTTCTACCAATGGTCTGCCGAATGCCTGCGTCCGGCGCGCGCATGGGCGGCCGCCACACGCGCGACGATGTCGATGTGGCCGCCCGCCACGTCGACGCCGACGGGCCGCATGGTCGACGCGCTGTGCGAACTGCTCGAATGCTGCGCGTTCTCGCACCGGCGCCCGCCGTTCGGCATCGCGTCGGTGGTCGTCGACGGCGAATCGGTGCCGATCGTCGAGGAAGCCGCGGCGGCCACGCCGTTCGGCACGCTGCTGCATTTCCGCAAGGCACGGCCGGTTGCGCGCCAGCCACGCGTGCTGATCGTCGCGCCGATGTCCGGGCATTTCGCGACGCTGCTGCGCGGCACCGTCGACACGATGCTGGCCGATCACGACGTGTACATCACCGACTGGCACAACCCGCGAGACATCCCGCTTTCGGCCGGGCGTTTCGGCTTCGACGAATACGTCGGGCACGTGATCGATTTCATTCACCAGATCGGCCCGGACGCGCACGTGCTCGCGATCTGCCAGCCGACCGTCGCCGCGCTGTCGGCAGTCGCGCTGATGGCCGCCGGCGGAGATCCGACCCAACCCGCGAGCCTGACGCTGATGGCGGGGCCGATCGACTGCCGCGTGAATCCGACGAAAGTCAATGCGCTCGCCACGAGCCGGCCGATCGAATGGTTCGCGCGCAACCTGATCAGTGTCGTGCCGCCGGGCTTCGTCGGCGCGCAGCGTTGCGTGTATCCGGGCTTCGTGCAGGTCGGCGCGTTCATGTCGATGAATCCCGATCGCCATGCCGCTTCGTTTGCCGACCTCTACTACGAGCGTGCGAAAGGCGACTTGGCGAAAGCCGACACGCTGCGCCACTTCTACGACGAATACTTCGCGACGGCCGATCTCACCGCGGAGTTCTATCTGGAAACGGTCGAGAAAGTATTCCAGCAATACGCGCTCGCGCGCGGCGAACTGATGGTCGGCGACCGGCTGGTGGAACCGGCGGCGATCCACCGCACCGCGCTGCTGACGATCGAGGGCGAGAAGGACGACATCTGCGCCGTGGGCCAGACGGTGGCCGCGCAGGAGCTGTGTTCCGGATTGCCGCCTTACCTGAAAACGCACCACGTGCAGACGGGCGTGGGTCACTATGGCGTGTTCAACGGCAGCCGTTGGGAAACGCAGATCTATCCGATCGTACGTGCGACGATCCATGACAACGAACCGTACGATCGCAGCGCCGATACGGACGGCGGAGCGAGCGGCGCGCACTACGTGACGCTGCGGTCATTGCTCGACGCGCGCGCGGCCGATCACGATGCGGCGGCGACCGCGACGCAATCCGATCGCGTGCACTGAACGCGCGCGGTACGGCAGCGATGTACGCGGCACATCGGCGCTGCAAACGAATCGCCCCGCACGGATGGCGGGGCGCGATGTCGGTCAGTGCGCGAGCGGCAAGGCTCGCGCACGCCGTCGATATTACGAACAGGCCTTGCCGTGCGATGCGTGGTAGCCCTTCGCCTTCGCATCGGCTTCCGACATGTAGCTGCCGTGCTTCGTCTTGCCGTAGTACTTGTCGGTTGAGCAGTGGTAGACCTTCGTGCTGTCGTTGGCCCACACCTTGCCCGCGCCGCCGCCGGGCGCCGCTGCCGCGGTCGTCGCGGGCGCGCTCTTCGCCGGTGCCGCGCCCGATGCGGCGGAAGCGGAAGCCGCGGTCGCGGGGGCTGCGGCCGGTGCGCTGGCCGCGGCTGCCGACGATGCGCCGTACCACGTCTTCACGCCCTTGTGACCGGCGCATGCGCCCTTCTTCGACGCGCCCGAGTAGAACGATCCGTCCTTGCACAGCCCGGTCGTGCCGGCCGGCGCGCTGGCCGGAACCTGTGCGAACGCACCGATCGACATGCCCATGCCCGCGACGAGCGCGGCGATCAACATCGTCTTTTTCATAGTCCTCTCCTGATTTGCCTGAATGGGAACAACGTCCCGACGCGATGCGGGGAATACCGCGCCGCGGGTCAACGGACCCAGCGGCACACGCGGTGATGGTGGTGATCGAAATGGCACACGCGGTGCGAATGGGCTTCGGCCAGCGCCGGCACGAGCACGGCGCAGGCGACGGCCGTCACGGTCAGGATCTTCGCGATGCGGGTCATGACATTCTCCCGGGTAAGCCAGCCGGCGCTCCGGCTGTTATCCCCTTAACGCCGGCCACCGATGCGCCGTGCACCGCACCCGTGTCGAATTGACGATCTTTGACAGCGTGTAACGAAACGTCACGCGTGACTGACAAACAACCGTCAGTTCTTTCCATTTCATTACATGGCGAATGCTTTGGATATCGAATGACCGAAGCAGGACGAGGTGTCCGGACAAGATCAATAAAAAAACCGCCCGAAGGCGGTCTTTCACAGGCACGTGGATGCCTCGCGTGCGAAACAACGGGGCTACGCGCCCGCGTCGCCCCATGGCGTCGGCGCAGGCACTTCGCATGGCCCGTCGACGTCGATCGACTTGAAATCGGCCGGCCCGACGATCTCCAGATACTCCATGTCGGGCGAATAGTCGAACAGGTAATGCACGATTCCCGGTGCCTGGTGCACGCAGTCGCCGGCGTTCACCAGCGTCTCGCGGTCGCCGTACATGAAGCGCGCCCAGCCCTTCAGCATGATCACGATGTGGAACTCGGCCTCGTGACGGTGCCAGCCGGTGCCCGCCGCCGGTGCATGATTCGCCCTGACGAGTTGCGCGACGACCTTGCCGTTCGTCGCGGCCGCGATGCCGAGATCGCGATACAGGAAGAAGTCGCGCAGGCCTTCGCCTTGATACGCGGTGTCCTGCGGCCTCACGTGGGAAAACGCGGTAGGGGTCGGCGTGCTCATCGCGGTGCTCCTCGATCGAAAGAGTCATCCAGGACAAGCATTTAGCGTTCCAGGCCGCAGCAGCGCCCGCTTACTTGAGCCGCCCCGACAGGAACTGCCCGAGCCGCTCGCTCTTCGGATTGACGAGAATCTCCCGCGGATCGCCCTCTTCCTCGATCTTCCCCTGGTGCAGGAAGATCACGTGGTTCGACACGTTGCGCGCAAAGCCCATCTCGTGCGTGACGACGACCATCGTGCGGCCCTCCTCGGCCAGCTTCTGCATCACCTTCAGCACTTCGCCGACGAGTTCCGGGTCGAGCGCCGACGTGGGTTCGTCGAACAGCATCACCTCCGGTTCCATCGCGAGCGCACGCGCGATCGCGACACGCTGCTGCTGTCCGCCCGACAGGTGCGACGGATACATGCCTTCGACGCGCGGCGCGAGGCCGACCTTCTCCAGATACTTGCGCGCCCGCGCGACGGCCTCTTCCTTGCCGATCCCGAGCACGGCCATCGGCGCCTCGATCACGTTCTCGAGCACCGTCATGTGCGCCCACAGGTTGAAGTGCTGGAACACCATCGACAGCTTCGTGCGCATGCGCTGCAGCTGCTTCTGGTCGGCCACGCGCAGCGAGCCGTTGCGGTCGCGCGTGGTCTCGATCGGCTCGCTGCCGATCGTGATCTGCCCCGAGCACGGCTGCTCGAGGAAGTTGATGCAGCGCAGGAACGTGCTCTTGCCGGAGCCGCTCGAGCCGATGATGCTGATCACGTCGCCGGCCTTCGCCTTCATCGACACGCCCTTCAACACCTCGTTGTCGCCGAATTTCTTGTGCAGGTTGTCAACGGTGAGCTTGTACATGCTTGGTCCTTCCTTGCGAATCTTGCGAATGCGTTAATGGCCGCGCGGCGACAGGTACGCGAGCCAGCGCGTCTCGAGCTTGCGGAACGCCCAGATGAGCGCGAACACGACGATGGCGTACAGCACGGCCGCGATGCCATAGGCCTGGAACGACATGTACGTGGCGGAGTTGACATCGCGCGTGACCTTCAGGATGTCGGGCACGGTCGCGGTGAACGCGAGCGTCGTCGCGTGCAGCATCAGGATCACTTCGTTGCTGTAGCTCGGCAGCGAACGGCGCAGCGCGGACGGCAGGATGATGCGCGTATAGAGCTTGAAGCGCGACATCCCGTAAGCCATCCCGGCCTCGATCTCGCCGGCCGACGTCGCCTTGATCGCGCCCGCGAAGATCTCGGTCGCATACGCGCATTCGTTCAACACGAACGCGAGCAGCGTGCAGTTCATCGCGTTGCGGAAGAACGTGTCGAGCAGCACGTGGTTGTGCACGACCTGCAGGCTGTAGATGCCGGTGTAGCACATCAGCAGCTGCACGTAGAGCGGCGTGCCGCGGAACACGTACGTATAGAGCAACACCGGGCCGGAAATCCAGCGGTTCGACGACGCGCGCGCGATCGCGAGCGGCACGGCCAGCGCGAAGCCGAGCGCAATCGACACGACCAGCAGCCACAGCGTGATCGCCAGGCCGCTGAAGCGGTAGCCGTCGGTGTAGAGATAGCTTTGCCAGTACTGGCTGATGAGTTCGATCACAGTGCAAGCCTCCGGACGCCCACGGAATAACGCTTCTCGAGGTGGTGCAGCACGACGTTCGACACCGTCGTGATCGCGAGGTAGATCGCACCCGCCGCGAGCGTGAAGAAGAAGAAGTCGAGCGTGCTCTTGCCGGCGTCCTGCGACGCCTTCACGACATCGGCGAGGCCGATGATCGACACGAGCGCGGTGGCCTTCACGAGCACCTGCCAGTTGTTGCCGATGCCCGGCAGCGCGAAGCGCATCATTTGCGGGAACATGATCCGGTGGAACACGCGCCAGCCGCTCATCCCGTATGCGAAGCCGGCTTCGAGCTGGCCGCGCGGCACCGCGAGGAACGCGCCGCGGAACGTTTCGGTGAAGTACGCGCCGTAGATGAAGCCGAGCGTCACGACGCCGGCCACGAACGGATCGATGTCGATCTGGTCCCAGCCGAGCAGGTCGGTCGCGTCGTTCAGCAGGATCTGGATCCCGTAGAACAGCAGCAGCATCAGCACGAGATCGGGCACCGCACGGATCAGCGTCGTATAGAACGTGCCGACCGACCTGAGCACGCGGTTGGTCGACAGTTTCGCGCCCGCGCCCGCGAGGCCCAGTATGAGCGACGCGGCGAGCGACAGCACCGCGAGCTTCACGGTCTCGACCGTGCCGGCCCACAACAGCGGGCCAAATCCTTGGAAGATCATGTTTGGGATCCAGAACGATGTGGCTGGATTGTCAATAGCCATTACCCGCGCATCAAACGATATCTGCGCATTACCTGATGTCGTCCGCTCATCAAGCCGGACGCGTCATGCGAAGCAAGCGGCACCCGGGAACCGACACGACACGGCGCGCCGCAGCGGAGGCACGCCGCATCGACGGTCAGCCGCCGTAGACGTCGAATGCGAAGTACTTCTTCTCGAGCTTCTTGTACGTGCCGTCCTTGATCATGTTGGCGATCGCGTGGTCGATTTTCGCCTTCAGGTCGGCGTCGTCCTTGCGCAGCCCGATGCCGGCGCCGTTGCCGAGCGTCTTCGGATCGTCGATGTCCTTGCCGGCGAATTCGAAGTTCGCGCCGCGCGGCGTCTTCAGGAAACCGAGGTCGGCCTGCACCGCGTCCTGCAGCGCGGCGTCGAGGCGCCCGGACATCAGGTCCTGGTACACGCCGTCCTGGTTCTGGTAAGGCACGACCTGCACGCCCTTCGGCGCCCAGTAGGCCTTCGCGTAGGTTTCCTGGATCGTGCCCTGCTCGACGCCGACAGACTTGCCCTTCAGCGATTCGGCCGTCGGCTGCAGGTTCGCGCCTTTCTTCGCGACCAGGCGCGTCGGTGTGTTGAACAGCTTGTCGGAGAACGCGATCTGCTCGGCGCGCGCCGGCGTCATCGACATCGACGACAGCACGCCGTCGAACTTCTTCGCCTTCAGCGCCGGGATCATCCCGTCGAAGTCGTTCTCGATCCACACGCATTTCGCCTTCAGCCGTGCGCAGATCTCGTTGCCGAGATCGACGTCGAAGCCGACGACCTTGCCGCTTGCGTCCTTCGATTCGAACGGCGGATAGCTGGCGTCGACACCAAACCGGATCGTCGACCAATCCTTGGCGTGGGCACCGACCGCGAGGCAGGCAAGGGCAATACTGAGCGCGAGTTTCTTCATGGCGTTCCTGTCATAGGCGAACTGGGCACGGGTCCGGTCGGGCGTCGCCGCCGCGAACCGTTCCAACCCGGAAGCCACCCGTCCGGTGACTCCCGAAGTTGTACATACAACTTTGCCTTTTTCAGGTCACCGCCAGCAATCCGTGTTTATCTCTAATTGTCGGTGGATTGTTTCCATGAGCGAATTTCCCTTATATTTCAATTCGCTACAGATTACATGCAGATGAAATCCAGCTTTCTGTGTGGCTTCGGCACGTCGTCGTCGCGTCTGTATTTGTCTATACTTTTCCGCCTGTCGCGCTCGCCGACGCGATGGCCGCGGTCCGTGCGGCCCCGGCGGGCCCCCGATGGGCGCTCCGGATGCAGGCCGGAATAACCCGAATCCCGGGCCCACAGTCAGGCCCGCACCGCGTCGAACCCGGTACACTCCGCCCGAACACCGCACGAAGGCCGGCCCGCGACGGCACGCGGCCGCCGTCTCTTGAACAGCAATGCAATGACCACACCGATCTATCAGGAAATCAAGGACTTCATCCTCGCGCGCATTCATGCGGGCGAGTGGGCGGAAGGCGACCAGGTGCCGTCGGAGAACGAGCTCGCGCGCGAATTCAACGTCGCGCGGATGACGGTCAACCGCGCGCTGCGCGAGCTGACGGCCGAACAGGTGCTCACGCGCACGCGCGGCTCGGGCACGTATGTCGCGTCGCCGAAATACGAATCGACACTGGTCGCGATCCGCAGCATCTCGGATGAAGTCGCCGCGCGCGGCCATGCGTATCGTGCGCAGGTGCTGGAGGTCGGCGCGGCCGTCGCCGACGCGAAGCTCGCCGACGAGTTGCAGCTCGACACCGGCAGCCCGATCTTCCATTCGCGCGTGCTGCACTTCGAGAACGACACGCCCGTGCAGCTCGAGGAGCGCTGGGTCAACCCGGCCTGCGCACCCGAATACGCGCTGCAGGACTTCACGACGACGACGCCGAACCAGTACCTGACGCGCGTCGCGCCGCTGCAGCGGGTCGAATACCGGATCGAGGCTGCGATGCCCGATGCGGCAACGCGCCGGCACCTGACGACGGACGAACGCGAGCCGTGCCTGCTGCTGCATCGGCGCACGTGGTCGCAAGGGATGGTCGCGTCGGTGGCCAATCTGTGGCATCCGGGCAGTCGCTACCGGTTCACCGGGCATTTCTGACGCGGGGCGGACGCGTTCAGCGCACGCCGGGGCGCCCCCAGCGCTCGATCGCGCCGACCGCCAGCCCCACCCCGTCCTCCCGCGCGATCCGCGCACCGAGTTCGGCGGCACGCGCTTGCGTGTCGGCTCGTGCAGCGAACGCGATCGCGCGTGCAAGCGCCGCGGCGTCCACACGCCGCCCCGCCACCGGCGCATCGGCCACACCGGCGCGTTGCAGCCGGCTCGCCCAGAAGAACTGATCGCCCGCGAACGGCACGACGACCGACGGAATGCCCGCCCGCGCGGCCGAATGCGTGGTACCCGATCCGCCGTGATGGATCGCCATCGATACATGCGGAAACAACCGGTCGTGCGGCGTCTCGCCGATCACGCACACATGCGCCGGCAGCATCGACACATCGATGCCGCTCCAGCCCGGATAAAACAACGCGCGCCGGCCGTCGAGCGCCTGCAACAGCGCGTCGACCATCGCGGCCCGGTCGAACCCGGCCATGCTGCCGAAGCCGATATACACGGGCGGATCGCCCGCGTCGAGAAAGCTCGACAGCGCGGGCGGCGGCGTCCACGCAGGCGCGTCGACGCGCCATTGACCGCATGCCAGCACATGCGACGGCCAGTCGGCCGGATCGGCGAGCAGCGCGGGCGACACGCCGTACAGCATCGGATGATCGGTCCATACGGCCCGGCGCGGCGGCAGTCCGCACACGCTGGCGCGCGCCGCATTGGTCGCCCGCCTGAACGCGTGCCACAGCAGCGCGTTCACGAACCGGTGGCTCGCGCGATTCAACCAGCGCGGCACCTTGCCGGGTGGCAGAAACGGCGACGCGAACGTCGCGGTCGGCGTGATCGGGATCATCCCCGTACCGATCGCCGGCACGCCGCGATACTCGGCAACCGATAGCCCGACGAACGACGCCAGCCCCGACACCAGGATCGCATCGCAACCGGCCGATGCGGCCGCGACTTCGCGCATCCATGCCGCCGTGTTCGCATTCGCGATCGCCGCGAGCGCCTTCGACGTGTCGTTGAAACCGCCGCGCCCGCGTACCGCTTCGGACAACGCACCATCCGGCGCGATCGCCCCGCGGATGTCGCCGGACAGCGGCTCGCAAGGCACGCCGAGCGCGGCGGCCGAACCGAGCGTCGCGACGTCGGCCAGCAACCGGACCTCATGGCCGGCATCCAGCAGCGCGCGGCCGAGCGCCGCGAGCGGGCGCGTGTCGCCTTCGGTGCCGTAAGTGGCGATGACGAGCTTCATGCGTGGCTCCTCCTGCATGATGCAGGCGAGTGGATTCATAAAAATGCACGTCGTATACTAATGCAATTCGTGCACTTTCAGTCGATACCGAACCATGCCAACGACGACCGACGATCCGGGCCGCCGCGCACGCAAGCGCATCCAGATGCTCGCGCATCTCGCCGACACCGGCGCACGCCTGTTCGATGCGCACGGCTACGACGCAGTGACGATGGAACAGATCGCCGCGCAGGCCGATGTCGCGAAACGTACGCTGTACAACCACTTTCCGACGAAGGAGGCCGTGCTCGCGCACTGGCTCGAAGGCGAACTCGCGCGCGACCTCGCGCTCCTGCAGCGCGACGTCGCGCGACGGAAGACCTTCGCGTCGCGGATCGCCTGCGTGCTCGACGCGTCGGCCGCATGGTGCGAACAGCATCCGGTGTATCTGCTCGCATACCTGCGGCATCGGTTCCTGAGCATCGGCGTGGCGCAAGCGGAAAGCGGCGAGGATGGCGGCGGCGACATCGCGCTCGTGTGGCAGCAACTGATCGCGGCCGGACAGCAGGCGGGCGAACTGAACCCCGCGCTGGCGGCCGACCAGCTCGCCACGTGGTTCCATCACCTGTATCTCGCGGCGATGCTGCGCTGGCTGACCGTGCCGGGGTTGTCGCTGAAGCGGGAATTCCGGTCGGTCGCGAAGCTGTTCGTCGAAGGCGCGCACGCGAAAGCGTGAGCGCCCGCGCAGGCGACGCACGGTCGGGAAGGTGCGTCCGCATCGAACGTGCACCGCGCTCACGCCATTCGCGCGCACGTCGAGCGCACTGCGCGCCGGCCGGCGATCCGGAACGCCATCGGGAACGGCAGGTGCCCGGCACTGCCGGCGACACGCAGCCGGCGGACACACCGCGCACCGCGAGCGGCGACCGTTGAAGGCATCGCGTGATGCGGAGGGATTTTTACAACGATCGCACGGACGGGATGCCAAATTTCCCGCGCAGCAGTATGCTGGTGCCGTACGACCGCGCACGATGCCTCGGGCAATCCCTTAGTCCGCACGTCGTCGCGCCGCCGTCGCGACCGCAATCATGCGTTGCAAGGAGGGCTTCTTGATGGCTACCACGCATCCGCACTTCCACCTCGAACTACGGCACGCCACCGCGCCGACGTATTTCATCAGCTACCTGTTTCCCGCCTTGCTGTTCGTCTACGAACTGCTGCGCGTCGGCCAATGGATCCGCGATCACGGGATGCAATTCGCCGTGTTCAAGCAGATGGGTTACGAGTATCTGCTGATGCTGCTGTTCGTCGGGCTGCAGATCGTCGTCGAGGCGGTCTTCCTGCTCGGTGCCGCGATGCGCCGTGACAATCGCGACTTCGAACACCGGCTGCCGAACGTGGTGCTCGGCATCGGCTGCTCGATCGCGATTCTCGCCGTCGACCTCGCAATCCAGCTGTCGTTCTGAGCACCGGCGGGCCGAGCCCGCCGGTTGCAACGCACGCCCGCGCCCGGGCGTTCAGGCGAGCGCGTCGCGCAGGAACGTCGCCACGGCCGCGAGTACGTCGTCGGTCCGCTCGCGATGCGGCATGTGTCCGCATCCGTCGAGCAGCAGGAACGACGACGGCCCCGCGACGCGCGCGGCGATCCGTTTCGGATGCACGTCCGACCCGTATTCGTCCTGCTCGCCGTGAATCGCGAGTGTCGCGCAACGCACGCGCGGCAGTTCGTCGTCGAGACTCCAGTCGCGAAACGCCGGCGACAACCACGTGTCGACCCACGCACGCAGCACCCATTCGGCCTTGTCGCCGTGATAACGCGCGAGCCGGTCGAGCTGGCCGGGCGCGTCGAACTGCTGCCCCGCCTCGCGAATGCCGTCGCGCGTGCGATCCTCGACGAACGCCTGCGCGGAGACCGTCACCAGTGCGCGACAACGTGCCGGATACGCGGCCGCGCATCCGACCGCCATGCCGCCGCCGACGCTGTGCCCGAACGCCACGAACGCATCGATGCCGAACCGCTCGAGCAGCGCATGGAATCCGTGATCGGCCTCGTCGCGCACGAACGTCATGCCGAGTTGCCCCCGATGACGATCGGACCGCCCGAAGCCCAGCCGGTCGTATGCGATCACGTCGCGCCGGGCGGCGCGTGCGAGTTGCGCGGGGAAGTCGCGCCATAGTTCGACGCAGCCGAGCGAATCGTGCAGCAGCACGATCGGTGCGACCGGCGCAGGTGCGGCCTGCTCAGGTGCGACCGGCGTAGGTGCGGCCGGTGCCCGCGCGGGCACGCCGCGCCAGCGCTTCGCGAAGAGACGCCCTTGCGGCGTCTCGACCCAGGTCTCCTCGGTCACGATTTCAGTCATGTGTGTCGTCGTCTGCATGAAGGCGGCCGCACGCGGGCGAGCCGCATCGAATGCCGACGATGGTGGCCCGGCGACCCACGCGGCGTCAAGCAAGGCCCCACCGCCCGCACGCTCATTCGGGCTGCGGCGGCAGATACTCCATCTGCGCTTCGTCGTACAGCCGGTAGATCAGCGCCTGCATCGCGCGGATGTCCTCCGATTCGTCGAGCATCCGCATGCTCATGATGATCGGCGACACGAGGTTCGGATCGTCGAGCGGCTTGTAGCTGATATCGTCGCGCTTCAGGCCGTACACGCTGTGCGGCACGACCGACACGCCCTCGCCCATCGCGACGAGTCCGAGCGCGATCTGCAGTTCGCGCGTCTCGTAGATCTTGCGCGGCTGCAACGCGCGATCGTGAAAGGCGGCGAGCACCTGGTCCGCATAGCTGGGCCGCGGCGCCTTCGGGAAGATGATCAGCGTGTCGTTCACGAGATCGTGCAGCGACAGCACGGGCTTCGCGCCGTCGAGCACGTGACCGACCGGCAGCGCGACGATCATCCGCTCCTCGCGCAGCACGACGCGCCGCACGCTCGGATCCTCGTGACGGATGCGCCCGAACCCGACGTCGATGCGCCCTTCCTTCAGCGCCTTGATCTGGTCCATCGTCGACATCTCGTGCAGGCTCAGCTCGACGGCCGGATACTCGCTGCGAAAGCGCCGGATGATCTTCGGCAGCATCCCGTACAGCGTCGAACCGACGAACCCGACCGACATGCTGCGCTCGATCTTGCCGACCCGCTTCGTCATCGATTCGAGCTCGGTCGTCTGCGCGAGCAGCTGCACCGCGTGCGAATAGAAGAACCGCCCCGCGTCGGTCAGCTTCAGCGGCCGCGCGTTGCGCTCGAACAGCGGCACGCCGAGCGCCTCCTCGAGCTGCTGGATCTGCCGGCTGAGCGGCGGCTGCGCGATGTGCAGGCGCTCGGCCGCACGCGTGAAATTCCGCTCCTCGGCAACCGCGACGAAGTAGCGGAGATGTCTCAACTCCATTTTTCGATCCCTCCCGGACCGGCAACTGACGTTCATTCGGCCCCGCGCAGACGCGTGCCGCACCGGTCGTCCCGTGATCGCCCGATCCCGATGCCATGACGATACCTCAGCCCGCGCCGAAACCGGCGCGAGCAGCGTCGTGCCGCCCTCGCGTCCGGCACCGCGCAAAGCAAAACGGGAAGCCGCCAGGCTTCCCGTTTCTTCATCGACGCCGCGTCGCGGCAGCGTCTCGACCGCGCATCACGCCTCGGTCGCGTACAGCGCATCGCGCTGCGCGTCGCTCAACGAGTCGAGCGGCACGTCCGGCAGCCGATAGCAGATCATCGCGCCGTACAGCTCGGCCAGGCAGTTGCTGCCGGCGTCTAGCGCGTAGCCGTCCTCGCCGTCCGGCGCCGGCGGATACACTTCGCGCCACGCGTTGATCGCGGCTTCGATTCGCACGATGGAAACGGGTCCGGCCTTCCGCTCGGCGGGTGATGCACTCATGGATTCCTCTGGGTTGCGCGCTCCGCGGGCCGTGCCGGCGCGGCGGAACGATGGAAACGCCGGGCGCCGCCGGCCGCCGCGAGAGGCACGCGCCGGATGCCCGATCCGCGCCGCGCTCGTCGCGCCGGCCGGGCCGTGTGGCCCGGTAGGGTCGGGCAATATAACCGGCTTTGACCCCGTGCAGGGGAAAGCGGACAAAAAAAACGGGAAGCGTGCGGCTTCCCGTTTCGTTGCGCCATCGCGCGGCCGCGTGCCGCGCCGGCATCAGCCCGCGGTTTCGCGGTTCTCCACGCGCTGCAGCTGCGCGCCGCGGCTCGCGGCGACCCACGGTGCGATCTCCATGTCCTCGTAACGCACGAAGCGGCTCTTGTTCAGGAGCCGGTAGCCGAGCCACACGACGAGGAACAGCGGAATGCCGACGTAGGTCGCGGCCACACCCGCCCAGTCGATCCGGTTCGCGAGAAACGCCTGATAGTCCTGGCCGAGCGCGATCACGAGACACAGCACGAACGCGAACAGCGGGCCGAACGGGAACCACTTCGACTGGTACGGCAGCTGGTCGACCGCGTAGCCTTGCGTCACGTAGCCCTTGCGGAACCGGTAGTGGCTGATCGCGATGCCGAGCCACGCGATGAAACCCGTCATCCCCGACGTGTTCAGCAGCCACAGGTACACCGTCTTGTCGCCGTACAGCGACGTAAAGAAACACAGCGCGCCGACGGCGGTCGTCGCGTACAGCGCGTTGCGCGGCACGCCGCCCGGCGACAGCTTCGCGAACAGCTTCGGCGCGCGGCCTTCCGTCGCGAGGTTGTAGAGCATCCGCGTCGACGCGTACATGCCCGAGTTGCCGGCCGACAGCACGGCCGTCAGGATCACCGCGTTCATCACGCCGGCCGCGAACGCGAGGCCCGCGTGGCGGAACACCAGCGTAAACGGACTCACGCCGATGTCGGTCACGTCGCTCTTCAGCAGGTTCGGATCGGTATAGGGAATCAGCACGCCGATCACGAAGATCGCCAGCACGTAGAACAGCAGGATGCGCCAGAACACCTGACGCACGGCGCGCGGGATCGTCGTGCGCGGGTTCTCCGATTCGCCGGCCGCGACGCCGATCAGCTCGGTGCCCTGGAACGAGAAGCCCGCGATCATCGCGACGCCCATCAGCGCCGGCAGGCCGCCCGCGAACGGCGCGTCGCCGATCGTCAGGTTGCCCCAGCCGTTGCCCGGCGCGCCTTTCAGAATGCCGAAGATCATCAGCAGGCCGACGCCGATGAACGCAACCACGGTGACGACCTTGATCAGCGCGAACCAGTATTCGGCTTCGCCGAAGCCGCGCACGGTCAGCGCATTGAGCAGGAACATCACGCCGAGGAACGCGGCACTCCACCAGACGCCCGGCACGTCCGGGAACCAGTAGTGCATCACGAGCTGCGCGGCGACGAGTTCGACCGCGATCGTCACGGCCCAGTTGTACCAGTAGTTCCAGCCGAGCGCGAAGCCGAAGCCTTCGTCGACGTATTTCGCGCCGTAGGTCGCGAACGAGCCCGACACCGGCATGAACGCAGCCATTTCGCCGAGGCTCGTCATCAGGAAGTAGACCATCAGGCCGATCAGCATGTACGCGACCATCGCGCCGCCAGGGCCGGCCTGCGAGATCGACGCGCCGGACGCGACGAACAGGCCCGTGCCGATCGAGCCGCCGATGGCGATCATCGTCAGATGGCGCGCCTTCAGCGCGCGATGAAGCTTGGGTGGGTTCGCGGACGAACCGGGTTGGTCGGAATTCGGAATTGCGGACATAAACGAGACGAACGTTGAGCGGGCCGGCATCCGGAGCCGGCGCATGCGGGATCGGGGCGCGGCGCGCCGCCTGCTGCGATGCATTCGATGCGGCCCCGATACGCGTTGCGCGCCGGGCGCCTGCGGCGAAGCGCGGATTCTACCTGATTCGCCACGAGGGCAGCTGAGCGCCGAACGCCCCGCCGCCGCATGCAGACGCAGCAGAATCAACAAGTTGGACACGGCGGGGCGACGAGACGGCGGCACGGCTGCGGGTTGCGCGGTACAGGTCATGCCATTCGAGTAGTCATCCGCGATGGCGAACCGTGCAAGGCGTAATCGTCCCGGCGCAATCGCCCGATCCTGTATTAAAACGACAAATCGATCCGCAAGCGCCGCCAATAATCAGACAAAATACCGGCCACTCACAATTGATTCAAATCAAACCGACACCCGGCTCACAGTAATGGCGCGTAATCGTTCCGAATCGCGATCGGCGCATGCATGTTTTGCATCGCGCGGCGAAATTCCGGGATTCGCGAGATAATGCCGGTTAATGCGAATTAATCACTGCGCGGAATCGTCTACGACGCAAGTTCCCGCCGCCCACCCCCGAGGATGAAGCCACACACGCCGCTCGCCACGGCGCGCCGTCATACCGCGTCGGCCGTGGCACGCATTCTGTCGCCCCGCGGCGTACTCGTCGCGGGCATCATGCTGCTCCTGTTCAGCTGGGGACTCTCGACGTCGCTTTTAATCGAGGCACGCCACGACGCATACGATCATGCGGTCGAAAATGCGCGCAACCTGATGCTGCTGATCGAGCGCGATATTTCCCGCAATATCGAACTGTATGATCTGTCGCTGCAAAACGTCGTCGACGGCCTCGCCGATCCGGAACTGATGGCTTTGCCGCCGCACCAGCGTCACCGGCTGCTGTTCGACCGCGCCGCGAGCGGCGCGTATCTCGGCGCCATTTTCGTGATGGATCCGCACGGCAATATCGTGATCGATTCGGCCGAATCGCCCCCGCGACAAGGCAATTTCGCCGACCGCGAATATTTCGCCGTGCATCGCGACCGGCTCGCGCAGGGCCTCTTCATCAGCCGGCCCTATGCGTCCCGGCTGCGCGGCGGCGCATTGACGATCGCGCTCAGCCGACGGATCACGCTGGCCGATGGCCGCTTCGGAGGGATCGTCGTCGGCACGCTCAGCATCGACTACTTCCGCGCGCTGCTCGACGGTCTCGCGGTCGGCAAGCACGGCAGCGCGGCGATCGTCGAGGACAACGGCGCGCTCGTGTCCCGCCTGCCGTTCGATGCGCGCGTGGTCGGCCTCGACCTTCACAACGCCCCGCTCTTCATCGAGGCGCAGCGCAGCAGCGAAGGCGCGTTGACGGGCGTCGGCGCGATCGACGGCGTGCGGCGCATCTATGTTTACAAGCATCTCGCGAATCTGCCGCTGGTCGTCGACGTCGCGCCCGCCGAGATCGACATCTACGCGTCGTGGCGCCATCGCACGATCTGGACCGCCGTGCTGATGGCCCTGTTTACCGTGTTCATCGCGTGGGGCTCGCTCGCGCTGTCGCGCGAACTCAAGCGCCGGCAGATCGCCGAGTCGAAGCTGTACCGGCTCGCGCACACCGATTCACTGACCGGGCTCGACAACCGCGGCACGTTCGACACGGTGCTCGCGAAGGAAGCGCTGCGCGCGTCGCGCAGCGGCCGCCCGCTGTCGGTGCTGTTCGTCGACGTCGATCACTTCAAGGCGTTCAACGACTACTACGGCCACCTCGCCGGCGACGATGTGCTGCGCCGCGTCGCGCAATCGGCGTCGCGCTGCCTGCGCCGCGACAGCGACCACGTCGCGCGCTACGGCGGCGAGGAATTCGTCGTCACGCTGCCGGACACCGATGCGCGGGGCGCGGCGACCGTCGCCGAAGGGATCCGCCGCGCGATCGCCGGGCTCGACATCGCGCACGGCCGCAGCCCGTACGGCCACGTGACGGCGAGCATCGGCGCCGCGACCGCCGCCGGCGGGCGCATCGACGCCGCGACGCTGCTGCGGCAGGCCGACGAGGCGCTGTACCGCGCGAAGTCCGGCGGACGCAATCGCGTATCGAACGCCGAGGCGAACACCGCCGACGCGTAACGCGGCGGCCAGCGGCGCCCGCACCGCGTCGCCGTGGACAGCCCGCGCGCGTTCGGCTAGCGTTACGTCAGCTGCGCGTGCGGCGCGGCGCCGGCCCGCGCGGGCCGCCCGCGCGTATTCCGGCCACCCCGCCGGCCATCTCCGCTCCGTCATGAACGCCCAGCTTCCTGCCCGACTGCCGCCGCTCCTGCGCCACGCCCTCCGTCCCCTGCTGGACCCTTACCGCCGCTACCGGCACGCGAAGCTGATCCATGCGGCGCGCGTCGCGCTCGCGATCCTCGTGTCGATCGCCTTGTCCACCGGGCTGCGCGTGCCGCACGGCGAATGGTCGACGATCACCGTGCTGATCGTCGTCGGCGGGCTGCAGCACCACGGGAACATCCGCAAGAAGGCGGCCGAGCGCGCGCTCGGCACGTCGATCGGCGCGCTCGCGGGGCTCGGGTTGATCCTGCTCTACTCCGTGCTGCACGCGCCGTTCGCGATCTACTTGCTGATGGCGATCGCGTGCGGATTGTGCGCGTATCACGCGATCGGCAAGGCCGGCTACATCGCGCTGCTGTCGGCGATCACGATGGTGATCGTCGCCGGGCATGGCGACAACGAGATCGTCGACGGCCTGTGGCGCGCGGTAAACGTCCTGACCGGCATCGCGATCGCGCTGGCGTTCTCGTTCGCGCTGCCGCTCTACGCGACCTACTCGTGGCGCTACAAGCTCGCCGACGCGCTGCGCGCGTGCGCGGCCGTGCATACGCGGCTCGCGGGCGACCGCCGCGTGAGCGACGACGCGCACCTGAAGGAAATGGCCGCGCTGAGCGCGCTGCTGGTGCAGCTGCGTTCGCTGATGCCGTCGGTGTCGAAGGAATGCGAGATCTCGGTCACGCACCTCGAAGCGATCCAGCGCAGCCTGCGCCTGTGCATCGGCTACCTGGAGATCCTGTCGAGCACGGTGCCGGCCCGCGACGACGTGACTGCCCGCGAATACATGCGCTACGAAATGAAGGCCGTGAACCGGCGCATCCGCGACACGCTCGTCGGCGCGAGCCGCGCGCTCAAGGTCGGCAC
This sequence comes from Burkholderia sp. Bp9012, assembly GCF_003853825.1. Taxonomy (NCBI): domain Bacteria; kingdom Pseudomonadati; phylum Pseudomonadota; class Betaproteobacteria; order Burkholderiales; family Burkholderiaceae; genus Burkholderia; species Burkholderia sp. Bp9012. The sequence goes on along the minus strand of NZ_QTQA01000001.1, from coordinate 255,712 downwards.
GCCGAGCCGGCTCGCGGCGCGCCGCCGGCCGGCCGAGCCGCCGCACGACGTGCCTCCGCCGCAGTTGTCGGGCTACGTGTCGATCACGGCCAAGCTGGCCGGCGAAGTGGATCAGTTGCGTGAGAAACTGCTCGATACCGCGCAGGCGTGGAATATCTGAAGGTCGCGGGACGCCGGGCTTCACGCCAAAATCTTTCATAATCCTTTCGGTGCGGCGGGCTCGCATCCCGACGGCGGCTGCCCCGCCCTTCAGCCGATCCGGCCCCGGAAGCGCGGCCCGCGACGGCGCTCGGCCGCGACCGTTTCGGCCGCCGCTCGGCGCCGGTTTGCGCGGCGTTCTCCGCCTGATTCGCCGCCCGCCTGGCCCGCCGCGACAGGCCCGACAACGTATTGGCGCGAAAATCAGGTCTTGCCCCAACTTCCCGGACAGCCGATACTCGCATATTCCGCGAAATACGATCCCACCGGCTTCAATCCACGGTAATTCCTATGAGCACGATTCTCGAAAGCCTCCCGACCGGCCAGAAGGTCGGTATCGCCTTCTCCGGCGGCCTGGACACCAGCGCCGCGCTGCACTGGATGAAACTGAAGGGCGCCGTCCCGTACGCATATACGGCGAACCTCGGCCAGCCCGACGAAGACGATTACGACGCGATCCCGAAACGCGCGATCGAATACGGCGCAGCCGGCGCCCGCCTGATCGACTGCCGTGCGCAGCTCGTCGCCGAAGGCATTGCCGCGCTGCAAAGCGGCGCGTTCCACATCACGACGGCCGGCGTCACGTACTTCAACACGACGCCGATCGGCCGCGCCGTGACGGGCACGATGCTCGTCGCCGCGATGAAGGAAGACGGCGTCAACATCTGGGGTGACGGCAGCACGTACAAGGGCAACGACATCGAGCGCTTCTACCGCTACGGCCTGCTCGTGAACCCGGATCTGAAGATCTACAAGCCGTGGCTCGACCAGACGTTCATCGACGAACTCGGCGGCCGCGCCGAAATGTCCGAATTCATGAACCAGGCCGGCTTCGCGTACAAGATGTCGGCCGAGAAGGCGTATTCGACCGACTCGAACCTGCTCGGCGCGACGCACGAGGCGAAGGATCTGGAAAGCCTCGAGAGCGGCATCAAGATCGTGAACCCGATCATGGGTGTCGCGTTCTGGCGCGACGACGTGAAGATCGCCGCCGAGGAAGTGACGGTGCGCTTCGAAGCAGGCCAGCCGGTCGCGCTGAACGGCGTCGAGTTCAAGGACCCGGTCGAACTGCTGCTGGAAGCGAACCGCATCGGCGGCCGCCACGGCCTCGGCATGAGCGACCAGATCGAGAACCGCATCATCGAGGCGAAGAGCCGCGGCATCTATGAAGCCCCGGGCCTCGCGCTGCTGTACATCGCGTACGAGCGTCTCGTCACCGGCATCCACAACGAAGACACGATCGAGCAGTATCGCGAGAACGGCCGCCGTCTCGGCCGCCTGCTGTACCAGGGCCGCTGGTTCGACCCGCAGGCGATCATGCTGCGCGAAACGGCGCAGCGCTGGGTCGCGCGCGCGATCACCGGCGAAGTGAAGATCGAACTGCGCCGCGGCAACGACTACTCGATCCTGAGCACGAAGTCGCCGAACCTCACGTATCAGCCGGAACGCCTGTCGATGGAGAAGGTGGCGTCGACGTTCTCGCCGCGCGACCGGATCGGCCAGCTGACGATGCGCAACCTCGACATCACCGATACGCGCGACAAGCTGCGCGTTTATACGCAGGTCGGTTTGCTCACGCCGGGTGAATCGTCGGCGTTGCCGCAGATCAAGGGCGATAGCGGCGAGTAAGCAAGCCGTTTTCGCGAGCGGCCGGGCGGCGTAAGAACCGCCCGGCCGCATGCAGCACTCCCCTCCCGCCTTTCTTCAGGCACTGCCGGATTCGGAACGCGCATCACGACGATCCTGCAGTCGCATCAGGATCATTTCGATGCCGTGGCCGTCCCGGTCGCAGTCGCAGTCGTCGCAACCGCAGTCGTCGTCGCAGCCGCAGCCGCCGGCGTGCGTGCCAGATCCTGACCGATCGTGTCCGCGACCGACTTCTCGCACGACTTGATCCCTTCCACCGACTTGTCGAAATTCTTCTCGAGATCGCTGAAGCTGCCGTACGTATAGGCGAAATCGCTGTCGATGTGGACGCTGTTCGACTTGATGTCGTAGCCGCACGCGAACGTCTTGAAATAGATGTCCTGCTTCGTCTTCGCGTCGAGAATGCGCGCGCGGACGACCACCCACGGAATGTAATCGGGCTGGTTGGGCGGCGAGATATAGCCGAACGACGTGAACCATACGTTCATGATGGCATCCGCGTCGGTCTGGATCGCGGAGTAGTCGTCCGACTTGCCGTCGTCGGCGAGCTTCGCTTTCTGACCGTCCAGCTTCACGACCTGATAGCCGTTGCTGGTAAGGCGGCCCGTGACGCCGTCCACGATGTCCGGCGCGAACACGATCTTGCCGGCCGCCACGTGATCCGTATAGGTGCTCGTATGGCTCGCGTTGACGGCGCTTTGCGCGAGCGCGCCGATCAGGCCGAACCCGCCCGCCGCGCCGCCGATATTGACGACCGCGACACGCTTCGGCTCGTTGACTTCGAGGATCGCGATCGAATGCAGCTTCTGACGTGCTTCGGGCTTCATGTCGGTGTTCGGCAACGTGACGCAGCCGGACAGCAGCGTCACGAGCAGGCCGCAACCGAACAGGGTGGCTTTGGATGAGTTCTTCATGCAGTGAGTGGCTTTTTGTTGTTGACGGAACGTTTTCGCCGAGCCGTCGCACGTGGCGCGTGAAGGTGCTGCGCGCGAGTCGGCCGTATGCTTATTGTTTGATGACCTGACCGTAGGCGTCGAAGCTGTAATCGGACGCGCGCAGCGCCGCCCGGCAATTGTCGTGCGGCTCGAGTGATACGTTGGTGAGCTACCGAGAAAGGGTAACGGCGGGGGTCAAGGTTTCTTTAGGGCGCTTCGTCGAATAATTTTTCTAATCGCTTCGGCATTACAAACAGATTGCATGTCGAGGCACAATGCAGGCGTTCCGATCCAGCACGCCTTCATGATTCCTCGAGCAAACCCGCCTCTCACCGTCATTCACCTGAACGGCCCGATCAACAGCGGCAAGACGACGATCGGTCGCGCGCTCGCCCGCGTGCTGCCGGATGCGCGCTTCATCGACGGCGACGATCACGCTGCCCCCGAAGACGCACCGTTCGAAGTGCAGTGGGCGATCGCGCTGGAGCGCCTCGTCACGCAGATCGCGCAGGCCGGAGAACGTCATCTGGTGATCGCCTATCCGATCGGCGAAGCCGAATTCGCACGGCTGCGCGCGGCCTGCGATGCGCGCGATGCACGGTTGATCGTCGTCACGCTCGCGCCGCCCGAGGCGATCGCGGCGTCGGATCGCGGCACGCGGGTGCTGACGGAATGGGAGCGGCAACGTATCGCCGAGATGTATCGGGAAGGGTATGCGGCGCGCGCATTCAGCGATTGCGTGATCGATACGTCGAAGGCATCGGTGAATGCATGCGCGCGAGAGATTGCGCAACGCGTCCGCGCGTCGCACGCATAGCGGCAACGCCCCGGCGAACGATTCGCGACCACCGCCTCACGCCGCGTAGTGGGCGAATGCCTCGTTCACGCGATTGCCGGCTCCGAAGCGGAACACCTCGACCGCGCCGCGTCCGTTTGCGCCGCGATAGTGAATGGCGACGCTGTCCACGCCCGCCAGCACCGCAATGAACTCGAAACGCAGGTCCGGAATGAGTTGCAGCGCCTTCGCCCAGTACACGCGCACAGCCGCCTTGCCATGCAGGCATCCGCTCGGCTCGCCCGCGATCCGCACGATCATCGGCGAATGCATGACGAAGGCGTCATCGTAGTGCGACAGGATGCGGTCGAGATCGTGCGCGTTCCATGCGTCGATCCATTCCTGCGCGAAGTGCCGCGCGAATGCGTCGGTGATGGGTTCCATGCGGCTCGTCGTCTCCATATCGGGCGCGGCGTGAATGCCGGCCCGTGTGCCCGAGTGTATCAGCGGCCGCACGGCTTTCGCGCACTCGCCGCGGCTCGCATGCGCGCGCTCAATGATGCTGCCGCACCCCCGACACAACCTGCTCGCGCGCCCCCTTGCGACTCAGCAGCAGCGTGACGACCGCCGACACCGCGAGCGTGCCCGCCACCAGGTACAGCCCGGCCGCATACCCGCCCGTCAACTGCTTGAGCCAGCCGATCGCGAATGGCCCGACGAACCCGCCGAGGTTGCCGATCGAGTTGATCATCGCGATCCCCGCGGCCGCGCCGGCGCCTGACAGGAACGCGCTCGGCATCGCCCACAGCGGCGCCTTCGCGGCGCTGATCCCGATGTTGACGACGACCAGCGCGAGCACGGTCAGGAGCGCGGTGTTCGCCTGACCCGCGAACACGAAGCCGATACAGGCAAGCACGCACGGAATCACGACGTGCCAGGTGCGCTCGCCGGTGCGATCCGAATGTCGTGCCCATCCGATCATCGCGACGACCGCGGCAATGCTCGGGATGCCGGTCAGCAAGCCCGTCTGCAACGCGGTGAAGCCGAACTGCTTGACCATCAGCGGCGCCCACAGGCCGAGCGTATAGAGGCCCGCCGACGTGCCGAAGTAGATCAGCGCGAGCGCCAGCACGCGCGGGTCGCGCAGCGCCTGCCACGCGCCGGCCGTGTGTCCGGCATGCGTGTGCCGCGCGTCGGCCTCGGACTTCAGCTTCGCGATCAGCCAGTCGCGCTCGTCCGGCTGCAGCCACGCGGCCTTCGACGGCGCATCGGTCAGGCACTTCAGCACGACGAAGCCGAGCGCGACCGCGGGCAGCGCCTCGACGATGTAGAGCATCTGCCAGTCGGCGAGGCCGAACATCGGTGGCATCTGCATGATCGCGCCCGACAGCGGCGAGCCGATCGCGGTCGAGATCGGCGCGGCCGCCATGAACCACGCGGCGGCCACTGCGCGCTGCTTCGCGGGAAACCACAGGCTCAGGTACAGGATGATGCCGGGAAAGAAACCGGCTTCCGCAACGCCGAGCAGGAAGCGCAGCACGTAGAAGCTCGTCGGCCCGGCCGCGAACGCGGACACCGCCGACACGATGCCCCACGTGATCATCACGCGCGCGATCCAGATGCGGGCGCCGACACGATGGAGAATCAGGTTGCTCGGCACTTCGAAGAGAAAGTAGCCGATGAAGAACAGGCCGCCGCCGAGTCCGAACGCAGTCGGCGACAGGCCGATCGCCTTGTTCATCGTCATCGCCGCGAAGCCGACGTTGACGCGATCGAGAAAGCTGACGAAGTAAAGCAGCATCACGAACGGAATGATGCGCCACATCAGTTTCCGCGCGACGCGGGTTTCCAGATCCGCTTGCATGTGTCTCCTCCTTCGAGGTCGGGCCGCGCGCTGTCCGCACGAGCCCCGTGGGTGCTTGCCGGCGTCACGACGAATCGTGTGCGCCGGCGCCCGGCTCACGTCGAATGCGCGAGTCGCGGGCAGGAAAATCCGGTGAGCGGCGAACGGAAGGCAGCCGGCTGCGCACGCGCGCTGCCGGCGCAGTCCGTGCTGCCGTCAGGCTGCGACCACCGCGTGCGCGACGCGCTCGCAGACGGCCGCCGTCACCTGCGCGGTCGTCGCGCTGCCGCCGAGATCGCGCGTATGCAGCGACGGATCGGCCGTCACCGCCTCGATCGCCTGCATCACGCGCGCCGCGGCTTCCGTTTCGCCGAGATGCTCGAGCAGCATCACGACCGACCAGAACGTGCCGACCGGATTCGCGAGGCCCTTGCCCATGATGTCGAACGCGGAGCCGTGGATCGGCTCGAACATCGACGGATAGCGACGCTCGGGATCGATGTTGCCGGTCGGCGCGATGCCGAGGCTCCCGGCCAGCGCGGCGGCGAGATCGCTGAGGATGTCGGCGTGCAGGTTGGTCGCGACGATCGTGTCGAGCGACGCCGGGCGGTTCACCATGCGCGCGGTCGCGGCATCGACGAGTTCCTTGTCCCACGTGACGTCGGGGAATTCCTGCGCGACCTGCTTCGCGATCTCGTCCCACATCACCATCGCGTGACGCTGCGCGTTGCTCTTCGTGATGACGGTCAGCAGCTTGCGCGGACGCGACTGCGCAAGCCGGAATGCGAAGCGCATGATGCGTTCGACGCCGGCACGCGTGAGGATCGACACGTCGGTCGCGGCCTCGATCGGATGCCCCTGATGCACGCGGCCGCCGACGCCCGCGTATTCGCCTTCCGAGTTCTCGCGCACGATCACCCAGTTCAGGTCGTCCGGCCCGCAGCGCTTCAGCGGCGCATCGATGCCGGGCAGGATGCGCGTCGGGCGCACGTTCGCGTACTGGTCGAAGCCCTGGCAGATCTTCAGGCGCAGGCCCCACAGCGTCACGTGATCGGGCACGTCGGGGTCGCCCGCCGAGCCGAACAGGATCGCGTCCTTGCCGCGCAGCGCATCGAGGCCGTCGGCCGGCATCATCACGCCGTGCCGGCGGTAGTAATCGGCGCCCCAGTCGAAATCCTCGAACTCGAACGCAAAGCGGTCGCTGCCGCGAGCCAGCGCTTCCAGCACCTGCTTGCCGGCCGGCACCACTTCCTTGCCGATGCCGTCGCCGGGAATGGTCGCGATACGGTAGGTCTTCATGCCAACATCCTCGATTGATCGTGAGCGTGAACGCACTTTACCCAACTGGAAGTGCGTGAACCGGTGCTAGACTCAAAGCATCTTTAACTTCAATTCACGAATCCCGTCATGACGGATACCGTCCAGCCGGCCGATCTCGCCTTCTTCTCGACGCTGGCCGCGTCGGGCAGCCTGAGCGCGGCCGCGCGCGAACTCGGATTGACGGCGGCCGCCGTCAGCAAGCGGCTCACGCAGATGGAACGGCGCGCGGGCGTGACGCTCGTCAACCGCACGACGCGGCGCATGATGCTGACCCCCGAGGGCGACGTGTATCTCGACTACGCGCGCCGGATCCTCGATCAGATGGACGAGCTGGGCGAACTGCTCGGCAGCGCGAAGCAGCGGCCGAAGGGGCTGCTGCGCGTGAACGCGACGCTCGGCTTCGGACGCAGCCACGTCGGCCCGGCGATCTCGCGCTTCGTCGCGCGCTATCCGGAGGTGTCGGTGCAGCTGCAGTTGTCGGTGATGCCGCCGCCGCTCACCGACGACGCGTTCGACGTGTGCATCCGGTTCGGCGAGCCGCCCGATACGCGCGTCGTCGCGCGGCGGCTCGCGCCGAACCGGCGGCTGCTGTGCGCGGCGCCCGCGTACATCGCGCGACACGGGACACCGGGCACGCCGCACGAGCTGACGCGGCACAACTGCATCGGCATCCGGCAGGGCGACGAAGGCTACGGGGTCTGGCGGCTGACGAGCGGACGCGGCGCGGCGCGCAACACGGAAGCCGTGCGGATCAACGGCAACCTGACGACGAACGACGGCGAGATCGCGGTGAAGTGGGCGCTCGACGGACACGGGATCCTGATGCGCGCCGAGTGGGATATCCGCGACTATCTGGCCGACGGGCGTCTCGTCGTCGTGCTGCCGGACTACGAGACCCCGAGCGCGGATATTTATGCGGTGTATGCGCAGCGGCATCAGATGTCCGCGCGGATACGGGCCTTTGTGGATTTTCTGGCGGAGGAGCTTGGCGGGTGACGGGTGACGGGCGGTGGGCGGAGCGGGCATGGGTGCCGGAAACGCTGATATTCTGGCGAATCGACCACTGAATGATCGGGAAATTTGCGCCGCCGCATCATCCCTCGCCGCTGCGCCAACCTTGCCGGAGCCGCCATGTTCGACCTGACCACGCTGACCACCTTCACCGCCGTCGTACTGGGTCTGTTCCTGATTCCCGGCCCCGCCGTGCTGCTCGTGCTGAGCCGCACCGTGCAGGGCGGCCGCAAGACCGGCATCCTGACCGGGCTCGGCGTCGCGAGCGGCGACTTCGTGCATACGCTGTTCGCGGCGGTCGGGCTGTCGGCGCTGCTGATGACGTCGGCGCTCGCGTTCAACGTCGTGAAGCTGGTCGGCGCCGCGTACCTGATCTACCTCGGCGTGCGCGCGCTGCTCGACAGGCCGTCCGATCCGTCGCTGCCGAAGGTGTCGCCCGTCACGCCGCTGAAGGCGTACCTGCAGGCGATTCCCGCCGAAGTCCTGAACCCGAAGACCGCGCTGTTCTTCCTCGCGTTCATGCCGCAGTTCGTGCATCCGGAACGCGGCTCGACGTTCGTGCAGTTCGCGGTGCTCGGGCTGATCTTCGTCGTGCTCAGCTCGCTCTACACGACGCTGATCGCGTGCTCGATCCGCCCGCTCGGCCGCCTCGTGAAGCGGCTTGCGTGGCTCACGCGCTGGCAGGGGAAGATCATCGGCTCGATCTTCATCGCGCTCGGGCTGCGCGTCGCGGTTCAGCAGCGCTGACGTGCGCGCCGGCGCGGCCGGCTGGCTCGCGTGCGATCTCGACGGCCTGCCGCGCGTGAGCGGTTGAATGCGGCGCCCGCCTGACTACCTCGCGCCCAGCGCGTCCCGCACGCCGTCCCAATCGAGCCCGAACCGCGCCAGATACTTGCGCAACCGGTCCGCGTCGTTCGGCTGCTTCTTGTTCTGCCGCGACACCGCGAACAGCGCGCGGCCGGCCTCCGACAAGCTCGCCGATGCACGGCACACGTCGAGCACGCGTTCGAGCTGCGCGCGGTCGAACAGGTCGAGTTCCGCCGCACGCGCGCCGAATACCGCGTAGACGCATCCGTCCGACGCACTTGCGCCGCCCGGCTGCGACCACGTGCGCGTCAGTCGCTCGACCTCCTGCTCGGCAATCGTCTCGGTAATCCGCCCCGCATCGGCGAGCGTCGCCATCCGCGTGACCGATGCGGACAACTCGCGGAAGTTGCCGGCCCATGCCGCGCGCGGCGATGCCGCGAACGCGAGATAGCGCCGCTTCGCTTCCACGTTGAACCGCACCTGCTCGCCCTGCTCGCGGCCGAAGCGATCGAGCTCGAATTCGAGGTTCGGCTCGATGTCCTCGCGCCGTTGCGCCAACCCCGGCAAGTCGTACGTCCACAGATTGATCCGCGCATACAGATCCTCGCGGAACGTGCCGGCCGCCACCATCTGCCGCAAATCGCGGTGCGTGCCGGCGATCAGCTCGAAATCGCTGGCCACCTCGACGTCCGCGCCGACCGGCAGGAAGCGCTTCTCCTCGATCGCCTTCAGCAGCATCGCCTGCTCGTCGAGCCCGAGTTCGCCGATTTCGTCGAGAAACAGCAGGCCGCCGTCCGCCGCGCGCAGCAAGCCCGCACGTGCGGACTGCGCGCCGGTGAACGCGCCCTTCACGTGACCGAACAGCGTCGACATCGCCGCGTCGCCGCGCAGCGTCGCGCAGTTGATCTCGATGAACGGCCCCGCGAGCCGATGGCGGCCGCGCTTCAGTTCGTACACGCGTTTCGCGAGAAACGACTTGCCGGCACCCGTCGGACCGACGAGCAGCATCGGCGCGCGTGAGCGCACGGCCACGCGCTCCAGTTGCTCGATCAGCGCGTTGAAGCGCGCGTTGCGCGTCGCGATGCCCGCTTTCAGGAACGACACCGTCTCGTCGCGCTCGCGCGTGAAGCGCTGTGCGATGCGGTTGTAGCGCGACAGGTCGAGATCGATCACCGACACCGTGCCCGGCCCGCTCGGCCCCTCGTCGGTCTGCTTCGGCGGCCCCGTCTGCACGAGGCGCGCGGGCAGGTAGCGCGCTTCCGCCAGCAGGAACCAGCAGATCTGCGCGACGTGCGTGCCGGTCGTGATGTGCACCAGGTAGTCCTCGCGGTCGAGGTCGAACGGATAGGCGCGCGCAAAGTCGTGCAGCGTCGCGTAGACCTCCTCGAAATCCCACGGGTCGTGGATCGTGACCGGCGTGAGCCGCACCTCGGTATGCGGCGACAGGTTCGCAAGATCGTCGCGCACCTGATTGGCGAGGCGCGCGTAGCCAGGCGGATGCAGCAACTCGAGTCGGTCGATCGCGAAGTCCGGCTGCATGCAGAGCGACACCGTCGGCCGCCACTTGCGGTAGCGGCGCGGCGCACGGCCGCCCTGGTCGAGCACGGTGCCGAGAAAGCCGATGGCGACGGTCTTGCGCATGTTTATCTCATGGGATAAAAAACGATCCGATTGTATCGGAACTCAGCGGCGACGCGATACGGCGGCCTTCCCTCCGCAATCATCGGAAATCATGAATTGTCCTTTCTCTTCAAAGGCTTGATCGCCTTCCCCGCGGCCTGCCCCGCCCGCTGGCACGCTCCTCGCTAAATAGAAGACGCCGGATGTCCCGCTGGCCCGCGAGCCAGGGTTCACAAAGCCCTGCTGGTGCGCCGCCGCCGAACCTGGTTCGTCGCGGCAGCGCATGCCGCCATGGACAGATGAAGGCAAAGGGGCGCGCGAGGCAGCCTTGTCCGGGTTCGAATCCCGGAGCGCCCACTGTTCGGAAGCTCATTCAGGTGGAGCAGCCGGCGCGAGCCGGTGTGTGGCGGGTTCGAATCCCGTCCGAACCCCGTCCGCAAGGACGGTCTGTCGATAGAAGCAGTACCCGCCGGTGCGGGCCGACAGGCCCGCCGCGCGTCGGACCGGTTGCGGTTCCGCGCGATCGGCCGGGCGGCCGGACGGCCCGCGCGAATGCGCTCGACGACGCGATGCAGGATGCGTCGCCGCGTGCAGCCGCGCCGGACCCACGCGCCGCCCGCCCGATCGCGTCGCACCCCGATCCGTGCGATGCGTGTCGCCCGGCGGCCATTGAAGAAAAGGACAAGAATATGTGGAAGCGTCATGTGGTGAAAAAGAACGAACGCGCGCTGCTGATGAATGAGGGCGATTTCGTGAAGGTGCTGGAACCGGGCGTGTTCAAGGCCTTCGATCCGTTCAAGCGTCTGTCGGTGCAGACCGCGCGTCTCGACGCGCCGCTCGCCGACGCGGCATTGGCCGACTACCTGCGTCACGACGCACAGGACGTGCTCGCGCAACACTTCGTCGCGATGGATCTGGCCGACGACGAAGCGGGGCTGCGTTACGAAGACGACGTGCTCGTCGAGATCCTGCCGCCCGGCACGCGCCGGCTGTACTGGCGCGGCCTCATCGCCCATCGGCTGGAGCGCGTCGACCTCGCGCAGGACAGCATGCTGCCGGCCGCGCTCGCGAAGCGCATCGCGCAACCGGCGCTGCGTGCTCGCGGCGTGGCGGGCCTGACGGGCGTGCTGCTGGCGCAAGTGCCGGCGTATCACGTCGGTGTGCTGAAGATCGACGGCAAGATCGAGCGGCTGCTGGATGCGGGTGTCGCAGCGTTCTGGCGCTTCAACCGCGATGTCGCGGTCGAGCTCGTCGACCTGCGCCTGCAGGCGCTCGAAGTCGCCGGCCAGGAAATCCTGACGCGCGACAAGGTCGCGCTGCGGCTGAACCTGTCGGCAACGTGGCGCTATGCGGACGTGCTGCATGCGTTCGGCCAGTTGCAGAAGCCGGTCGAACATCTGTATCGCGAACTGCAGTTCGCGCTGCGCGCGGCGGTCGGCACGCGCTCGCTCGACGAGCTGCTGGAGGACAAGCAGGCGATCGACGACATCGTGATTGCCCAGGTGCGCCCGCGGCTCGAGCAATCGGGCGTGGACGTGCGCAGCGTCGGCGTGAAGGATATCGTGCTGCCGGGCGACATGAAGACGATCCTCGCGCAGGTGGTCGAGGCCGAAAAGGCCGCGCAGGCGAACGTGATCCGACGCCGTGAGGAAACGGCGGCGACGCGTTCGCTGCTGAACACCGCGAAGGTGATGGAAGAGAACCCGACCGCGCTGCGGCTCAAGGAGCTGGAAACGCTCGAGCGCGTCGCGGAACGGATCGACCGCATCTCGGTGTTCGGCGGCCTCGACCAGGTGCTGAACGGACTCGTCAGCATCAAGGGCGCGTGATGCTCGAAGCAAACGGCGCGGCGCATGGGTGCCGCGCCGCACGAATGAATCAGGTGATGCAAATGACTGACATGGATTATCAGGTGATGGAACTGGCGAACGGCAAGCCGGTGAAGATGTGGACGCAAGGCGTCGCGGTCGAGGACGACGCGCGCGCGCAATTGCGCAACACCGCGCAGATGCCGTTCATCTTCAGGCACGTCGCGGTGATGCCGGACGTCCACCTCGGCAAGGGCTCGACGATCGGCAGCGTGATCCCGACGAAAGGCGCGATCATTCCGGCCGCGGTCGGCGTCGACATCGGATGCGGGATGATGGCCGCGCGCACGACGCTCACGGCGTCCGACCTGCCCGACTCGCTCGGCGGGCTGCGCAGCGCGATCGAACGCGCGGTGCCGCACGGCCGCGTGCCGGGGCGCCGCGATCCGGGTGCATGGGGCGATCGCACGCCGGCCGCCGTGACCGAGTCGTGGAAGTCGCTGCTGCCGGGCTTTCAGCGGATCGTCGACAAGTATCCGAAGCTGGAGAAGACGAACCACTATGCGCATCTGGGCACGCTCGGCACGGGCAATCACTTCATCGAGGTGTGCATCGACGAAGCCGATCGCGTGTGGTTCATGCTGCACAGCGGCTCGCGCGGCGTCGGCAACGCGATCGGCAGCCTGTTCATCGAGCTCGCGCAGGCCGACATGCGGCAGCACATCGCGAACCTGCCGGATCGCAACCTCGCGTATTTCACCGAGGGCAGCCGCCACTTCGACGATTACGTCGAAGCGGTCGGCTGGGCGCAGGATTACGCGCGCCGCAACCGGCAGGCGATGATGGACGCGGTGATCGGTGCGGCCCGCGGCGTGATCGCGAAACCGTTCGCGGTCGACGCGCACGCGGTGAACTGCCACCACAACTACGTGCAGCGCGAGCGCCACTTCGGCGAGGACGTGCTCGTGACCCGCAAGGGCGCGGTGTCCGCGCAGAAGGGGCAGCTCGGGATCATTCCGGGCTCGATGGGGGCGAAGAGCTTCATCGTGCGCGGGCTCGGCAATCCGGAGAGCTTCTGTTCGTGCAGCCACGGCGCCGGACGCTCGATGAGCCGGACCGAGGCGAAGCGCCGCTTCACGGTCGACGACCAGGTGAGAGCGACGCGCGGCGTCGAATGCCGGAAGGACGCGGGTGTCGTCGACGAGATTCCGATGGCCTACAAGGACATCGATGCGGTGATGGCGGCACAGCGCAGCCTCGTCGAAGTGGTGCACACGCTGCGCCAGGTGGTGTGCGTGAAAGGATAGCGCGGCGCGCGGCCGAAGGCCGGGCGGCCGCGCGCAATGAAAGGGAAACGACAAGAATGAAAACGGAAAAGGCAATGACAACCGTGCGCAGCGCACATCCGGTCGACCCGGCCGTGCGTGCGCGCGTGATGGCGGAACTCGCGGAAGTCGAGCGCCGCCACGACGTGAGCGTGCTGTTCGCATGCGAATCGGGCAGCCGCGGCTGGGGCTTCGCATCGCCGGATAGCGATTACGACGTGCGCTTCGTGTACGTGCACCGGCGCGACTGGTACCTGAGTGTCGAACCGCAACGCGACGTGATCGAGCGGCCACTCGACGACGAGCTCGACGTAAGCGGCTGGGAGTTGCGCAAGGCGCTGCAACTGCTGCGCCGGTCGAACCCGACGCTGCTCGAATGGCTCGACTCGCCTGTCGTGTATCGCGAAGACGCGCGCTGGGCGCCGCGGCTCAGGTCGCTGGCGTCGGCGTTCTTCTCGCCGGTGCGCGGGCGCCATCACTACCTCGCGATGGCGAAGAAGAACTTTCGCGGCTACCTGCAAGGCGACACGGTGCGTTACAAGAAGTACCTGTACGTGCTTCGGCCGCTGCTCGCGGTGCGCTGGATCGACATGGGGCTCGGCATGCCGCCGATGCGCTTCGCGGCGCTCGTCGAAGGCACCGTGCACGAACCAGCGGTGCGCGCGGAACTCGATGCGTTGCTCGCGTTGAAGATGAGCGCGAACGAAAGCGAATACGGGCCACGCCGACCCGCGATCCACGCGCTCGTCGAGACGATGCTCGCGGATGCCGAACACGATCGCGAATACAAGCGACCGTGGGGCGACGTCGCGATGCTCGACAGGTTCCTGCGCGACGTGGTCGACGGTCGGTGAAAAACGAACGGCGCGATGCCCGCAGGCATCGCGCCGTTTCCGCATCGGGACGCGCCCGGCCGTGGCCGGTGAGCAATGTGCGCGCCGCACACGCGCGCCGCCGTCACCTCACTCGCCGACGATCGAAATCGAGAACCCGTCCCAGCCCTTCTGCCCGACCGTCTGCACGGCCGTCGTCGTGAGCTTCGGCTCGGCCACGAGACGCGCGAACCCTTCCCTCACGCCGACCGCATCGGGCTCGCGATTGTCCGGATCGGCCACGCGCCCGCCGCGCACCACATTGTCGACGACGATCACCGTGCCCGGCCGCGACAGCTTCAACGCCGCGTCGAGATACACGGCGTTGTTGTCCTTGTCCGCATCGATGAAGATGAAGTCGAACGGCGCCTCGCCCGCATCGACGAGCCGCGCGAGGCTGTCTTTCGCGCTGCCGACGATCACCGACACCACGTCCGCGAACCCGGCGCGCGCGATGTTCCGCGTCGCGACCTTCGCGTGATCGGGGTTCAGTTCGAGCGTCACGAGCGTGCCGCCCGGCGGCAACGCGCGCGCGAGCCAGATCGTGCTGTAGCCGCCGAGCGTGCCGACTTCGAGGATGCGCCGTGCGCCCCGAATCGTCGCGAGCAGTTGCAGCAGCTTGCCCTGGTTCGGCGCGACGTTGATCGCGGGCAGCCCGGCCGCGTCGCTGGCCGCAAGCGCGGCGTCGAGCACGTCGTCGGACGGCACGAGCGTCGCGGAGAAATACGCATCCACCCTGTTCCACTGATCCTGATCCATCGCGCACCCTTCGTCTGCGGAAAAACGCATTCTATGCGCGACGGCCCCATAAGCAACCAACCATTCGTTCTAAGGGCAACCGCGCACCTGCTCCTATAATCGCTCGACCACGACAACAACAGACGGAGCACCCATGACCGATCAGGCCTCTTCGAACTGGCGCCTCGAAACCATCGCCGTGCACGGCGGCTATCGCCCCGACCCGACCACGCGCGCGGTCGCGGTGCCGATCTACCAGACCGTTGCGTACGCATTCGACGACACGCAGCACGGCGCGGACCTGTTCGACCTGAAGGTCCAGGGCAACATCTACACGCGAATCATGAACCCGACGACGGACGTGCTCGAGCAGCGGATCGCCGCGCTCGAGGGCGGCATCGGCGCGCTCGCGCTGGCGTCGGGCCAGGCTGCCGTCACGTACGCGATCCAGACGATCGCCGAAGCCGGCGACAACATCGTGTCCGCCAGTTCGCTGTACGGCGGCACCTACAACCTGTTCGCGCATACGCTGCCGCAATACGGCATCACGACGCGCTTCGCCGATCCGCGCGACCCGGCGTCGTTCGAGCCGCTGATCGACGCGCGCACGAAGGCGATCTTCGCGGAATCGGTCGGCAACCCGCTCGGCAACGTGACCGATATCGCCGCGCTCGCGGAAGTCGCGCATCGCCACGGGATCCCGCTGATCGTCGACAACACGGTGCCGTCGCCGTACCTGCTGCGCCCGTTCGAACACGGTGCGGACATCGTCGTGCACTCGCTGACGAAGTATCTCGGCGGCCACGGCACGAGCCTCGGCGGCGCGATCGTCGATTCGGGCAAGTTCCCGTGGGCGCAGCACGCGGACCGCTTCAAGCGGCTCAACGAGCCCGACGTCAGCTATCACGGCGTCGTGTACACGGAAGCGTTCGGGCCGGCCGCCTATATCGGGCGCGCGCGGGTCGTGCCGCTGCGCAACATGGGCGCAGCGATCTCGCCGTTCAACGCGTTCCAGATCCTGCAGGGCATCGAGACGCTCGCGCTGCGCGTCGAGCGCATCAGCGACAACGCGCTGAAGATCGCGCAGCATCTCGCGCGCCACGAACACGTCGAGTGGGTGAACTACGCGGGGCTGCCCGATCACCCGGATCATCCGCTCGTCGCGCGCTACCTGTCGGGCCGTGCGCCCGGCATCCTGACGTTCGGCGTGAAGGGCGGCCGCGACGGCGGCGCGAAGTTCCAGGACGCGCTGAAGCTGTTCACGCGGCTCGTCAACATCG
This sequence comes from Burkholderia sp. Bp9012, assembly GCF_003853825.1. Taxonomy (NCBI): domain Bacteria; kingdom Pseudomonadati; phylum Pseudomonadota; class Betaproteobacteria; order Burkholderiales; family Burkholderiaceae; genus Burkholderia; species Burkholderia sp. Bp9012. The sequence continues at coordinate 239,533 of NZ_QTQA01000001.1, read as the reverse complement.
GCGACACGAAATCGCTCGCCACGCATCCGGCCTCGACGACGCACCGCCAGCTCTCGCCGGCCGAACTCGCGAAGGCCGGCGTGAAGGAGGAAACGGTGCGGCTGTCGATCGGCATCGAGCACATCGACGACCTGCTCGCCGATCTCGACCAGGCGCTCGCGCAGCTGTGACCCGACGCGGGCGTGCCGACACGCCCGCTTCAAATGTCTTGACCTTGAAGCGGCTTCAAGGTGTTCAATCCCCGGTTGATGCCGGGGCGACGCCCGGCACGAAACCGTCGTGCGCTGCAGCGCCCGCTGCGGCGCGCTCCACTGTCGAGGCCACATGACACCGACCGCGAAGCTCGCGCTGCTCACGCTCCCGCCGCTGCTGGCGGCCTGCTTCGGCGCCCTCGCCGCCGCATGGCGCGCACCGGGCCCGAAAACGTCGAGCGTCATCCAGCATTTCACCGGCGGCATCGTGTTCGCGGCGGCGGCGCTCGAGTTGCTGCCGCAGGATCGCGCGCACGCGCTGTTTCCGGTCGTCGTCGGCTTCGTGTTCGGCCTCGCGCTAATGCTCGCGATACGTGCGCTGTCCGGCGCGGTCGAAACGCGCTTCGAGGACGCGCGGCTACCGGTCAGCCTGATCCTCATCACCGCGATCGATCTCGTCGTCGACGGTCTCGTGCTAGGCATCGCGTTCTCCGCGAGCGACGAAAGCGGCATCATCCTGACAATCGCGCTGACGCTCGAAGTGCTGTTCCTCGCGCTGTCGGTCAGTGCGGCGCTGGCGTCGGCAGGCGTCGGCCGCTTGCTCGCGATCGTCGTGCCCGTTGCGCTGGCCGCGCTGCTGAGTATCGCTGCCGTCGCCGGCAATGCGGCGTTCGCGGGGCTGCCGGCGAATCTCTACGCGGCGCTGCTCGGGCTCGGCACGGTCGCGCTGCTCTACCTCGTCACCGAGGAACTGCTGGTCGAAGCACACGAAGTGCCGGAGACGCCATTTGCAACCGCCGCATTCTTCATCGGCTTCATCGTGTTCTTCCTGATCGAAGGTTCGGTGAAGGCCGGCTGAAGCGCGAACGTCACCAGGTCGTCGCGGCCGTCGGATACGTATCGACGATGCGCGTGCCGTTGACGGGCGTCACGCCCTCGTTGCGCAATTCGGCCCACAGGTCGATCGCATGTTCGCGCGACTTGCGGCTGCCGTCGTCGGTCAGCACGTTCAGCGCGATCACTTCGTCGCGCGTGGTCAGTTGCAGTTGTTCCTTCAGTTTGCGCGACTGATGCGACGCGGTACGGACCTCGCGGAGCACGATCCGCTGCTCGGCGAGCGGTGCCGGCGCAGCGCCCGCAGCGGCGGGCAGCAACGTCAGCTGCCCGTTCCCGACTTCGCATTGCCCGCGCGTGAACGTCGCGCTCCACTCGCCCGCCGGCACGGCCGCGAACTCGCAGCGCATCCGTTCGCTGGCGCGGCGGCCGATGTCGTGCTCCGGCGCATGCGACAGCGCGCGTTCCGGCCAGCCGGCCGCCATCGCGCCCGTCGTCGTCAGGCACGCGGCCAGTAGGATCGCTTTCATCATGTTGCGCATCGTCCACTCCTCCTCGCAAAAATATCAACGCACCGCGAAGCTGTCGTCATGCGCATCGACGACCGGCGCCGATTCGCCGCGATGCACCGTCGAGCGATGGATTTCCTGATTGCGGGCGATGGTGGCCAGGCTCGGCGGATAGTCGTGCTTCGGACTCGGGATCACGCCGTCGTGGCGGGCGCGCAGCAGTTCCTGGCGCACTTCCTGCCGGGTCCTGGACTGCGCGGTGACCGACTGCGAGAAAGCGGCGATCGACAGCGTGGCAATGGCGATCGAAATCAGGGGTCGTCGCATGTTCATGAAATTGGCTCCTTGTCCGGAATGGGTAACGTGAGTTCCAAGATTGATCCGGCGTCGGTGCGCGATCATGAACACGGGATGACGATTTCGTCATCGCGCGCTTCTCCATTAATCGTAGTGCGAATCAAATCAACGGGATGTTTCGGCACACATGACGCGCGGATGACAGCGGCATCTTCAACTATCCGGCGAGCGCGAGCCAGCTCATCGGCGTCGGCTACAGCTACACGAAATCCCGTGGCGATACGAGCGCTACCTATCACCAGGTGTCGGCTGGCGCGGACTACGTGCTATCGACACGCACCGATCTCTATGCGGTCGGCGCGTGGCAACGCGCGAACGTCGAGCAACGCACGTTCGACGGCGGCACGCAGACGGCGCAGGCGTCGACCGGCTCCTACGGCTACGACGGCACGCGCACGCAACGGACCGTCAATCTCGGGCTGCGCCATCGCTTCTGATCGGGGCAGCGGCAACGCGCGGGCTTGCGCGTGACGAAAATTTCATCTTCCGATCAGGTTCGCGATGGATCGTGTCGCTACGATCGAATGCGCGACGGGCGATGCCCGTTGCAATCCACGCAAGCGGATCGCTGTCACACGGCACGATTACGCGTTCGGCCCGGACACAGCGTGTGCCGGGCCTTTTTTCGTACGTGTGACGGATCAACGTGTGACGTTGCGCTTCGGGAACAGGCACGGATGGGTCTTCACGTAGAAGTTCGGATTGCCGCAGCGATGCCCCGCATAGTCGATCTGCTCGCCAGGCATCAGGCCGGTGGGCACTGAATTGCGCGCGGCCTTCGGTGCGGACGATCCGGCAATTCCGGTATCGGGACGGGATGAAGCGCAACCGGCGACCAACGGGGCAATCAGCAGGGCAAACAACGACAGGCGAATGGCGAGGCGATCCACGATCTGGTCCGGAGCGAAAGTCGAAACGAGACCGCCCGCCTTCCATGCCGGCGCGGCGAACGGTGCGCATGCCGTCGACACCGTCGGCCGTCGGCAAGCGCCATGCTCCGCTCTCCGCTCATCGCACGCATGACCCGAACATGAAGATTGCGTCATGTCGGCCTGGCCCGCACGTTGCACACGCCGCCACGCAATCTGACGGATTTTTCATCTGCCGATCACGGTCACGCTCTGCTGTTTTCGCATACTGGGTCCATGGATCGCCACCCGGCGGCCCCACCAAGGAGAACTCAATGAAAACGGTCAAACTCGCTGCCCTGTTCGTCACCGCGACGCTGTCGCTCGGCATCGCCTCGCAAGCCGCGTTCGCGCAAACTCAAACGCAGGGCAAGACCCGCGCGGAAGTCATCAACGAACTGAAGCAGGCGCAGCACGATGGCGTGGTGCCGACGAGCAAGACGCAGTACCCGCCGGCCAGCGAGATCGTCGCGCGCAACAAGGAGCTTCACGGGCTTTCGGTACATGCCGGCGAGAAGGCGCCGCAGGCCGACAATCACGACAGCCTCGCGACCCGCTGATGGCGGTCAGGCGCGGGCGCTGCCGCGCGATCGCGGGCAGCGTGCCGCGCGCTGCCGTATCGCAGCGAACGCGCGGCCGTGCCGGCGTGCGATCTCAAGCATGGGCCGCCGGCACCGTGTTCGGCGCGACCCGCGGCCGCTGCGGAAAGCGCAGCCAGAATGTCGTGCGCCGGCCCGGATCGCTGTCGACGCCGCATTCTCCGCCATGATTGTTCATGATCGACCGGACGATCGCGAGGCCGAGGCCCGTCCCCGACGCCGAGTTGTGCCGCGACGGATCGACGCGATAGAAGCGCTCGAAAATCCGCGCGACATGCTGCGCATCGATGCCCGGCCCCGTATCCGATACGGCGATCGTCGTCGCGCCGGCCTGTTCCGAACAATCGATCGTCACGACGCTGCCGCGCGGCGCGTACGCCAGCGCATTGGACAGCAGGTTGCTCAACGCGCGCTGGTACAGCGTGAGATCCGCATCGACCCATGCGTAACCGTCGACCTTCACCGACACACCCGCATCCTCCGCAAGCGGCTCGTAATAGCCGGCGACACGCGAGGCTTCCTCGGCCGCATCGAGCCGCCGCACGTCGATCGACGTGCCGGCCTGCTCCGAGCGCGCGAGGAACAGCATGTCTTCGATCATCCTCGACAGCCGCTGATACTCGTCAATGCTCGACTCGATCACGCTCCGGTATTCGTCCGCGCTGCGCGGCTGCGACAGCACGACCTGCGCGGCCGCCTGCAGGTTCGTGAGCGGCGTGCGCATGTCGTGCGCGAGATTCGACGAGAACTGGCTCAACCGCGTAAACGATTCGTCCAGGCGAGCAAGCATCCCGTTGAACGCATGTTCCAGCTCCTTCAGCTCGCCGGACGTATCGAGTTCCGGCAGCGGATGGGCCAGGCGGCTCGTCGACATCTGCTCGGCCCGCGCCGCGAAGCGCCGGAGCGGGCTCAGCCCGAGCGCGGCGATGCCGTATGCGATCGCGGCCGCCAGGACGACGCCGAACACCTCGATCACGACGATCGTATAGGCATGCGTGCGCAGCAGCAGCACGTCGGCGCTGCGGTCGTACTGCACCGCGACGCGCACGACGGGCGCGCCCGCGCCGGCAAGCGGCACGGTCATCACCAGATACTGGTGCCGCACGCCGGGCGGCGCGACGAATACCGGGAGGCGGCCCGCGTCCGTCGACAGCAGCGGCGCGTAGGTCCGGAATCCCGGCGTGCCGACGATGCGCGTGCCGGCCGCATCGTAGATCGCCAGATCCATGTTCGGATGCCCATGCAACTGGTCGACCCACATATCGGGGTTGCGCGCGACGTCGGCCGTCGAACGCGCCTCCGCCAGGTGCGTGCCCAGCGCGGCCGAAATACCGGCCATCTGCTCGGCCGCCGTCGTCTCGATGCGATTGCTCAACGCCTCGTACAGCGCGACGCCGCTCGATGCGAGGATCACCGACGTCGACAGGATGATCAGCGCGGTCAGGCGTCCGCGCAGCGTGCGCGGCAGCAGGCGCGCGATCATTTCGCCGCGCCGTTGCGCACTTCGAGCACGTAGCCCATCCCGCGCACGGTGTGGATCAGCTTCGGTTCATAGGCGTCGTCGATCTTCGAGCGCAGTCGCCGGATCGCGGAATCGACGACGTTCGTATCGCTGTTGAAGTTCATGTCCCACACCTGCGACGCGATCGTCGCGCGCGGCAGGATCTCGCCTTCGCGACGCATCAGCAGCCACAGCAGCGCGAATTCCTTCGCGGTCAGCAGGATCGTGTCGCGCTGCCGCATGGCCTTGCGGCGCGTCAGGTCGAGTTCGAGATCGGCCACGCGCAGCGTGTTCGAATCGCGCGGCTGGCCGCGCCGCAAGATCGACTTGATGCGCGCGGTGAGTTCGACGAAGTCGAAAGGCTTGGCCAGGTAATCATCGGCACCGAGTTCGAGCCCCTTCACGCGATCGCCGACGTCGTCGCGCGCGGTGAGGAACAGCACGGGCGTCGACTTGCTGCGGCGCAGGTTCTGCAGCAGCGTCCAGCCGTCCTGCCCCGGCAGCATCACGTCGAGCACGAGCAGGTCGTACTCCTCGGTCTCGGCCTGGTGCTGGCCCGTGATGCCGTCCTCCACCCAGTCGACGACATAGCCGGCTTCGGTCAGGCCCTTGCGCAGATAGGCGCCCGTTTTCGGTTCATCCTCGACAATCAGAATTCGCATCACGCATTACCCTTGAAGAAACCCAGCCGCCGCAGCACGCCCGCGCCGAACCCGCCGCGCAAGACCGCGCGCCACGACACCGCATGGCTCACGCGGTACAGCACCGGCAGCACCAGCAGCGTCAGCGCCGTGGACGACAGGATACCGCCGATCACGACCGTCGCGAGCGGGCGCTGCACCTCGGCGCCGGTGCCGCTCGCGAACGCCATCGGCAGGAAGCCGAGCGACGCGACGAGCGCGGTCATCAGCACGGGCCGCAGCCGCGTGAGCGCGCCTTCGCGCACGGCCGCGTCGAGCGGCATCCCTTCGTCGCGCAGGTTGCGGATGAACGAGATCATCACGAGCCCGTTGAGCACCGCGACGCCCGACAGCGCGATGAAGCCGACCGCGGCTGTGATCGACAGCGGAATCCCGCGCAGCCACAGCGACACCACGCCGCCGCTCAGCGCGAACGGAATGCCGGTGAACACCAGCAGCCCGTCCTTCACGTTGTTGAACATCACGAACAGCAGCACGAACACCATGAACAGCGCGAGCGGCACGACGAGCTTCAGCCGCTCGCTCGCACTCTGCAACTGCTCGAACTGGCCGCCCCACGACACCCAGTAGCCGGCCGGCACGCGCACGTCCTGCTGCAGTTGCTCGCGCGCGTCGGCGACGAACGAGCCGACGTCGCGGCCACGCACGTTCGCGCTGACGACGACGCGCCGCTTGCCGTCCTCGCGGCTGATCTGGTTCGGGCCCGGCGCGACCTCGATCGTCGCGAGTTCGGCAAGCGGCACGTACGGCGCCTGCGCGAGCGGCGCGCTGGCGCCCGCGGCCGGCGCGGGCAGCGCGATCGGCAGCCGCTTGATCGCCTCGATGTCGGAGCGCAGCTCGTCCGGCAGCCGCACGACGATGTCGAAGCGCCGGTCGCCCTGGAACAGCGTCCCCGCCTTCTGCCCCCCGACGGCCGCGGCCACCGTATCCTGCAGGTCGGCGACCGTCACGCCGTAGCGCGCGAGCTTGTCGCGGTCCAGGTTGACGGTCAGCACGGGCAGGCCGGTGGTCTGCTCGACTTTCACTTCGGAAGCGCCCGGCACCTTCTGCAGCGCGGCCGCGATCTGCTCGCCGGTCTGGTTCAGCACCGCCATGTCGTCGCCGAAGATCTTCACCGCGACGTCGCTGCGCACGCCCGAGATCAGCTCGTTGAAGCGCAGCTGGATCGGCTGCGAGAACTCGTACGCGCTGCCCGGCAGTTCCGCGAGCGCCGCCTCGATCTCGCGCACGAGCCGATCGCGCGGCTTCTTCGGGTCGGGCCACCGGTCGGCCGGTTTCAGCATGATGTAGCCGTCAGACAGGTTCGGCGGCATCGGATCTGCCGCGATCTCGGCCGTGCCGGTGCGCGCGAACACGCGCTCGATTTCCGGGAAGCGCGCCTTCAAAGTCTTCTCGATCGCCTTCTGCATCTCGACCGACTGCGACAGGCTCGTGCCGGGAATCCGCAGCGCGGCGACCGCGAGATCGCCCTCGTTCAGGCTCGGGATGAACTCGCTGCCGAGCCGCGTCGCGAGCCCGAGCGTTGCCAGCACGATCGCACCGGCGCCGAGCATCACGCGCGCGGGGCGCGTCATGAACGCGGCGAGCACCGGCTCGTACGCGCGCCGCGCCCAGCCCATCAGCCGGTTCTCCTTCTCCTCGACCCGCTCGCCGATGAACAACGCGACGGCCGCCGGAATGAACGTGACGGTCAGCACCATCGCGGCCGCGAGCGCCATCACGACGGTCACGGCCATCGGATGGAACATCTTGCCTTCGACGCCGGTCAGCGCAAAGATCGGCAGGTACACCACCATGATGATCAGTTGCCCGAAGATCAACGCGCGCCGCGCTTCCTGCGACGCGCCGAACACTTCCGCAAAGCGCTCGTCGCGCGTGAGCGGCCGCCCGGCCGCCGACTGAGCATGCGCGAGCCGCCGCACGCAGTTCTCGACGATCACCACCGCGCCGTCGACGATGATCCCGAAGTCGAGCGCACCGAGGCTCATCAGGTTCGCGCTCACCTTCGCGTTGACCATGCCGGTGAAAGTCATCAGCATCGACAGCGGAATCACGAGCGCGGTGATCAGCGCCGCGCGGATGTTGCCGAGGAACAGGAACAGCACGGCAATCACCAGCACTGCGCCTTCGAGCAGGTTCTTCTTCACCGTCGCGACGGCTTTCTCGACGAGCACCGTGCGGTCGTACACGGGAATCGCCTTCACGCCGGCCGGCAGCGTGCGGTTCACGTCCTCCATCTTCGCGGCGACGGCCTTCGCAACGGAGCGGCTGTTCTCGCCCATCAGCATGAACACCGTGCCGAGCACGACCTCCTCGCCGTTCGACGTCGCGGCGCCAGTACGCAGCTCGCGGCCGATGTCGACCTGCCCGACCTCCTTCATCCGCACCGGCACGCCGCCGACGTTGGTCAGCACGATGTTCGCGATGTCGTCGACGGTGCGCGCCTGGCCCGGCACGCGCACCAGGTACTGTTCGCCGCGCTTTTCGATGTAGCCGGCGCCGACGTTGTCGTTGTTGCGCTCCAGCGCGCGCACGACGTCGGCGAGCGTCAGCCCGTACGACATCAGCTTCGCCGGATTGGGCGCGACGCGGTATTCCTTCACGTAGCCGCCGATCGAGTTCACCTCGGTCACGCCGCGCACGTTGCGCAGCTGCGGCCGGATGACCCAGTCCTGCAGCTCGCGCAGGTCGGCCGCCGTATAGCGTGTGCCGTCGGGCTTGCGCGCGTTGGCGTCGGCCTCGACCGTCCACAGGTAGATCTCGCCGAGGCCGGTCGACGTCGGCCCCATTGCGGGTGCGATGCCGGCCGGCAGCTTGTCCTTCGCCTCCTGGATGCGCTCGTTGACGAGCTGCCGCGCGAAATAGATGTCGGTGCCGTCCTTGAAGATCACCGTGACCTGCGACAGCCCGTAGCGCGAAATCGAGCGCGTCTGTTCGAGGCCCGGCAGCCCGGCCATCACCGTCTCGACCGGGTAGGTGATGCGCTGCTCGGCCTCGAGCGGCGAGTAGCCGGGCGCGGCCGTGTTGATCTGCACCTGCACGTTGGTGATGTCGGGCACCGCATCGATCGGCAGCTTCTGGTAGCTGAACACGCCCAGCGCGGCCACGGCCGCGATCGCCAGCATCACGAGCCAGCGGTGCGCAATCGCAAAGCGGATCAGGCGTTCAAACATGGCAGGATTCCTCGAGGCGGGGAACGGCCACTGCGTGGGCCGTCGGTGCGTAACGTTCATTCATGTTCCGCACTCCCCTTGCCGAGCTCGGCCTTCAGCACGAAGCTGTTCGAGGCCACATATTCCTGGCCCGGCTTGAGCCCCTTCAGCACTTCGGTCGCGCGTTCGTCGCGCCGCCCCGTCTCGACGGCCTGTGCGACGAAGCCCTTCGGCGAGCGCACGAATACCGACGGCACACCGTCGACGTCTTGCAGCGCGTCGCTCGCGACCGCGAGCGCAACGGCCTGCTTGCCCGCGTCGACCGACACGTTCACGAACATCCCCGGCCGCCACACGCCGTCCGGGTTCGGCAGCACGACGCGCGCGGGCGCGGTGCGCGTCTGTTCGCCGAGCAGCGAGCCCACGTAAGCGATCGGGCCGCTCGAGCGCGATTCGAATGCGGTCGCGCTGACGGTCGCGTCGCGGCCGACACGCACGTCGTTCAGCCGCTGCGCGGGCACGGCCATCTCGGCCCACACCGTCGACAGGTCGGAGATCACGAACATGCTCGCGTCGGCCGCGATCGCTTCGCCCGGCGTCGCATGCTTCTCGACGATGGTGCCCGCAAACGGCGCGCGCAACTCGTAGCGATTCAGCGCGCCCGCGCCCGCCGGCGCGTTCAGTGCGGCCAGTTTCTGCCGCGCGTTCTGCACGGCGATCTCGGCCTCGCGCAACTGAACCTGCGCCTGCTGATAGTCCTGTTCCGCCGAGATGCGCTCCTGCCACAGCGTGCGTTCGCGTTCATAGGTCGCGCGCGCACCCGACAACCGGCGTTCGGCGGTCAGTAGTTCGCTGCGACGGTCCGCGAGATCGGTGCTCGCGATCACGGCCAGCACCTGCCCCTTCGCGATGTTCTGCCCGAGCGACACCGACACCTGTTCGACGATGCCGGCCACGCGCGGCACGACGTGCGCGGTGCGATCCTCGTTGAATTTGATCTCGCCCGGCAGCTGGAATGGCGTGGCGATCTGCGCGGGGCCGGACTTCGCCAGCGCGATCTTCGACGTCCGCAATTGCGCGTCGGTCAGCGCGATCGCGCCGTCCGTGCGGGCGAACGGGAACGACGCGGCCTGGTTGCCAGCCTTGATGTCGATCGTCGCGTCGAACACGTGCGGCTTCGCGATCGACTGCGCCGAAACGAATTTCTGGCCCGCCGCGTCGAAACGCATCGGCTCGTGCGAGCGGTCGTACCGCACCAGCGTGCCGGACACGGCAACGCCCGTGTCGACCGGCTTGCCGTCGACGAACGGATAGACGACGAGCCGCGCGTCGCCGGGCTTTTCCGTCATCACGATCTCGACGGACAGTTTGCCGCGCGTGAGCACGACGCCACCGTGCGAGCCGGTGCCAACGCCGTCGGCCGCCTGTGCAGCTTCGGTGCCCGCGGGGGCGGACACACTGCCTCGCGTGACGGCGAGCGCGCCGAGCACGATCCCGACGCCGCCGAGCACGGCCGCCGCAATGATGAAGATTCTGCTGCGTGACATGATGATCCTTCAGGTAAGAAGCGCGGCTATTGCGCGACGGCCTCGAGCGGCGTCCCGACGAGCCGGCCGATGTCGGCGCGGGCCGCATGCGCGTCGGCGAGCGCGCGCACGTATTGCGATTGCCCCTGGAACAGCGTGCGCTGCGCGTCGAGCACGTCGAGGAAGCTGAACTTGCCGAGCTCGTAGCCACGCGACATCGCATCGAGCGCGCGCCGCGCGCCGGGCAGGATGTCGGTCTTCAGCCGCCGCGCTTCCTGCGCCGCCGCGTCGAAATTCGCATACGCCTGCGTAAGTTCGAGCCGCAGCCGCGTACGTTCGCGGTCGAGATCGGCATTCGCGCGCTCGGCCTTGTGCGTCGCTTCGAGCAGCGCGCCGCGGTTTGTGTCGAACAGCGGAATCGGAATCGACACGCCGACGACCGCCTGGTTGTCGGGCACGCCGCCGGTCGTCACCCGCTTCACGCCGGCGCTGACCGTCACGTCGGGAATACGCCGCGCGCGTTCGAGCGACACGGCCGCGTTCGAGCGCAGCATCTCCGCACGCGCGACGCGGGCGAGCGGCGCGTCTTCGAGCTGCGCGGTCAGCGCGGACAGCGGCTCGACCGCAGGCACCGTTTCCAGATCGCCGAGCGCGACGCGCCGGTCGCCGCGCGCTTCACCCATCGCCGCATTCAGCTTCTCGCGCGCGACGTCGACACGGCCGCGCGCGGTCGTCACCTCGATCTGCACTCCGGCCGCTGCCACCTGCGCCTTGGTCGCCTCGACCGGCGACACCTTGCCGGCCTGCGCGCGGCGCCCCGCGAGGTCCGCCGAGCGCGCGGCGATCGCGGCCGACTCTTCGGTAACCTGAAGTTGCCGCTGCGCGGCAAGCAATCCGTAGAACGCCGCGATCACATCGGCGCGCACAGCGGCAACCTGCTCGTCGAGCGACGCGTTCGCGGCCTCCCGGCCGTACGATGCGACGTCGAGCCGCGCGCGACGCTTGCCCCCGAGCTCGAGGGTCTGGTTGATCAGCGCGGTCGACGTGCGTTCCGCGCGGCTGAAGCCTTCCTGCAGGAACGACACTTCCGGATTGGGACGTGCGCCGGCCTGCATCAGCGCGCCGGCCGATGCATCGACGTCCGCACGCGCGCCGCGCAGTGCCGGGTTGTTGCTGGCTGCCGCCGCGAGCGCGTCGGACAGCGTCAGCGACGGGGAAGAAGATGTGTCGGACGGCGGCGCGGCACCGGAAGCCGTCGGGGCCAAGGCCTGGGCCGGTGCCGCGACCTGCTGCGGCTGCGCATAGGCCGTCGCGGCCGTCGCGAAGACGACGGCCACGGCGAGGGTGAGCTTGAGCATGTTCGGTTCTGCGATAACGGTTCGCACCGATGCTACGGATCGGGTGCAGTGCGAACATGAGCCGAAGATGACAATTCCGTCATGTTGGATACGACGGCGTGCGGACGTGCGCCGTCCTGCGGCAGCAGGATCCGCTTCGTAGATCGGAGGGTTTCAGTGAATGTGCGGTGCGATCGAGGCGCGGAAGAAAAATGAGGCCCGGCCAGCCGACACTGCCGGCTCGACAATGTCCGGCACGCAGCGTTACACGCCGCCCCGCTTCGCGCGCCGGCGTTGCACCAGCCAGTCGAGCAGGTCTCGTCCGTCGCGTTCGCCGAACCAGCGCGCGTGCCCGAGCAGATAGCCGTCGTACGCGATGTCGACGATCGCCGGGGCGTCGATGATGCACCCGAAATACGCGACCTCCGACAGCGCGAACTCCACATGCACGATCGGCAGCATCGCGACCAGCGCCGCGTACGCATCGTCGCTCAGCGGTTCGAGCGATTCGTAGCCGTCGAGCAGCGCATCGATGTGCGCGTATTCGATGCGGCGCGCATCGGCCGGCGCCATCCAGTCGATCGTATTGCGCTCGATCGCCAGCGCGACGTCCATCACCGCGCACGTGCGATCGGACAGGCCGAAGTCGAGCACCGTGCGCACCCGCGCGCCGGGGCCGGCATCGGTCCACAGCAGGTTCGACGCATGCCAGTCGCCGTGCGTCCACAGCGGCGGCAGCGCGGGCAGCAGCGGCACGAGGCGCGCGTGATACGGGCCGATCGCATCCGCCACATCGCCACGCCAGTCGCGCGTGCCGAGTGCGCGCACCAGCAGCGGCTGCGCATCGACCCAGCGTTCGAGCGCGCCCGCCAGATCAGTGGACGACAGCACCCGGAAACTCGACAACAGCGTGCGCACGGGCCGCGCCGGCGCATCGTAGCCGGCCGACGCGCGATGCAGTTCGGCCAGTGCGCGGCCGGCTGCGTACGCATGCGAAGCATGTGTGAACGGCTGCCACGACATCACGCCGCGATACGCGTCGACACCGGGCGCGACCGCGTGCACTTCATAGGTCCAGTCGCCGGATGCGAACGCCGTCGCACCGTCGCGACCGGCGAGCACGTCGGCAACCGGAATGCCGCGTTCACGCAGATGCGCGATGAAGCGATGCTCTTCCTCGAGCCCGGCGACATCACGCAGGCTCACGTGATGACGCTTGACGAACAGTGTGCGCTCGTCTGTCGTGCGCACCAGCACGGCCGCCGAGAACGGCCGCGGGCTGTGCCACGCAAGCCGCGCCGGCGCGCCGACGCCATCGATCCGCGCGAGCACGCCCGCGACTTCGTCGTGCGTCATCAGCGGCCAGTCGCGTTCGGCCTGCTCGCCGTCGACGCCGAATTGCGGCGGGGCGACGTCCCGCGCGGCGGCAGCGTCACGCGACGCAGGCGCGTTCGGCTCGAGAGGAAATGTCATGGACGACGCAGCTCCGTAGTTGAATCGGCCCGTGAATCAGCCCGCCGGGCTCGCCGTTGCGCGCAGCGCGTCGGCCGTCCGGCTCCAGTCGCGCCAGCCGATGACGGCGAGCGCGATGAACAGCGCATAGAGTCCGGCCGTCAGATACAGTTCCTTGAACACGAACATCCCGACGTACACGACGTTCACGACGATCCACAACCCCCACGACGCGATGTAGCGCCGCGCCGTCCAGTATTGCGCGACGAGGCTGAACGCGGTCAGCGACGCATCGACGAACGGCAGCGCCGCATCGGTCCAGCGCGCCATCATTCCGCCGAGCAGCGCGCTGCCGACAACGGCCGCGATCAGGTCGGGCAACATCTGCCGGGGCCGCACGCCGGTGACGGGCGCGACGTCGCCTGCCGGCGCCGCGCCGCCGCTCGCCTCGAGCGTACGCTGCGCGATCCAGCGGCGCCAGCCGTACACTTGCAGCACCGCGAACGCGCCCTGCAGCAGCATGTCGGAATACAGCTTCGCGTCGAAGAAGATCCAGCCGTACAGCGCGACCGACGCGAGCCCGACCGGCCAGCACAGCATGCGCCGCTTCGCGGTCAGCCAGATCGCGAGCGCGCTGACGATCACGCCGGCGATTTCGAGTGGGGACATCGTCTGTACTCTCCTGGTTGGCTGCCGGGGCCGCGCATCACGCGGCCGGGTCCGGACGATCAGAGATCATAGGTCAACGATACGCGGGCGGTGCGCGGCGCGCCCGGGAACAGGTACGCGTCGCCCTGCTGCTCGCCCGCGTCGCGCCAGTAGAACTTGTTGAACAGGTTGTCCACCGACACGCGCAGCACCGTGCGATGGCCCGCGATCTTCGTCGTGTAGCGCGCGCCGAGATTGAACACGAACCACGACGGCACGCGCGCGGTGCCCTCTTCGTTCGCGTTGCGGCCCGCGCTGTATTCGACGCCGCCGAGCATGTTCAGTCCCGCGACGCCCGGTACCGCGTAGTCCGCATACAGCGACGCGCGCAGCGCCGGCACGTTGATGATCTGGTGCCCTTCGTACGCCGGCGAACCCGAATCGTACGCGCGCGCGCGAATCGCCGCGACGCTCGCCGTCAGCGACAGCCGCTCGGTGAGCCGTCCGGCCGCGCCGAGCTCGATCCCCTGGTGGCGCTGCGTGCCGCGCTGCACGAAGGTATAGCTCGTGCCGGACGCATCGGGATCGGCGAACTGGAACGGCTTGCTGATCGAGAACACGGCGGCCGTCAGACTCAGCCGGTCGAGCCAGTCGTATTTCGCGCCGAGCTCGAACTGGTGCGATTCGACCGGCGGCAGGAACGCATACGCGTTGGTCGCGCGCACCGGCGCCTGGTCGCCGAGCGACAGCGCCTTGCTGTACGACGCGTACAGCGACAGCGCGTTCACCGGCTTGTAGACGAGCGCGACCTGCGGCAGGAACACCGAGCGATCGGTGTGCGTCGCCTCGCCGTCGAGGCTGCTCCAGCTGCGCTGGCGCAGCAGCACTTCCTTGCCGCCGGCGAGCACCTGCCAGTGTTCGCCGATGCTGATGCGGTCGAGCCCGAACACGCCGTACTGCCATGAATCGAGCTGCGGATACGACGGCCCGGCCGTATTCGGCGACGGCGCGAACGCGACGTCGGGCCCGTAGACGTTCTCGCTGCCCACATAGTCGTACACGGCGTTCGCCATGTGCACGACGCGGCGCTGCACGCTCACGCCGAGCGTCAGTTCATGGCGCAGCGGGCCCGTTGCGAACTTGCCCGTCGTCACCGCGCGCAAGTCGTCGTTGCGACGGTATTCACCGGGGCTGCGGAAGTCGTAGACGTCGTAGTCGCCGTTCGCGCCGAAGAAGAACGGCGACGTCGTGCCGGCCGCGCAGCTCGCCGCGTAATAGCAGCCGTACGCGAACGCGCTGTTGTCGTCGATCATCGTGCGGCTGCGGCCCGCCGCGACATACGCCTTCCAGTCGTCGTTGAACTGGTAGTCGAAGCGCGCGTTCAGGTTCAGCGCATCTGTCGTCACCGGTTTCGCCCACGGCTGTGTGCCGAGCGCCTTCGACGTCGTCTTGACCGACGGCACGACGGTGCCGCCGAGCAACTGGTAGCCGGGCGCGGAGCGCTGGATCCACTGCTGGAATTCGGCGTTGAGCTGCAGGCTCGCGCGCGGGCTGATGTCCCAGTCGGCGGCGATCGAGCCGAACGTGCGCCGTCCGTTCGTGCCGTCGATGTACGAGTGCATGTTCTCCTTCGCGGCATTGATCCGGAAGCCGAACTGATGATCGGGGCCGAAGCGGCGGCCGAGATCGACGGCCGCCGACGTCGAGCCGCGGCTGTCGACACCGCCCGTCACGCTCGCGACGTTCGCCGAGCGCTTCGTCACGAAGTTGATCACGCCGCCCGGCGCGACCACGCCGCTGTCGATGCCGGCCAGCCCTTTCAGGATCTCGACGCGCTCCTTGTTCTCGAGCGGCACGTTCTGCTCGCCGGACACCGTCAGACCGTCGATCCGGATCGCACTCGCGAGATCGACCGGGAAGCCGCGGATCGCGAAGCCTTCGAAATAGCCGACCGGCGCGTAGTCGTTGACGACCGATGCGTCGTTGCGCACCACGTCGCTCAGGCGCTTCGCCTGCTGGTCGTCGATCTGCGCGCGCGTGACGACGTTGACGGACGCCGGCGTGTCGCGCAGCGGCGCATCGTCGAGCCCCGTGACCGATGCTTCGCGCGCACGAAACGTGTTCTCGCGCGCGCCGGTAACCGTGATCGTCGGTAGCGCTGCGCTGCCGGCCGCATCGGCGTCCGGCGCCAGTGCGTCGCCCTGTGCCGCAGCGGCCTGCGCCGCGAAAAGCGTGATGCCGAGACCGACGCCAAGCCCGGCCTTCGCGCGCCGCCGCCGTGCGGGCGCCGCTGTTGTTCTATTCACCGTCATTGTTCTGGATGGAAAACTCGCCACTCGACCCTGTCGAAACACTCGAAACTCGTTATGCAGCCGCGAAGCGCGACCTCGCGCAAGAATCCGCAACGCTCCCTGCGGCCGCCGGGCACGAACGTCGACACGACATTCGCCAGACGAGTCGGACGATCGGGCCGCATGCGTGCCGATCGATCGGGAAAGCGCAGGATGGGACATCGGATGACGATGAAGCGCCGGGCAACGACGCAGCCGTCGACCGCTTCGTCGGGGGCGTGTCGGGCGGACGGCGGCATCGCGCGGTCTTGTCATGCGGGGGACGCTTCGAACGCCCCGTTACGGGCGCGACGTACTTGCGCGCGCCATTCGCTGGAACGGCGGCGTGCCCGTCGCGCACGACATCGCGGCGCGGCGCGCATTTTACCCCGGGCGGGGCCGACCGCCCTGGAATCGGGCAATTCGGAGGCGTGGAAGGCGGGAACGGAAACCGCGCGACTCACGCGGCACGGCGACGGTGTTGATGTGCGCGTGACTGGCGTTGTGCGCGGCCACGTCGGTGGCCGGCACAGTCACGTGCCGGTCACGCGGCCGGAAACCGGAGCGGGAACGTTCGCCCGCCCGCGATTCGGCGGTCGGTCAGAACCCCTGCATCGTCGCGGTCGGATCGACGACCAGATGCACGACACCGTAGATGACCGCGCCGACGAGCAGCGCGAGCACGATCGCCACGAACGGCAACAACGTGTAGTTGACGTTCGCGAGATCGGCGGCGTGCGCCTTGCTGTTGCGTACACCGAAGAAACTCCACAGGACCAGCTTGATCATGCCGAGCAGTTTCATGGTTATGCTCCTTTCATCGAATCGGTTGACGCTATCGTCGATCCGACCGGCATCCGAAAAAAGAAGCAGATGCGCGCGCTTTTCACGCAGCAGGCCGTCTGCGGCGGCATGTCGCATGGGTTGTTCAGCGGTCGAGCACGAGCGGCTCCGTGGCACCTTCCGCTGGCCGCGCGACGCACAGCAGCGCGCAGCCGGGTTCGACCGCCGCATCGGGCGGCTGCACGTAATCGACCGCACCGGACAGCACGCGCGTCGCGCACGTACCGCACGCCCCCGACCGGCATTCGGACGGCACCGCCACCCCTTGGTCTTCGGCGAATTCGAGCAGCGTACCGTCCGCGGGGGTCCAGGCGGCGTCGCGCGCCGAGCGGCGGAACACGACGGGCATGCTTGCCACCGCCGCCGCTGCCGTGCGGGCCACGCTGCGCACGACGCTCGACGGCCCGAACGCCTCGAAGCGGATCCGCTCGTCCGGCACGTTCAGCGCGCGCAATCCGTCGTACAAATCGCGCATGAACGCGGACGGCCCGCACAGGTAGAAATCATAGTCGTCGAACGGCAGGATGCGCTTCAGTTGCACGACGTCGATGCGGCCCGGTCGCGCCGCGCCGTCGCGCTGCGGCCGGCTGTCGAACCAGTGCAGCGATACGCGGGCGTCGGCGTCCGCGATGCGCGTCAGTTCCGTCGCGAACGGCCGGTCGGCCGTATCACGCGCGCCGTGCACGAACACCACGCGGCGCGACGGCGCGTCGTCGGCCAGCGCGCGGCGCAATATCGCGATCATCGGCGTGATGCCGATGCCGGCCGACACCAGCACGGCCGGACGCGGGCTCGCGACGTCGAACGTGAAGCGGCCGCGCGGCATCTGCGCGTCGATCGTCATCCCGGCGCGCGCATGGTCGTGCAACCAGGCCGATACACGTCCTTCGTGCTTCACGGTGATCCGGTAATGCGACGCGCCGGGCGCATCGGACAGCGTGTAGCTGCGGATCGTCGGTGCATCGCCGTCCGGCAGCGCGACGCGCAGCGTCAGATGCTGACCGGCTTCGTAGGCCGGCAACGCGCCGCCATCCGCCGGTTCGAAATGAAACGAGCGGATCGCGCGCGCTTCGTCGACGATCTTCGCGATGCGCAGCGGGCGCCAGGTGGAGGGCGATGACGATGACGATGCAGAAGCCGATGCCGATGCCGACGATGAGACAGACGCCGCCACCGCCCCGCCCGCGCTCGCCGCCCCCGCCATCCCCGCAAACTGCGGCGCCCGCTCGACCGCCGACCACCGGAACGGCAGCACGCCGCGCGTGCGCCGCACTTCCCGCACATGAAACCGCACGACCCGCTGCGCGCCGTCGAACGACGCGACGAGCGGCCCGTCCCACACGATCTCCGCCCGCGCGGCGACATACAGCAGGTCGCCGCTGTCGAAGTCGACGAACAGCAGCCCCGCGCGCGGATCGTGCTGCAGGTTGCCGAGCGTGTTGAAGAAGCGATTGCCGCTGAAATCGGGCGTCGTCAGCGTCTGCGCGTCGTCGACGCGCACGAAGCCCGGCATGCCGCCGCGATGCGACACGTCCGCGCCGCGCGCGGCGCCCGCACCGGCCGACGTGTTCGCACTCGCGACGAAGAACGTATCGGCCTGCGCGAGCAGCGCGCGGTCGGCATCGGTCAACCGGTCCGACACGTCGGCCTCGCCGAGCGCATCGCCTTCGCGCGCCACGAACGTCGGCTTGCGCCCCTGGATGTACTTCGCACAGTTGCCGAAGCTCTGCTCGACCGCGATCGTCAGCGCACCGCCGTCTACCGCGCGCACGATGCCGTTCACGCGATTGCGCCGGCGCGTGTCGAACTCGATCCCGAGCCCGCCGAGCGGCGCGCCCGGCTGCCACGCGCCCGCCAGCGGATCGCCGGGCAGCGCATCGCCGTCGATGCGCAACGTGCGTGCGTCCGGCGCCGTCACGAAACCGGGCATCCCGACCCGCAGCGTCGCCCACGGCTGCCCGTGCGCATCGACGCCGCCGAGCACGAAGAACGGCAACTGTGCAAAGAACGTCCGGTGCTGGTCCGGCATGAAGCGGCGAATCCCGCGCCGGCCGGCCGTGCCCGCGGCCTCCGTCACGCCCGCGCGCTGCTGCACGGCAAGTTCGCCCGCATGAAACGGCGCAACGTCGAGTTCCCAGCCCGGTACGGCGGCGGTCGGCGTGGTCATCGCGTTCTCCCGGTAAAGGCGCGGCTTCGCGTCAGGCGGCAAGCAGGCCGGCGCGGGTCGGCGGCATCGCGACGAAACCCGGCAGGGCCTCGACGCGGGCGAGCCACGCGCGCACGTACGGATACGGTTCCAGCGACACGCCGCCTTCCGGCGCGTGCGCGATGTACGTGTAGGCGGCAATGTCGGCGATCGTCGGCTGCGCGCCAGCGGCGAACGGCTTGCCGGCGAGTTCGCCGTCGATCACCGCGAGTACCTTCGCGGCCGTACGCTTGGCGGCGTCGTGATCGAGCGGCGCGCTGAACACGGTGACGAGCCGCGCTGCGGCCGGCCCGGACGCGATCGGCCCGGCCGCGTACGACAGCCAGCGCTGCACGGTCGCCGCGCCGGCGGCATCGTCGGGCAGCCAGTGCGCGTCGCCGTAGCGCTTCGCGAGATAGACGAGGATCGCGTTCGAATCGGCGAGCACGGTGCCGTCGTCGTCGATCACCGGCACCTGGCCGAGCGGATTGAGCGCGAGGAACGCGGGTTCGCGCTGCGCGCCGGCCGCGAGGTCGACGTCGATCGTCTCGAACGGCAACCCGAGCAGCGACAGGAACAGCCGGACGCGATGCGCGTGCCCCGACAACGGAAACGAATAGACACGAACCGGACGGGCGGGCTTGCTGGCGGCGGGCATGGAAAGGCTCCTGGATCTCGCGCCGCCGGGAATCGGCGACGAACAGCCCCAGCGTAGCGCTCGCCGTTCACGCCCAGAAGACGGATAATCGCTGAAACATTATCCTCTCCCATAGGACAATCGACGATGGCCGATCTGCGCGACGTGAACCTGAACCGGCTGGCGATCTTCGTCGCGGTGGTCGATGCCGGCTCGCTGACGGCCGCGGCCGAACGGCTCGGTCTCGCGAAAACGGTCGTCAGCACGCACATGCAGCGCCTCGAATCCGAGGTCGGCGCGAACCTGCTGGTACGCACCACGCGCCGGCTGAGCGTGACCGATGCGGGGCGCGCGTTCTACGATGCGTGCCGCGACATCGTGCGCGCGACCGAAAGCGCGCTCGACGCGGTGTCGTCCGACACGGGGCCGCTGCGCGGCACGCTGCGGGTGAGCGTGCCGATCGACTATGGCTCGCTGGTCGTCGCGCCGGCCATCGTCGCGCTGCGCGACGCGCATCCGGGCCTCGACGTCGAGCTGATCGCGAACGACCGCATCGTCGATCTGGTCGCGGACAATCTCGACGTCGCGATCCGCATCGGCCGCCTCGCGGATTCGAACTATCGCGCGGTGCAGCTCGGCGAGTACGAGAAGTGGCTGGTCGCGAGCCCCGCGTTCGTCGCGCGGCACGGGCTGCCGCGCGATCCGGACGCGCTCGCCGCGCTGCCGTTCGTGATGCTGTCGACGCTGTCGCGCCCGCATACGCTCGAACTTCACGACCCGAGCGGCGGCCACACGTCGGTGCGCTGCATCGCGCCGGTCGTGTCGAACACGGCGACGGCCTGCCGTGCAATCGCGCTCGCGGGCGGCGGCTTCGGCCTCCTGACGGATTTCTCGATCGCGGAGGACGTCGCGGCCGGCCGGCTCGTCCGGCTGCTGCCCGCATGGCGCTCGGCGCGGGCCGGGATTCACGCGGTGTATCCGTCGACGCGGTTGCCTTCGCCGAAGGTGCGTGCGTTCATCGATGCGATGAAGGCGAGGATCGGGGACGCGCGGTCAGTGATGGCGGCACGATCGAAACGCTCGAGGGGGTGACGCGTCGGATGGCTTTGCGACGCAACCGGATGCGAATCGCGCAAGTCCGTTCGTTGCCGCATCCTAGCCCGCTTCCCGCAACGTCCCCAGCAGCACCTTCCTGCAACTCGCGACCATCTGCGCCTCCGGGTCGCGATAGCCGGTGAGCAGCCACGCCGCGCCGACGTTCGTCATCGCGCCGACCAGCGCGAGCCCGACCAGCCGCTGCTCGGTGCGCTCGGCGGGCGTCACGGCCTCGCCCGTCGCGCCGATCGCCATGATCAGCTTGCCGAAGTCGATCAGCATCCGCTGATACGTCATGTCGGTGTCCGCGCTCACGCCCATCACCTCGAGCAGCAGCACGCGCGCCGCGCTCGGGTCGCGCAGGAACCCGAAGAATGCGGCGAGCCCCGCATCGATGCGCTCGCGCAAATCGCCGCCGCGCTCGGCCACCGCCCGCTCGACCGCGTCGTGCAACTGCTGCGCGTGATGCAGGTAGGTGCAGCGCAGCAGATCCTCGGTGCTGTCGAACGCCGCATAGAAATAGCGGTCGTTGAGCTTCGCTTCCTGGCAGATCGACCGCACGGTCGCCTTGCGGAAACCGACCGTGCCGAACACGCGCGTCGCCGCACGGATCAGCGCATCGCGCCGCTCGGCGGCCCGCACCTCGGGCGCCACGCCGCCGTATGCCCGGCCCCGTTTTTCCGTTTCGAGTGCTTTCTCCATTTCGCTATTTGACATCAGGACACCCGAAAACTAAAGTGGTGACGAACAACACCACAATAAGCGCGCCGCCGACGCAGCGCAAGCGGAACGGGAGGAACGACGGATGAAGGGTTTTTCCGGCAAGGTCGCCGCGATCACGGGCGCCGGTTCGGGCATGGGCCGCAGCCTCGCGGTCGAGCTCGCGCGGCGCGGCTGCGACGTCGCGCTCGCCGACGTCAACGAGGTCGGGCTCGCCGGCACGGCAGCAGCGTGCGCGACGCACGGCGTGCGCACGAGCACGCGTCGGCTCGACGTCGCCGATCGCGATGCGGTGTTCGCGTGGGCCGATTTCGTGCGCGCCGAACACGGCAAGGTCAACCTGATCTTCAACAACGCGGGCGTGTCGCTGGCCGCGAGCGCGGAGACCGCGCGCATCGCCGATCTCGAATGGATCGTCGGCATCAACTTCTGGGGTGTCGTGCACGGCACGCAGGCGTTCCTGCCGCATCTGCGCGCGTCGGGCGACGGGCACGTAGTCAACACGTCGAGCCTGTTCGGGCTCGTCGCGATGCCGACGCAGAGCGCGTACAACGCAACCAAGTTCGCCGTGCGCGGCTTCACCGAGGCGCTTCGGATGGAGCTCGAACTCGACGGCGCGCCGGTCAGCGCGACCTGCGTGCATCCGGGCGGCGTCGCGACCAACATCGTCGACGCGAGCCGTGTCGACACCAGCATCCGCGCGCTCACGGGCCAGGACGAAGCAACCCACCGCCGTCAGGCGAATCGCCTGATCAACGCGACGACGGCCGACGATGCCGCTCGGCAGATCCTCGCCGGCGTCGAGCGCAACGCGCGCCGCGTGCTGGTCGGCGCCGATGCCCGCCGCCTCGACAAGCTCGCGCGCCTGCTCGGCGCCGGCTACCAGCGGCTGGTGCTGCGCCACGTGCGCCGTGCCCGCGCACGCAATCTCGGCCGCACGAATGCACCGGCCGCGCTCCCGACCACACCGACCAAGGACGCCGCATGACCTCGACGACGACCGACCGGCGCGATGCGCCGTCCGCCTGCGGCGACAACCGCGACCTCGACGTGCTGATCGTCGGCGCCGGCCTGTCCGGCATCGGTGCCGCCTATCACCTGAAGCAGCGCTGCCCGTATGCGAGCGTGGCGATCATCGAGGCGCGCGACGCGATCGGCGGCACCTGGGATCTGTTCCGCTATCCCGGCGTCCGTTCGGATTCCGACATGTTCACGCTCGGCTACAGCTTCCGCCCGTGGCACAGCGACAAGGCGATCTCGGACGGCCAGACGATCCTCAACTACATCCGCGACTCCGCGCGCGCGTACGGCATCGACAAGATGATCCGCTACGGCCAGAAGGTGGTCGCGGCCGACTGGGATTCGAACCGCGCACGTTGGACGGTACGCATCGAGCGTACGCGCGACGGCGCGGTCGACACGCTCGCTTACACGTGCCGCTTCCTCTACATGTGCAGCGGCTATTACGACTACGACGGCGGCTACCTGCCCGACTGGGCCGGCATGGACTCGTTCGAAGGCCGAATCGTGCATCCGCAGCAATGGCCGAAGGACCTGTCGTATGCAAACCGGCGCGTCGTCGTGATCGGCAGCGGCGCGACGGCCGTCACGCTCGTGCCGTCGATGGCGGCCGATGCGAAGCACGTGACGATGCTGCAGCGCTCGCCGACCTACATCGTGTCGCTGCCTGCGCGCGACAAGATCGCGAACGCGTTGCGCCGCGTGCTGCCGTCGAGGCTCGCGCACCGGATCGTGCGCATGAAGAACGTACTGCTGACGATGTACCTGTACAACGTGTCGCGCCGCAAGCCCGAGGAGACCAAACGGTTCATCATCCGCGCGGCCGGCAAGCAGCTCGGCCCCGACTTCGACGTCGCGAAGCATCTGACGCCGCGCTACATGCCGTGGGACCAGCGCGTGTGCCTCGTGCCGAACGGCGACCTGTTCAAGTCGATCCGTGCGGGCCGCGCCTCGATCGTCACCGACGAGATCGAGCGCTTCACGCCGACCGGCCTGAAGCTGAAGAGCGGCCAGCAGCTCGACGCGGACGTGATCGTCACCGCGACCGGGCTGAAGGTGAAGATGCTCGGCGGCGCGCGCGTCACGGTCGACGGCCGCGCGGTCGATCTGCCGCAGACCGTGTCTTATAAGGGAATGATGTACAGCGACGTGCCGAACCTCGCGTCGTCGTTCGGCTACACGAACGCGTCGTGGACGCTGAAGGCCGAGCTGATCGCGCGCTACGTGTGCCGGCTGCTGAACCACATGCGCGCGAACGGCTACGACACCTGCGTGCCGCGGCTCGGCGCCGGCGACCTCGGCGACGTGCCGGCCGTCAACCTGAGCTCGGGCTACATCCAGCGCGCGGCCGGCATCCTGCCGAAACAGGGGCATCGTAAGCCCTGGAAATTCCATCAGAACTACGTGCTCGATCTCGCGTCGCTGAAGTTCAGCGGGCTCGCCGATTCGGCGATGCAGTTCGAACGCCGCGCGAAAGCCGGCCCGGCCGCCGCGCCGGTTGCCGAACCCGTACTCGAATCCCGTTGAGGCCGACATGACCCATACGCTCCACCTGATCCAGAACGTGCTGCTCGGCGTCGTCGCGGTGCTCGCCGCGCTTGCGCTGTTTTCCGGCTACGTCGCGCGCCGCGTAACGCGCGCGTTTCCGCCCGAAGGCCGCTTCGTCGACATCGGCGGCGACCACATCCATTACGTCGAATACGGCAGCGGCCCGCCGCTCGTGTTCGTGCACGGGCTCGCCGGGCAGTGGCGCAACTTCGCGTATTTGCCGCTCACGCGGCTCGCGCAGCACCATCGCGTGATCCTCGTCGACCGGCCCGGCGCCGGCCGCTCGCTGCGCGGCGCCAGTTCGCAGGCGAACGTGTTCGCGCAGGCCCGCACGGTCGCCGCGTTCATCGACGCGCTGAAGCTCGACCGGCCCGTGCTCGTCGGTCACTCGCTCGGCGGTGCGATCGCGCTCGCGGTCGGGCTCAACCATCCGGAGCACGTCAGCCGGCTCGCGCTGATCGCGCCGCTGTCGCATGAGCAGACCGAGCCGCCGGCGCCGTTCAAGCCGCTGATGCTGCCGTCGCCGCTGGTGCGCCGCTTCGTGTCGTGGACCTTCGCGATTCCGCTGACGATCCTGACCGGCCGCAATGCCGTGAGCCAGGTGTTCGCGCCGGAGGCCGTGCCGCGCGACTTCCCGGTGAAGGGCGGCGGATTGCTCGGGCTGCGGCCGCACGTGTTCTACGCGACGGCAACGGACCTGCTGTCGGCGCCCGTCGACCTCCCTGCGATGGAGCGCCGCTACGCGGACCTCTCGTTGCCGGTCGACGTGCTGTATGGCCGCGCCGATCCGATCCTGAACTGGCGTACGCACGGCGAAGCGCTGGCGCGGAAGTCGGCGCGCGTGCGGCTGAAGGTCGTCGAAGGCGGGCACATGCTGCCGGTCACGATTCCGGACGCGACGGCCGACTGGCTGCTCGAAGTCGCCGCCGCGCCGGTCGAGGCGCCGACGCAGGGCGCGCACGTCGAGCATTGATCGTCAGCGGGCCTAATGGCCGCGATGCGCCGTGTGCCGGTCAGGCTTCGTCGTCGGGCAGCGACAGCCCGAGCTCCGTCATGACCTCGCGCGCGCTGCGGAACGCCTCGACCGCCGCCGGCGCGCCCGCGTACAGCGCGCTATGCAGCAGCACTTCGCGAATCTCGACGAGGCTCGCGCCGTTGTTGAGGGCGCCACGCACGTGGCCCTTCAGCTCCGCGCTGCGGCCGAGCGCGGCCAGCATCGCGCAGGTACAGAGGCTGCGCGTCTTCAGGTCGATCCCGCCGCGCTGCCACGTACTGCCCCACGCGTGCTCGTTCAGCCAGTTCTGCAACGGACGCGAAAAACCGTCGAGGTCGCGCATCGCGCCCTCGACGAACGCCTCGCCCATCACCTCGGTGCGGCGCGCCTTGCCCTGCTCCCTGTCCTGTTCGCTCATGTCGTGTCCCTGTCTTGAGTCGTGGCCGCTTCGGCGTCGCCCGCGGCCGGGTTGGTTCACGTCATGTTCCCGGCGCACGGGCGTTTCGTCAAAGACGCCGGCCTCGGGTCGCGGCCGGCCACGTCACACACGGAACGTCGGGTCGAACGCTACGTAACATCCGGCCCGGCGTTACGGTTCCTTACGGGAACATCACAGCGAGCGCGTCGGCGCGTCTGGCGTCTCCGTCGCGCGAAACCGCCATTCCTCCGTTTAAATCGCGCCGATATTCCCGATTCCCACAACAATGCGCTGACGCATTTCGCGAAAGGTGTCATGGCGCGGAATTTGCAGTGATGGCCCGGACACAACTTCCAATGTCGAGGCCACCATGCACCATTACTTGAAAAAGACGGCGGTATCGCTGGCCGTCCTGTCGCTGCTCACACTGTACGGCTGCGGCTCGGTCGACGGACCGGTCACACCGTCGATCAAGCCGAGCTCGTCGGGTACGTCCGGCGGTGGTACCTCGGGTACCTCCGGTACGTCGGGTAGCTCCGGTACGTCGGGCACCTCCGGTACGTCGGGCACTTCCGGTACGTCGGGCACCTCCGGCACGTCAGGCACCTCCGGCACGTCGGGGACCTCCGGTACGTCGGGCACCTCCGGCACGTCGGGCACCTCCGGTACGTCGGGCACCTCCGGTACGTCGGGCACCTCCGGTACGTCGGGCACCTCCGGCACGTCGGGCACCTCCGGTACCTCCGGCACCAACGTCACCCCGCTCGGCAACGTCCTCCAGCAAACCGGCACGCTCGTCACGGCACTCGGCACGACGGTCGCGAACGGCGGTTCGCAGATCGGCGGCGTGCAAGTTCCGGGCACGAACCCGACGACGGCCACCAGCATCGGCAACGCGGTCACCAGCCTTGGCAACGGCGTGCAGTCGCTCGGCAACGGCGTCGCTGCCGGCCTCGGCTCGATCGGCGTGTCGCCGAACCCGCTCGGCCCGACGCTCACGTCGACCACCGGCCTGCTGACCGGCGCCGGCAGCGCGGTCAACAACCTCGGCAACGCGGTGACGAGCCTCGGCACCGGCCCGCTGTCGCCGCTCGCGCCGGCCACGACCCTGGTCGGCAGCCTCGTCAACACGGTCGGCACGGCCGTCAACTCGACCGCATCGGCGCTGAACACGGCGCTGAACAGCGCACCGGTCCAGCAACTCGAGACGCAGCTCGGCAGCGTGATCAACCCGATCACGAATACGCTGACCGGCGGCGTCACGACGCCTGGCGCGACGCAGACCCTCGGCGGTGTCACCATGCTCGGCGCCCCGCTCAACGGCCTGCTGAGCACGCTCGGCAGCGGCCTCGGCCTCGCCGGTTCGCAGATCGGCAGCGCGACCGGCAACCCGGTCGGCACGGGCGCCGGCAACAGCGTGTCACAACTCGGCAACACCGTGGCATCGGCCGGCGGCCTGTTGTCCGGCGGCAGCTCCAGCAGCGGCACCAATCCGCTCGCGCCGATCACCGGCCTGCTCGGTTCGCTGACGGGTGCGCTCGGCGGCGGCAGCAGCTCGAGCGGCTCGGGTGGCACCAGCGGCACGAGCGGCACCAGCGGCGGCCCGCTCGCGCCGATCACCGGCCTGCTCGGCTCGGTGACGGGCGCGCTCGGCGGCCTCGGTTCGAGCGGCACGGGCGGTACCAGCGGTACCAGCGGCTCGGGCGTCGGCGGCCTGCTCGCGCCGATCACCGGCCTCGTCAACTCGCTGACGCCGCTCGGCGCAAGCCTCACCGGCACGGTCACGACGCCGGGCGGCGGCCTGACCGGCAACCTCGGCGGTGCGTTGACGAACGGCCCGGTCGGCACGCTGACGGGTTCGCTGACCTCTGCAGCCGGCACGCTCGGCGCAGTCGGCACGGCCAGCCCGAGCGGCGCGGCGGGCACGGTGACGACGCCGTCCGGCAGCGGCACCGTCACGGCCGGCCTGACCGGCAGTTCGAACGGCGGCAGCACGGCGGGCGCGACCAACCTGCTGGCGCCGGTGACGAACCTGCTCGGCGGTCTGCTCGGCGGCACCACCCCCAAGAAGTAACGCTTCACGTATCAGAACCACAGGCCAATGGCCGGGCAGATACCAAACCAAAGCCCGGCCGATGGCCGGCGTCACCCGCCAAGCGGGGGCGCCGGCCGTCATCCCGACGAGGATCCGATCATGAACTCCACCATCGACGGCATCGCCGCGGTCCAGGACCGCCCGCCCCGTTCCGCCACGCCATTCCGCGCGGGCCTGCTCGGCATCGCGGCCGGCCTGTTCGCGCTGTGGACAACGCGCGACCAGCCGGGCCTCGACGCGGCCACCCGTGCGGTCATCGCGAGCCTCGCGATCATCGGCACGATCGCGCTGCACGAAATCTTCATCTCGCGCGTCTACCTGCGCCCGAGCGCGGGACTGTCGCGGCAGGCCGTGCGCCCGCTCGGGCTCGCCCGTGTCGCGACGCGGCTCGGCGCGCTGACGTCGATCTACGCAGGCATCGGCGTCATCTACTGGCTCCTGCCCGAATATCACGGCGCGTTCTACCTGCCGTTCTGGTCGTTGCTGCGCTCGCTCGCGCCGTACGTGATCGTCGCCGCACCGTTCTACTTCGCGTGGATGGATCGCCACCAGCGCGAAACCGACGACGCGTACCTGCTGTGGGGCCGCTTCCTGTTCCGTCACGAGCAGCCCGCGAGCTGGCAGCCCGTGCGCGAGATGCTTGCCGGCTGGGGCGTGAAGGCGTTCTTCCTGCCGCTGATGACCGTCTACCTGTCGAAGGACGCCGATCACCTGAGCGCGTCGCTCGCGCACGCCGTGAACGCGCCGATGACGATCGCGACCTTCGTGTTCCTGTACGACCTGTCGTTCACGATGGACCTGATGTTCGGCACGGTCGGCTACCTGTGCACGTTCCGCATCCTCGACAGCCACGTGCGCACCGTCGAGCCGACCACGCTCGGCTGGGTCGCCGCGCTGATGTGCTACCAGCCGTTCTGGTCGCTGATCTCGAACAACTACATCCGCTACGAAGGTTCGCTGTTCTGGGACAACTGGCTGCTGTCCGCGCCGACGCTGCGCGTGATCTGGGGTGCGGTGATCATCCTGCTGCTGATGACCTATGCGCTATCGACGATCTCGTTCGGATTGCGGTTCTCGAACCTCACGAACCGCGGGATCATCACGTCGGGCCCGTACCGCTTCACGAAGCATCCGGCATACATCACGAAGAACCTGTCGTACTGGATGGTGTCGGTGCCGTTCGTCGAGCCGCTCGGCTGGCAGGTCGGGCTGATGCACTGCGCGGGGCTCGTCGCGGTCAACCTGATCTACTACACGCGGGCGAAGACGGAGGAGCGGCATTTGATGCGCGATCCTGACTATCGCGCGTATGCCGAGTGGATCGCGCAGCATGGGCTGTTCGCGCGGATCAGGCAGGCGTTCGGGGGGCGGCGGGCGGTGTGAGGCGGTCTCGCGATCATCGGTTCGATGAGCGCCTCGATCATCGGTTCGATGAGCGCCTCGATCATGGAAGCCCGGCGGAACGCGTGCGAAAAATGAGGAGATTTCGCACGTGTTCCTGAGCGGATACACCTGAAGTCGAACGGCGACGCGCAAGCTCAAGACCGCACCGAGGCCCCCCTTGCGACCAATTGTCGCGAAACACTCCGATTCCCCGCGTTTCGTCGCTTTTCTCCCGCAGTCCGGTTGCCCGCCCTGTGCCCGTCGCGTATGGTGCTGACCGTCTGCGCGCGGGCCATGCCCGCTGTCACCGTCTCCGCGGCACCGCCCTTCGGCGCCGCGCGTTCATGAGGAGAGAGGCGTGATCCACAAAGTCCTGATCCTGTTCACACTCTGCATCGCGGGCCTCGCCGCGATCGCCGCCGGTTTCCAGCACATCCCCAGCTGATTCGCGGCCCCGGCTCGCTCGCCGAGCCCGGGGGCCGCTGCCATTTCATTTCCCATTGCGATGAACCTCTTTCCCGATGCGCCCGGGACGGGCGCCTTTTGCCATGCGTATCGACGTACAGCATTCCCAGCACGACATCGACGATGAACTCGACACGCTCTACGCGCGTCTGCACCAGCCGGGCCATCGCCTGCACGGCCTGCCGGCCGTCGCGCTCGGCGACTCGGGCCTGGTCGTCCGCCACCGCGAGGCCGACGGCGAATACTTCCTTTACGTCGAGGATCCGTCGGCCCGGCAGCTCGCCGGCTACACGATCTTCAACCGGCTCCCCGAACTGCCGCGCCGCGCGGACCGCTACCTGCGCGCGCCGCATACGCGGCTGCGCGGGTCCGCGCAACGCAAGGGGCTCGCGACGACGCTGTATCGATGGGGGCTCGACGCGGGCCTGTGCCTGATCAGCGGCGCACGTCAGTCGATCGGCGCGGCGCAGTTGTGGACCGCGCTCGCGCACGACTACCGGCACGGCTTCGTCGACGTCGAAGGCCGCGCGCTGCGCTATCTCGGCGAAGCCGTCGCGGACGACGTGTACGGTGCGCTGCATACGCGCCGCCTGTTGCTCGGCAACGGATGGACACTTGGCGACCTGGCACGCGCAACCGGGATGATCGATACGCTCGCCGCGGCGCGTCAGGACGTGAAGTTTCCGCAGGAAGAACGCGAATGGCGTCACCTGCGCCGCGTCGCGAACGCGCGCCACGTCGCTCACGCACCGATGCGATAATCCGTCGGAGCCGCGCGGCGTCGCCGCGCAAGCCACCATTCCCTACGCTCCTCGATGGCCACCGAACCCCGAACCGATTCCGAGCGCCGCATCGACATCGTCGCGCTGTGCGGCAGCCTTCGCGCGCAGTCGTACAACGCGGCGCTGCTGGATGCAGCCGCACGCGTCGCGCCGCGCGGGATGCGCATCACGCGTTTCGATCGTCTCGGCGAGTTTCCGCTGTTCAATCCCGATACCGAATATCCATCGCCGGCCGCGGTGCGCGACCTGATCGAGCGGCTGAACGCCGCGGACGGCGTGCTGATCGCGAGCCCGGAATACGCGCACGGCGTGACGGGCGTGATGAAGAACGCGCTGGACTGGGTCGTGGGATGCGAAGCCGTGGTGTACAAGCCGGTCGCGGTATTGAACGCGTCGCCGCGCGCGACGCATGCGGACGCGGCGCTGCGCGAAACGCTGTTCGTCATGTCGGCGTGCATCGTCGAGCGCGCGTCGATCACGCTGCCGATCCTCGGCAGCCAGCTCGACGCTGCGGGCATCGCCGCGCATCCGCCGTTCGCGTCGGCGCTGACCGACGCGTTGCATGCACTGCGCGCGGCGATCGACGCGCAGGCGCCGGGTCGCTAGGCGACGACCGGCGTGGCTGAAAGCGTGTGTTATCGCGCCTTGGCGCGCGTGGTCTTCCTCGCGGGTTTCGCCAGCTTCGCGGCCTTCGCGCGCGGCGCTTCCTTCTCGGGCTGCGCGCCGCCGCCGGCGAGATCCTCGAGCCACGCCAGCGCATCGATGTACGACAGGAATTGCTGCAGGTATTCCGGCGACAACTCGCGCATCGTCGCGAGCGACCGATGCACGAGGCTGTTCGAATTGAGCGGTCCCGCG
Organism: Burkholderia sp. Bp9012; assembly: GCF_003853825.1. Lineage (NCBI taxonomy): Bacteria > Pseudomonadati > Pseudomonadota > Betaproteobacteria > Burkholderiales > Burkholderiaceae > Burkholderia > Burkholderia sp. Bp9012. The sequence continues at coordinate 208,445 of NZ_QTQA01000001.1, read as the reverse complement.
TTGCGCGGCACCTGGTCGAGCGACTGGCGATACTGCTGTTCGGTTCGGACCTTCGACCACATCGTGCGGAAGTAATCGATCAGCGCGGGATCGATCCCGCGCCTGTCGGCCTGCGCATCGCGCGCGAGCTGCTCGACGAGCCCGCCGAGCAGGCTGCGCGCGGGCGCCGGTGCGGTTGCTTGCGCCGTCCCGCTCGCGGCTGACGTTTCGCCGGCTCGCGAGACAATCTCCGCAAACGCTTCCAGCAGCGTCGCGAGCCGTGCATCGAGCAGGGCGCGCGCGTCGCCGTCGAGCGCGGCCGCGCGTCTCTCCAGCGCGTCGAGCCGATGAAAGCGCACCGGATCGAGCCGGTCGGCGCCCTGCTCGCGCCACGCGTCGAGCGTCGCGCGCACGTGCGTCGCGTCGTCCGTCACTTCGCCCGCCCTCCGTTCGATGCGGTCTTGCGCGGCACCGGCGCGATCTCCACGCGGCGGTTCTTCGCGCGGCCTTCGTCGTCCGCATTCGAACTGACCGGCTGCTCGGAGCCGAACGCAGCCGCAAACACCGACGGCGCCGGCACGCCGGCGTCGATCAGTGCACGCGTGACCGTCAGCGCGCGCTTGGCCGACAGTTCCCAGTTGTCCGCGAACTGGCGGTTGCCGGCGCGCACCTGCTGGTCGTCGGCGAAGCCGCTGATCATCAGGATCTCGTCGCGCGTCTTCAGGTACGCGGCCAGCGGCGTGGCGAGCGTCTTCAGCAGATCGCGGCCCTCGGGCTGCAGCTGGTCGGAATTCAGCGCGAACAGCACGCTGCCGCTGATGCCGATCCGACCGTTCACGAGCGTCACGCGGCCGGCCGCGAGCGGCCCGGCGAGCGCTTCCTCGAGCGATTTGCGCTGCTGCGCCTCCTGCTGGCGCGCACGCACGGCTTCCTCGAGCTTCGACGTGAGCTGCAGCTGCATGCCGATCACGCCGACGAGGACGAGCACGAACGCGCCGAGCAGCACCGACATCAGGTCGGCGAACGCGGGCCACACCGGCGCGGACGGCGCGCCGTCGTCGATTTCGTCGTGCATGCGTTACGCTCCGACCGATGCCCGCCGACCGGCGATCTGCTGCAGGTCTTCGACGATCTGCTTCTGCGACATCATGCTCAGGTCGATCACCTCGCGCGCCTGCGCGACGTAGTACTCGAGCTGCTCGTCGCTGCGCGCGAGCGATTTCTCGAGCGCGGCCTCGATGCGCTGCAGGTGGTTCAGCAGCTTGTCGTTCGATTCGCCGAACACCTGCACGGCCGCACCGAATGCATCGCCGAGGCTCGCGACCTCGACCGCCCCCGCCGTGACCTGTGCGGCCACCGAATCGAGCTTGCGCGTTTCGGCATCGACGGCGTCGTTGAAGCGCGCGCCGACGCGGTCGAGCAGGTCGGCCGACGTGCTGACGAGCGCGTCGATCGCGGTGCGCTGGTCGGTCGACGCGTGGTTGACCGCGCCGAGCAGCGTCTCGAGCGTCGCGAGCAGGCGGCTGCGCTCGTCGAGCATCGCGGTGTCGCGCACCATGCTGTCGGACAGGCGCTGGCGCAGTTCGGCGACGACGTCGGCCGCGGCCTTCGGGGCTTCCGACGCGGCCTGCACGAGGCGCGAAATTTCGTTGATCGTGTCGCTCGCGTGCACCTGCGCCTGGGCGGTGATGTCGTTCGCGGTACGGGTCAGCGTGTCGCAGATGTCCTGCTGGCGCGCCGCGGCCTGTGCGCTCGTCTGCGCCCATTCGTCGCGCAGCGTGGCGGCCATCGCGGCCAGCGAATCGTTCCATGCCGCCAGACGTGCTTCGTCGCGTGCGGCCAGCTGCGTTTGCAGGCTCGCGTGCGATTCGCGAATCGTCGACAGCAGGTCGGCCGAGCGTTGCTCGAACGTCGACGCTTGTGCCGTGAGATCGCGCGTCGTTTGTGCGAGCGCATCACAGATTTCCTGCTGGCGGCCTGCACTATGCACACCCGCACGTCGCCATTCGTCGCCGAGCTTCGCTGCCATCGCGGCCAGCGAATCGTTCCATGCCGCCAGACGTTCTTCGTCGCGCGCGGCCAGTTGCGTTTGCAGCCCCGTGTGCGATTCGCGAATCGTCGACAGCAGGTCGGTCGAGCGTTGTTCGAACGTAGACGCTTGTGCCGTGAGATCACGCGTCGTTTGTGCGAGCGCGTCGCAGATTTCCTGCTGACGGCCTGCACTATGCACGCCCGCACGTTGCCACTCGGCGCCGAGCTTCGCTGCCATCGCGGCCAGCGAATCGTTCCATGCCGCCAGACGTTCTTCGTCTCGCGCGGCCAGTTGCGTTTGCAGCCCCGTGTGCGATTCGCGAATCGTCGACAGCAGGTCGGTCGAGCGTTGTTCGAACGTAGACGCTTGTGCCGTGAGATCACGCGTCGTTTGTGCGAGCGCGTCGCAGATTTCCTGCTGACGGCCTGCACTATGCACGCCCGCACGTTGCCACTCGGCGCCGAGCTTCGCTGCCATCGCGGCCAGCGAATCGTTCCATGCCGCCAGACGTTCTTCGTCACGCGCGGCCAGTTGCGTTTGCAGGCCCGTGTGCGATTCGCGAATCGTCGACAGCAGGTCGGCCGAGCGTTGTTCGAACGTGGACGCTTGCGCGGTCAGATCGCGCGTCGTTTGTGCGAGCGCATCGCAGATTTCCTGCTGACGCCCCGCGCTGTGCACGCCCGCGCGCTGCCATTCGTCGCCGAGCTTCGCTGCCATCGCGGCCAGCGAATCGTTCCATGCCGCCAGACGTTCTTCGTCACGCGCGGCCAGTTGCGTTTGCAGGCCCGTGTGCGATTCGCGAATCGTCGCCAGCAGGTCGGCCGAGCGTTGTTCGAACGTGGACGCTTGCGCGGTGAGATCGCGCGTCGTTTGCGCCAGCGCATCGCAGATTTCCTGCTGACGGCCCGCGCTGTGCACGCCCGCGCGCTGCCATTCGTCGCCGAGCTTCGCTGCCATCGCGGCCAGCGACGCATTCCACGCAGACAGGCGTTCCTCGTCACGCGCGGCCAGTTGCGTTTGCAGCCCCGCATGCAACTCGCGCATCGCGGCGAGCGCCGCGCTCGAATGCCGCTCGAACGTCGCGGCGGCTTCGCCGAGCGCCTGCGCATGCTGGCCGGCCAGCGTCTCGCCGACCTGTTCCTGGCGCGCGAGCGCATCGCGCCACGCGTCGGACAGCCGGCTTTCGGTCGATTCGAGGCGCGTCGCGACGCCGTCGAGCAGGTCCGTCGAACGCTGCGCGAAGGTGTCGGTGAACTGGCCGAGCGTCGTTTGCAACTGCTGCGCGACTGCATCGCCCGCGCGGCGCTGCTCGTCGAGCGCGCGGTTCCAGACGGCCGTCACGTTCCCGGTGGTCTTCTCGAAACCGTCGGTCAGCCCGTCGAGCTGACGCTGCACGGCGCTCGTCACGGTGTCGCGCAGCGCGGCCATCTCCTGCGCAAGCCCCGTCATCGTCGCCGCGACGACCGGCTGCAGCGCGGCCCCGGCCACGCGCGCGCTCTCGGCGGCGCTTTCCTTCAGTGCGTCGCCGACGTTCGATGCCAGGCCGGCATACGCGCGCTCGGTCCGATCGAAGAACGTCTGCTGACTTTCGATCTGGCGATCGTGCAGCGCGACGCTGCGCGCCTCGAGCGTCGTCATCATCGTCTGCAACCGGTCGACCAGCGCCGGCATCACGTCCGCCTGGCGCTGCAGCAGCCGGAACGATTCGTCGCGCTGGTGCGCGGACGAATGCACGCGCAGCGTCGTCGCGATCTTCGCGTCGAGCTGCTGGCCCGCGTCGAGCCGTTCGCGGCGCACGAGCGCGGACAGCAGCCCGAGCATCGCGGACGTCGCGACACCCGCGATCGACGTGCCGAACGCGAAGCCGAGACCCTTCACCGGCGCGATCAGCGAAGCCCGGATCGCGTCGAGGTCGGTCGCGCTTTCGAGCGCGGCGCCCGTGCCCTTCAGCGTCACGACCATCCCGAGCAGCGTGCCGAGCATGCCGAGCAGCACGAGCAGGCCGACCAGATACGGCGTGAGCGACGGGCCCGGCAGCGCGACGCGCGCACCTTCGACGCGTGCCCGCACGGCACCGCGCAGGCCCGGGGGCAGCGTATCGAGCCACGCGTCGAGCTTCGCCGGGGGTTCGGTCAGGCCGGCCACCGCGCGCGACAGCGTGGCGGTGGCCTGCCGGTAGCGCCGCAGTTCCCACGCACCGGCGACGTAGCATGCGCCGATCAGCAGCGTGACGGCCGTCGCGAGCGGGTTCGACGCGACATAGCCGATGCCGATCCAGCACACTGCGAGCAGACCGGCGATGAAGACAACGAGATCAAGACGAATTCTGGACATAGCGTAGGGATTAGCAGGTACGAAGGGCCGCGAGCAGCCCGTCTACCGTTTGAAACCGGACTTCGAGTTCGGCGAGCAGGATGCTTTGCATCTCGTTGCGGAACGTGTCGAGCCACGTGCCGGGCACGATCGCCGCGGCGGGCGGGGCGTCGCCCTCGGCATCGGCCGCCGCTTGCGCGTCGGCCAGTGCCTGCCGTTCCGCGTCGCGCAGCCGCTCGAAGCGCGTACCGAGCAGCGCGGGCACGGCGGACAGCAGGCTGCGCTCGCGCGCGCCGAGCACGCGCTCCATGATCGCGTCGAGCGTCGCGAGCCGCGCCATCCCGGACGAGCGCGCGGCGACCGCGACCCGCAAGCGGCCGCGCAACTGGCCGATCGCGGTCTCCATTTCCTGCTGGAGCGACAGACAGCTCTGGCGGAAATCCGCGAAGTCGGCCGTGTCGGCGGACGGCGGCGGCAACTCGCCGGGACGCCGCCGCGTGCGCGGGCGGAGGGCGGCCGTGATCGCCTGCGCGAGGTCGTGGCGCACGCGCGCGCAGTCACGCTCCGCGTCGTAACCACGCACGCCGGCCGCGACGCCTGGCGGGCTCGCATTCAGCGCGGACGACAGCGTGATCGCGTCGGTCCAGCCGAGCCACTGGCTCAGGCGGTCCGACAGCGTCAGCCGGGATTCCGCGACGTCGGCATCGGTCAGGCGCGCGAGCAGCCGGACGAGCGTCGGGCCGCTCAGTGCCGGGCGCGGGGGTGCTTGCACCATGCTGCAAACCGTCAAAAAAGGCAGCAGTTTACACGTCGTCGGGAGGTCGACCGCCAGAATCGCGGAAGCGGCTCGGCCCGGTACGCCGCGCAACCGGCGCGAACGCCCGCAGCACAAGGCTCGCAGGCCGATCGCCGGGGTTTCCCGGTGCGCCGGTGCGGCGCTGGCCACGCATCCGGACGCCTTCCGAAGCCCCAGGCGGGCGCCGGTTCACGCCAGACATCCTGTTCGCCCGCGTACGATTCCGTCACGGACGTGCGGTACCATCGCGACACCCGCCGCGCGATTCGCACCCGATTCGCGCCCGATGCGGGCCCGCGCCGCCCTGCAACCGGCGCGCGGGCCGCCCGCACCATGGATATCCGGCCGATATCCGCGGGACGCAGGCAGCGCCCCGGGAGACCGGCGCCGCCGCCCATGACAACGACTGATAACAGACGGGCCTGCCCGACCGCTCACGATGCTTTCCGACTTCGTCGCGCGCCTGCGCGAGCGCTTCAGCAAACCACCTACCCGGCAGGACTTCGCCGACCGCCTGATCGCCGCGCTGCGCGCGACCGGCGACACGCGCGAGTGGCTTCACGAGGACGACAAGGGCCGTCTCGTGCAAGCGGATGTCCCGTCGAACATCATCAACCTGCACAACCTGTTCCGCGACTATGCGGACGCGAAGCCGGCCGAGCGCGAAGCGACGCTGCAGCGCCAGGCGAGCGCGATGATGCAGCACGAGATTCCGGCGAACTTCGCGGACGTCCGCGCACGGCTGCGCCCGGTGATCCGCAGCGCGACCGAGCGCGGCACGGTCGCGCTGCAGCTCGCCGGACAGCCCGCCGCGTCGGAAGTCGCGTTCCGGACGCTGTGCGAGAACCTCGAGATCGGCATCGCGTACGACGGCGAATTCAGCGTCGCGCGGCTGACGAGCGCGCGGCTCGCCGAATGGGGCGTCAGCTTCGACGACGCATGCGACATCGCGATCGACAACCTGCGCGGTGCGTCGTCGGCGCCGTGGGCCGCGTTGCGCGACGGCGTGTTCGTTTCGCAGTTCGGCGACTACTACGACGCGGCGCGGCTCCTGCTGACCGACTTGCTGCACCGCCAGCCGATCTCCGGCGCGCCGGTGGTGATGGCGCCGAACCGGGCCGTGCTGCTGCTCACCGGCGACCGCAACGCGGCCGGGCTCGCGACGATGGTCGAACTCGCGGAACAGGCGCGCGCGCAGCCGCGTCCGCTGCCGCCGCTGATGCTGCGCTGGGACGGCGCCGCGTGGCGGAATTTCGTCCCGGCAGGGCTGGAAGCGAAGCTGCACGCGCTGCGCGTGGACGAACTCGCGGGCGACTATCAGGATCAGCGGACGCTGCTGGACGATCTGCACAAGCGGGACGGCACCGACGTCTTCGTGGCGTCGTACACCGTGTACCGGCGGCAGAACGGCGAGCTGTTCAGCGTCGGCGTGTGGAGCGACGGCGTGCCGACGCTGCTGCCCGAGACGGATATCGTCGTGCTCTATCGTGAAGCGACGCGGCAGTCGGCGCACGTGCCGATGGCCGCGCTGCGGGACGCATGCGGCGACCTGATGACGGCCACCGCGCACCGGCCGGTGCGGTATGAAGTGACGGCATTTCCGGATGACGCGCGGTTCGCGGCGCTGCTCGAACGGTTTCCGGCGGTGTGACGCGCGCTTGGCGCGCGCAGGGCGCGGTGAGTCGGGGCCGTGGCTGCGCCCGCCACGCCATGTGCCGGAATGAGCGGCCGTGGCGGCATGCCTGTCAGGAATGCAACGGCGGCGCGCCCCCGGCGACACCGCCTGCCGTCAGATCCCCGCCTTCGGCGCGTTCAGGATCAGCCGCAGGCCGAGCAGCGTGATCGCGCCGGCCGCGACGCGGTCGACCCACTTCTTCGCGCGCAGGTAGAGTTCGCGCGGCCGGCGGGTCGAGAAGCACAGCGCAACGATCGTGTACCAGCCGAATTCGACGCCGAACACGAGCGGCGGCAGCGCCAGGTAGCACCAGAGCGGCGGATGCTGCGGCAACAGCGCCGCGAAGATGCTGCCGTACCAGATCGCCGTCTTCGGGTTGCTGAGCTGGGTCGTGAGGCCGATCCAGAACGACTTGCGCGCGCTGCCGGCGACGACGGCCTGCGCATCTTCCATCGCGATCGGCCTGTCGGCGCCGCGCCAGATCTTCGACGCCATGTAGATCAGGTAGGCGCCGCCCGCCAGCTTGAGTCCCACGTACAGCCATTCGACGGCCTGCAGCAGCGTGTAGAGCCCGGCCAGCGCGACGCCGCCGAACGCGATCCCGCCGACACCCATGCCGAGCGCGGTCGCCAGCCCGTCGCGGCGCGACAGCCCGATCGAATTGCGGGCGACCAGCACGAAACTCGGGCCCGGAATCATCGCGCCAAGCCACAGCGCGGCCAGAATGGCGAGTACGGCAGCCGATGCAGTCATCGAAGTCTCCTTGATCAGCGACGCCGAAGCGCCGGCGCCTGCGTGTCGATTCCCGACGGTGAAGTCGACGATTCTGGCACGCTTCGCGGGCCGCCGGAAGCATCCGCGCACTGCTATGCTGGGTGCCGTTCCCGCCATCGCGCCACGCCCCCATGATCGAGATTCGCGCCGCCCGCTATCCCGACGATGCCGCCGTCGTCGAAGCGATTTTCCGCGAGTACATCGCGAGCCCCACGGTCAGCCTCGCGTTCCAGGACTATGAGCCGGAACTCGCCGCGCTGCCGGGCAAATACGCGGCGCCGCGCGGGCAATTGCTGCTCGCGTGGCGCGCCGGGCGCGTGGTCGGCTGCGCGGCGTTTCGCGAAATCGACACGACGACGTGCGAGATGAAGCGCGTATACGTGCGTCCCGAAGCGCGCGGACTGAACGTCGGCCGCCAGCTCGTCGAGCGGCTGCTGTGCGACGCGAAGGCGGCCGGTTATGCGCGGATGTGTCTCGACGTGCTGCCGGAATTCGTCGCCGCAAGGCAACTGTATGATTCGCTCGGCTTCACGCCGGCACCGCCCGTTGCGTTCAATCCGGTGCCCGGCACCGAGTTTCTCGGGCGGGATCTGTGATGGGCACGACCGCGCACCGTGCCCTCCTCGCGCTGCTCGCCGCGCTGTCGTCCGGCGCACGGGCCGACGGCCTGCCGCAATCCATCGCGACGCAACTGCCGTCCGGCTACCAGCCGTTCGTCGCGCAGGCAGGGCCGGACCTCGGCGACGGACGGCGCAGCTTTCTCGTCGTCGTGCATCGCGCGGCCGATTCGCGCGGGCAGCCGTCGCCCCGCCCGCTGCTGATCTTCGAGGAGCGGCCCGATCACGCGTACCGGCTCGCCGCGCGCAACGACCACGTGGTCCTGCGCGCGAACGAAGGCGGCCAGTGCGATCCGTTCGATCCCGAAGACGCCGCCGACAGCGGCCTCTCGGTGAAAGGCCGCTATTTCACCGTGCAGAACTTCGTCGCGTGCGGGCAGCACTGGAGCGACTACGTGACGTTCCGCTACGACCCGCGCACCCACGGCTGGCTGTTCTCCAGCGAGATCTACACCGAATCGTTTCCGCTCGACGACAAGCCCGACGAAGTCACCGTCATGCGCGCCGATGCGCACCGGCCGGTGACGTTCGGCCAATGGCGGCGCAAGGACTGAAAAACCGTGAGCGAACGAGGTTCCGCCGCTTGCATCGGCGCAACTCGCCTCCCCCCGCCAACCGGTCTACCATAGGCGCTCGTCGCCGTTCGGGCGGGCGCCGGCGCGGCATGCGTCTTGCGCGCCACCCTTCCCACGTTGAACCAGCGCAGGAGGACGTCATGACGCAACACTTCGACGCGATCGTCATCGGCACGGGCCAGGCCGGTCCGCCGCTCGCCGCGCGGCTCGCGGGCGCCGGCATGAAAGTCGCGGTCATCGAGCGCGGCCGCTTCGGCGGCACCTGCGTGAACACCGGCTGCATTCCGACCAAGACGCTGATCGCGAGCGCATACGCGGCGCAGCTTGCGCGTCGTGCGGCCGAATACGGCGTGTCGGTCGGCACCGTCAGCGTCGACATGAAGGCCGTGAAGGCGCGCAAGGACCAGATTTCCGGCCGCTCGAACCACGGCGTCGAGCAATGGGTGCGGGGGCTCGACAACACCACCGTGTTTCAGGGTCATGCCCGATTCGAGGGGGCGAACGCGGTACGCGTCGGCGACGAAGTGCTCGAAGCCGGCCGCATCTTCATCAACGTCGGCGGGCGCGCGCAAATCCCGCCGATGCCGGGCCTCGACTCGGTGCCGTACCTGACCAACTCGACGATGATGGACGTCGACTTCCTGCCCGAGCATCTCGTGATCGTCGGCGGCAGCTACGTCGGGCTCGAATTCGGTCAGATGTACCGCCGCTTCGGCGCGCAGGTCACGATCGTCGAGAAAGGGTCGCGCCTGATCCGTCGCGAGGACGAGGACGTCTCGCAGGCCGTGCACGAGATTCTCGCGAACGAAGGCATCGACGTGCAGCTCGATGCGAACTGCCTGACCGCACGGCGCGACGGCGACGGCGTCGTGGTCGGCCTCGACTGCACGGGCGGCCGCCGCGAGGTCGCGGGCTCGCACCTGCTGCTCGCGGTCGGCCGCGTGCCGAACACCGACGATCTCGGGCTCGAGCAGGCAGGCGTGGCGGTCGACGCGCGCGGCTACATCACGGTCGACGACCAGCTGCGCACCAATGTGCCCGGCATCTGGGCGCTCGGCGACTGCAACGGACGCGGCGCATTCACGCACACTGCGTACAACGACTACGAAATCGTCGCGGCCAACCTGCTCGACGACGATCCGCGCAAGGTGTCCGACCGCATCACCGCGTACGCGATGTACATCGACCCGCCGCTCGGCCGCGTCGGCATGACGCTCGCGGAAGCGAGGCAGACCGGCCGCCGGCTGCTGGTGGGCACGCGGCCGATGACGCGGGTCGGCCGCGCGGTCGAAAAAGGCGAGAGCCAGGGCTTCATGAAGGTGATCGTCGACGCGGACAACCACGCGATCCTGGGCGCGTCGATCCTCGGCGTGACGGGCGACGAAGTCGTGCACGGGTTGCTGGACGTGATGGCCGCCGGCGCACCGTATACGACGATCAGCCGCGCGATGCACATTCACCCGACTGTGTCGGAGCTCGTGCCGACGCTGCTGCAGGACCTGCATCCGGTCGAATGAGGCGCGAATGAGGCGCGACCGGCGGGCGCGCATCCGCTTCCCGCGCGTCCGGTTCGCGCTTGCGTTGCGCGCGGCGCCCCGGCGTCGAACCGTGTGCGAAGAGGGCCGTTCGCGTTCGACGACATCGCCCAGGCCCGTCGGCGCATGGAAGCCGGTGCGCGGGTCGGCAGAATCGTCGTGACCGTCTGAACGTTGCGGCGCCGGGCGTGCCGGTCGGTAACGACGGCACGCCTCGCGCATTCGCGCATCAGGTCTCGAAGTACCGCGGCCGGTCGATGTCGGCCAGCAACCGCGGCTGCACCGGCGCCCAGTCGAGCGACGCCCGCGTGCGCTCGCTCGTTGCGGGCGCATCCATTCCAGCGAACATCGCGAACCAGCCGAAGTGCTCGCCGGCTTGCGCGGCCGATTTCGACACGACCGGCACGTTCAGCCGGCGGCCGATCACCTCCGCGATCTCGCGGAACGGCACGCCCGTATCGTCGACCGCGTGATAGCGCGCGCCGGGCGCGCCGCGTTCGACCGCGAGCCGGTACACGCGCGCCGCATCGAGCCGGTGCACGGCCGGCCAGCGGTTGCCGCCATCGCCGAGATACGCCGAGGCGCCCTTCTCCCTCGCGAACGCGATCAGGCGCGGCACGAAGCCATGATCGCCGTCGCCGTGCACGGACGGCGGCAGGCGCACGACCGACGCGCATACGCCGCGCGCGTCCAGCGCCGCCGCCGTCGCTTCCGACGCGCGCGGATAGGTCGCCGACACCGGCACATGCGGATCGTCCTCCGTCGCCGCGCGGCCGGGCGCGACGAGCGCGAGGCCCGACGTGACGACCAGCGGCCGCGCCGACCCCGCGAGCACCGCACCGATCGTCTCGATCGCGCGGCGGTCGAGCTCGCAGTTTTCCGCGAAGCGCGAGAAGTCGTGATTGAATCCCGTGTGGATCACCGCGTCGACAGCCTCGGCGCCGCGCGTCAGGCTGTCGAGATCCTCCAGCGACCCGCGATGGACATCGGCGCCCGCGGCCGCGACCGCCGCGGCGGCCGCGTCGGTCCGCGCGAGACCGAGCACGGCATGCCCGGCGGCCACGAGTTCGGCAACGACCGCGGAGCCGACGAAGCCCGACGCTCCCGTAACAAAGACACGCATTTCGACACCTCCGAATGAACGAGAGGCTTACTATCTGTCGACCGTCGCGCGCGGTGAAGACGTGACGGTTTACCGGTAAACGAACTAACAGGCTATGGCTGACGCATCCGACAACCTGCTCGGCGCGTACCTTCGGGACCGCCGCGAGAAACTCGATCCGGCCGCGCTCGGGCTGCCCGTCGCGCGCCGCCGCACGCCGGGCCTGCGGCGCGAGGAAGTCGCGCAGCGCGCGCACGTGAGCGCCGCGTGGTACACGTGGCTCGAACAGGGCCGCGGCGGCGCGCCGTCGGCCGACGTGCTCGACCGGCTCGCCCGCGCGCTGCTGCTCAACGACGCCGAACGCGAGCATCTGTTCCTGATCGGCCTCGGCCATCCGCCCGAGGTGCGCTATCACGCGAGCAGCGATGTCACGCCGCGCCTGCAGCACGTGCTCGATTCGCTCGACGCCAGCCCCGCGATCGTGCGCACGGCGACGTGGGACGTCGTCGCGTGGAACGACGCGGCCGCCGCGACGCTGACCGACTATGCGACGCTGCCGCCGCCCGCACGCAACATCCTGCGGCTGATTTTCGTCGATGCCGGGGTGCGCTACGCGCAGCAGAACTGGGAACGCGTCGCGCGGTTCGCGGTGGGCGCGTTTCGCGCCGACATCGCGCGCGGCGGGGCGACGCAGGCCGTGCAGACGTTCGTCGACGAGATGCGCGCGACGAGCGCCGAGTTCGACGCGATGTGGCGCGACCACGACATTCATTCGCATGACGAAGGGACGAAGGAGATTCGTCACCCGCGAGCCGGCCGGATCGCGCTCGAGTACTCGGCGTTCTCGGTGACCGGCCGCCCGGACCTGAGTCTCGTGATCTTCACGCCGGCGACGCCGGCCGATCGTGCCCGCATCCGGACACTCGTCGCCGCGCGTGAAAAGGCCCGCGAACGGGACGACGGACCGCACGTGCCGGCCGCCTAGCGCGTCGAATCTGCGCCCGGAGCCGCTCCCGGATTCGCACCCGGCGCCGCGCCCGAAACGGCCACGCCGCCCATGCGCCGGCGCCACGCCGCCCGCCCCGACTGCGTCACCCATCGGGCCCCGTCACGCCGCGCCCCTCCATCACATTCCGCACTGACACCCAGTCGAATATTTAATTTTCACCTGGGTAAGCACGCCTTTACCCTTTCGGCATCGCATCACAAGGCCACTCGCCCCTGGAGCATTCCGATGACCGACCCCGGCACCGCACACGCCGTTTCCCGCCCGCACGCGGCCTCCGTATCCTGCGGCGCACTCGCGTTGCTGGTGCTCGCCGGCCTCAACCTGCGTCCGTTCCTGACCGCATTCGGCCCCGTGCTCGACATCGTGCGTGCCGACACCGGCCTCGGTTTCCGCGCGGCCGCGCTGCTGACCACGCTGCCGTTCGTGCTGATGGGCGTCGTCGCCGGCGTCGGCGTCGGGCTTGCACGACACGTCGGCGAGCAGCGCGCGCTCGCCACCGCGCTGGCGCTGATCGCCGCGGGCTGCATCGCGCGGCTGTGGACCGGAAACAGCAGCGGGCTGGTCGTCACGGCGGTCGTCGCGGGCGCGGGCGTCGCGGTGGTCCAGTCGCTCGCGCCGGGCCTCGCCAAGCGCTGGTTCGCCGACCGGCTGCCGCTCGCGATGGGGCTCTATTCGGCGGCGCTCGTCGGCGGCGGCGCATTCGGCGCGGTCGCGAGCCCGTGGCTCGCCGCGCACGGCGGCTGGCATCTGTCGCTCGCCGTCTGGGCCGTGCCCGCGCTCGTGACGCTCGCGCTGTGGCGCGCGAAGGCGCCGCGCGACGCGGTGCATGCCGCGACGGTATCGGCGCCCGTCACCGCGTTCGCCCGGATTCCGCGCGCATGGCAACTCGCGCTGTTCTTCGGCCTCAGCAACAGCGGCTACGCGAGCCTCGTCGCGTGGCTGCCCGCGTTCTATCACAGCGTCGGCATGAGCTCGCAGGCGAGCGGCAACCTGCTCGCTTGGATGGCGCTGTTCCAGGCGGCAGGCGCGCTCGCGATGCCGCTGCTCGCGAAACGCTCGCACGATCGCCGCCCCGTGCTGTGGCTCACGCTCGCGTTGCAGGCGGTCGGCTTCGTCGGTTTCGCGACGGTGCCCGCGCTCGCGCCGTGGCTGTCGGTCGCGAGCGTCGGCGTCGGGCTCGGCGGATTCTTCTCGATGAGCCTGATCGTCACGCTCGACCACTTGCCCGATGCGCGGCTCGCGGGCGCGCTCGCCGCGTTCGTGCAGGGCATCGGCTTCCTGATCGTCGCCGCGAGCCCCTGGCTGATCGGCTGGCTGCGCGACGCGGGCGGCGGCTTCGCGATCGCGTGGTGGCTGCATGTCGGCGTGATCGCGTTGATGGCCGCGTTGAACGCCGCGTTCTCTCCCGACGGCTACCGGCGCAGCATGGCGTGCATCGCCAGCGCGGCGCACTGACACCGAACCACCGGATTCCCCGATCCGGACGATCGCCGGCATCCGCCGGCGCTCGTCCAGCCGCCCGCGCATGGCCGGGCGCGGGCCGTCACGCCCACCGGCCGCACATTCGCTTCACCGCACACCACAACAATCGATCATGGAGACAATCATGAAAAAGCTCGTCATCGCCGTCGCGCTTGCGCTGACGGCAGGCGCCGTCGCCGCGAAAGACCCGGCCGTCCTGCGCCTCGGCGTCGATCCCAGCTACGCGCCGTTCGAATCGCTCGCACCGGACGGCAAGCTCGTCGGCTTCGACATCGATCTCGGCAACGCGATCTGCGAACGCATGAAGGTGCGCTGCGTGTGGGTCGAAAACGCCTTCGACGGGATGATCCCCGCGCTGAAGGCGCGCAAGTTCGACGGCGTGCTGTCGTCGATGAGCGTGACCGAGAAGCGCCTCGCGCAGATCGCGTTCACCGACAAGATCAACAACGTGCCGCCGCGCCTCGTCGCGCGACGTGGCTCGAACCTGCAACCGACGGCCGGGTCGCTGGCCGGCAAGAGCGTCGGCGTCGAGCAGGGGTCGACGCAGGAAACCTATGCGCGCACGTACTGGGAACCGAAGGGCGTAATCGTGCGCACGTACCAGACGCAGGATCTCGTCTATCAGGATCTGATTGCGGGCCGCCTCGACGCGTCGCTGCAATCGTCGGTGCAGGCCGATCTCGGCTTCCTGAAGACCGCGAAGGGAGCGAACTTCGAATTCGCGGGGCCGCCATTGCACGATCCGAAGACGCTCGGCGTCGGCTCCGCGATCGGCGTGCGCAAGGATGACGACGCGCTGCGCACGCAGATCAACCAGGCGCTCGCGAGCCTGATTCAGGACGGCACGTATCAGCGAATCGCGAAGAAGTATTTCTCGTTCGATATCTACAACTGACGGATGCGAGCGGCTGCGGCCGCCTGCCGATGCGAAGGGGCGTCGCGCGAGCGCGATGCCCCGTTCCTGCTTTCAGCAACCGGTCCGCGAAGTTCTTTTTGACCAGCCGCCCGTGCAATTGCGCAGCTCGATCGTCTGACGACCACCGCGCGATCGACATGTGGCGCGAACGACGCCCCGCGATGACCGCAACGGACGACGGCGAACGCACGACGGCCATGCCCAGCGCATCCCGCCCGCTCGCGATCGCCAGCGGCGAGTGCACGTCGCTTCGCGGCGGCGATGCGTGCCTCGGCCGTCGGCACGCCGTTCACCACGGCAACGTATCCGCCCTCCACCTCCGCCCTTCTGTCGCATTCGTCCAGATTCGCGTCGCGTGCAGATAAAACCTCCGCGCCGCGCCTGCCGTTAACCCGTTCGCAACCCTTCGCGCCCCGCATTTCGACGCGGCGCGCCGTCGTCGTTCGTGATCCGGAATCCACATCCGCCGTCGGCCGCCCGTCGGGCCGCCGGCAAGGGAACGTCATGCGAAAACTCACCATCCGCGGCGGGCTCGTCGCGACCATCGCCGGCTATACGGCGCTGCTCGTTCTGGTCGTCGGCGCGTGCATCGCCGCCCTCTACGCGGGCAACGGCTCGCTCGAAGCGATGTACCGCGACGACACCGCGTCGCTGCTGCACCTGAAAACCAGCTCGGAGCGCATGCTCGTGCTGCGCGAACGCGTGAGCGACGTCGCGCAGATCATCAGCGCCGGCCAGCCCGCGAAGGCGGAAATCGCGCAACTGCACACGCTCCTCAAGCAGAGCGACGACGAACTGGACGCGTACACGCGCCTGCACACGCGCGACGCCGACGAGCAAGCGCTGTTCGACACACTGCGCAATCGCCGTCGCACGCTGCTCGACCAGGTGTTCCTGAAGGCGATGTCGCAACTCGATCACGACAACGCTTTCGACTTCCTCGACACGCACCGCACCGCGCCGCCGGCACTCTTCACCGCCTACCAGGAAGCGATCGACGCACTCGAATCGTTCCAGGTCGCCCGCCAGAAGGCGCGCTACGATGCAGCCGGCGAGCGCTTCCACCGGATCGTGTGGGCCATGGTGGCGGTCGCGCTGTTCGCGCTGATCGTCGGCTTCCTGGCGCAGCGCGTGCTCGCGAAGGCGATCATCGCGCCGATCCATCTCGCCGTCGCGCATTTCGACAGGATTTCGAAAGGCGACCTGACCGGCACGGTCGTCATTCCCGGCGAAAACGAAATGGCGTATTTGCTGAATGCATTGAAGCGGATGCAGGACGGCCTCGTCGAAACCGTGAATCAGGTGCGCTCGAGCACGGAGACGATCGTCGGCGACGTCCGCACGATCGCGAGCGGCAACGTCGACCTGTCCGCGCGCACGGAGCAGCAGGCCGTGTCGCTGCAGCAGGCGGCGGCGAGCGTGGAACAGCTGACGGCGACCGTGCGGCAGAACGCGGACAACGCGCGCGATGCGCGCACTTACGCGCAAGGCGCGGCCGGCATCGCATCGAAAGGCGGCGACGCGATGCAGCGCGTCGTCGAAACGATGTCGGCGATCTCGCACAGCTCCACGCGGATCTCCGGCATCGTCGGCGTGATCGAAAGCATCGCATTCCAGACGAACATCCTTGCGTTGAATGCCGCGGTCGAAGCGGCACGCGCGGGCGAACAGGGGCGTGGCTTCGCCGTGGTGGCAACCGAGGTGCGCGGGCTCGCGCAGCGCTGCGCGTCGGCGGCGAAGGAGATTCGCGAACTCATCGGCCACTCGGCGCAGCGCGTCGAAGACGGCAGCGGCCTCGTCGCACTCGCCGGCTCGGCGATGAACGAACTCGTCGCCGCGGTCGAGCGCGTGAATGCGATCATGGGCGAAACGAGCATCGCATTCGACGAGCAATCTGCCGGCATCGAGCAGGTGAATGCCGCGGTCATCCAGATGGAGCAGACGATGCAGCGCAATGCCGCGCTGGTGGAAGAAGCAGCCGCCGCGGCGCTGTCGCTCGAGGATCAGAGCGCACGACTGAGCGATGCCGTCGCGCAATTCCGTCTTCGAGATGTGGCGGCGGCGGCGTGATGTGACCGGTCCGACCGGTGTCGGGCCTGCCGGCACGGCACGACACCCGAGCCTCCGCCCGGTGTCGTTGCCGGCAAAATGTGGATCGTCCGTGGGCAGCTCGCGCCTAGGCCGCCCGTGCCAGCAGGTCCATCGCGAAGGACTTCGCGTGCGCGACGGCCTCCTGCGCGTCGGGGAATACGCCGAGCTGCTCCCAGCGCTCTTCGGCCGCGTAGGTTCCTTTCACGGCGAGCGCCCGCTGAACGCGCAGCTGGGCTGCGAACCCGCCGTCTTCCAGGGGGCGCGCCGTCGCGACGACCTTGTGCGGGGGACTGGCTCTCTCCGGCTGATGCCACTCGACAGGACCGTCCGGCACGCCGGCAATCGTCAACTCGTTCCTGGCCTTGCAGTCCGGGCAGTAGAAACACCACCCCGCTTCTTCGCGACTGGGCTTGACCTGACCGCGAGCCAGCACGGCGCGGCATTCAACGTTTTCGCAGATGAACGGCATAGCAGTCTCCGGAGTTGTTTGACGGAAATCCTAGCATGTCCGTCGGCGGCGAAACCAGAAAAAAACCCGGCTCGAACCGGGCCAGCCTCGCCGTCATTGCACCGCGCAAACCACTGCCGCCACGGCGGCGTTCAGTAGCGACTGCGCCCCCACAGCGTCTTCGGCTCGTCGAGCAGGTGCCGCAACCCGCTGCGCGCGATCATCGTCTCCGCGACCGTCGTCACGCGCTCGAGAATCTCGGTCTCGTCGACCGACAACACGCGGCGATCCTCCATCAGCACGCGTCCTCCGACCATCGTCATGCACACGTCGGCCGCGTTCGCGAAACACGTCACGCGATACACGGGCATGTTCATCGGCATCATGTGCGGGCGGAACAGATCGACGAGGATGACGTCGGCGAGTTTGCCGGCTTCGAGCGAACCGATTTCGCGATCGAGCGACAGCGCCTTCGCCGCGTCGATCGTCACCATCTCCAGCACCTTGCCGTGCGGCAGCACGTCCGGGTCGCGGAAGTGGCGGCGATGGTAGTGCATGCACTGCCACATGTGTCGGAACATGTCGTAACCGCGATCTGGCGCCGCGCCGTCCGACGCGATCGCGACGGTCACGCCCGCATCGATCAGCTCGGGCACCGGGCAGCGGCCGATGATCGACATGATCGCGCTCGGATTGTGGACGATCGCGGTGCCGGTTTCGACGCACGCCGCGATGTCGTCGTCGGTCAGGTCGATGCTGTGCGACATGAACGACGTCGGGCCGAGCAGCCCGAGTTCGCGATGCGCGAACGCGAGCGTGCCCGCGCGATGCCCGTCCTGTGTGAACGTCAGGCCGCGTGCGCGCGCCAGCGCGCCGTAGCGCGCCGCCTGGTCGCGGAAGTCGCGCTCGTACCGCGCGACTTCGGGGTCGTGCTCGGGACCGTACACCGGCAGCGTGAGCGCGATCCGGATCCGGCCGCCGGCATCGCCATGGCACGCGTCGACGATGCGCTCGCACACGTCGTACATCGTGTCGAAATCGACGTCGCGCGTCTCGCTGCCGTCCGGCCCGTGGCGCGTGTACGCGCGCGGCGCGGGTGGGCGCGACGGGCCAACCGCCACGATCGAGCGCGTGCCGGTGCGCACGACCGCATCGCAATGGCGCCGCGCGTAGACGGGATCGTCGACGCGCATGATCGAGTTGCCGCCGCCGAGCAGCGACACGCCCGTCGTCACGCCGGCCTTCAGCCGTTCGAGCGCCGCGAGGTGCGATTCGGTTTCCCAGAACGCCTCGTCCGACGCGCGCGTATAGATCGTCTCGGCCGCGGCCGACCACGCATCGCCGTCCGCGCCGCCGATCGTGCGCAGCATCGCGTGGCCGGCGTGCGCATGCGAATCGATCAGGCCCGGCAGCACGGCCTTGCGGCGCGCGTCGATCGTGCGCGCGGCACGGAAACGCGCCTGCAACCCGGTGGTGTCGCCAACGGCGACGATGCGATCGCCCTTCACGGCAACCGCGCCGTTCTCGATCACGCGCCGCTGCGGGTCCATCGTGATCACGCAGCCGTTCGCGATCAGCGTATCGATTGCTTCGCGCCGGTCGTCGGCTTTGTCCTCGGTCGTCATCGCCTGGTGTCCTGTTGGAATGCGAAATGGTTAGGGGGCCGCCGAACGGAAAAACCGCCGGGCGGCTGCCCGGCGGCTCGACGCCGGCATGTCGATCGTGACGTCATGCGGAGCGGACGGGTGCCGCCACTCGCGCCTTCAGCTTGCGCTGCGCCGCGCTGATCGCGATGAACACGACGGCGTTCACGGCGAGCGCGACCAGCCCGGGGTTGATCGACGTCAACGTGCTCGATGCGCCGGGGAACAGCGAGGCGAGCGTCACGCCGTAGTAGTTCGTCATCGCGATCACGATCGCACCGGCGACGATCCCGGCGAACGCGCCTTCCCGCGTGCCGAACGGCCGCTTCAGGAAGCTCGACGCGAGCATCGGCACGAGCTGGGTGAGCAGGCTCGACGAGAAGATCGCGAGCGTGACGAAGGTGGCACCGCCGCGCAGCACGAAGTAGACGACCACCAGCGTGAAGATCGGCAGCGCGATTCGCGCGACGCTCGTCACCTCGCGATCGGTCGCATTCGGCGCGAAGCCATCGCGGTAGATGTTGCGCGCGATCGTCGTCGATGCGTTCAGCATGATCAGCGAGCCCGGCACCAGCGCGGTCAGCAGGCCCGTGCCGCCGACGATGCCGACGAACCACGCGGGGAACGTCTGCTTCACGAGGCGCAGCAGCGCGAGGTCGGTCTGCGCGCCTTCGAGCCCGTGCACGGTCATCACGGCCGCGAAGCCGACGAGGAACAGGAACGCGATCAGCACCTGGTACAGCGGCATCAGGATCACGTTGCGGCGCAGCGCGCGTTCGTCCTTCGCGACGTAGATCGCGGTGAAGCCGTGCGGATACAGGTAATAGCCGAGCGACGTGAGCAGGATCGTCGAGTTGTACCAGCTCAGGTTGAAGCCGTGCTCGGGCATGCGCAGCAGTTCGGGATGCGCGGCGTCGATCTTCGCGAACATCTCGCCGAGCCCGCCGTAATAGTGCATCGGCAGGTACAGGCCGAGGAAGATCGCGATCGCGAGGATCAACACGTCCTTGAAGATCGCGATGCTCGCGGAGCCGTGAATGCCCGACACGACCATGTAGACCGCCATCAGCGACGCGGCGATCCAGATCGCGGCCGATTGCGGAATCAGCCCGTACGACATCTCCGACACGATCACGCCGAGGCCACGCAGCTGGATCATCAGCAGCGACACCATGGCGAACACGGCCACCACCGACACCAGCACGCCGATCGCGCGGCTGTCGTACTTCGACGCGAAGTAATCGGCGAACGACACGAGCCCGCGCTCCTTCGCGTAGCGCCACACCGCGGGCAGCATCCAGTAGCCGATCACGAACGCGAGGCAGCCGTACGACAGGATGTAGAACGCAGGCACGCCCTTGCTGTAGGTCCAGCCGCTCGCGCCGAGGAACGAGAACGTCGAGAACGCCTCGCCGGCCATCAGCAGGAACGTGAGCAGCGAGCCGAAGCCGCGCCCGCCGACGGCCCACTGTTCGAGCGTGAGCTTGCGGCCGCGCCGTGCCATCACGCCGATCGCGAGCGCGAACACGGCGAACGCCGCGATGATGAGGATCGATGCGTTCATCGCGCGCCTCCCGTGCGGCCGTCGCGAGCCTTATGGCCCTCGCCGCGCTCGTCGAGGTGGAACAGGATCGCGAGGATCGCGGCGGTCGCCGCCATCCAGATCAGGTTCCATACGAGCAGGAACGGCAGGCCGAACAGCAGCGGCCGCACCTCGGCGATCGAGCCGCCGGTGTACATCCCGACGAACGGCAACGCCGCCAGCAACAGTTTGAATTTCATCTATGTCTCCTCCGGAAGACGCGCGAACGCGTCAGGGCATCAGAACTTCTGGCGGATGCCGACCACCGCCGCCACCTGCGACGTCGACGACGACGGGCCGTCGGTGCCGTCGATCCACGCATGGCCCACACCCGACGACGCCTTCTGGTAGAAGCCGTTCACGTACACGTCGGTGCGCTTGGACAGCAGGTACTGAACGCCGGCCGACACCTGCTGGTAGTGACCGTCGTCGCCGCCGCGCGCGACCTTCGTATACGTGTAGCCGGCCGCGGCCATCAACGCGGGCGTGATCAGGTAGCGCACGCTGCCTTCGTAATTGCTGAAACGCAGCGCGCCGCCCGTCGCCTGGCCGAAGTTCGAGCCCGTGTACAGCAGCCCGAGCGTCGCCTGCCCGATCGCATAGCTGCCGCCCGCGCCCCAGATCTGCTGGCGCACCGCGTTCGACAGGCCGGCGCCGAACACCGACGCCGAGCCCGGGTAGTAGTTGTCGGACGCGACGGCGCCCGTCGCGCTGGCCGCCGGATGGTTCACGCGCGCATAGGCGGCACCCGCGTTCAGCGGCCCGTTCGCATACGTGACGCCCGCGCTCCACGTGTTGTCGTTCGAGAAGCCCGTCGAGTTCGAAAACCCGACCATCAAGTTCGCCTGCAGGCCCGCGATCGTCGGCGACACGTACTTGACCGCGTTGTTGGTGCGGAACGTGTTGTTGATGTCGTCGTTATCGAACGGATGCGTCGAGTACTGCGCGAGGAAACTGCTCATCTGCAGCGAACCGAGGATGTCCTGCGTCGAGTTGTACTGGCGACCGAGCGTCACCGCACCCCAGCTCGCGCCGCTCAGGCCGACCCATGCCGAGCGGCCGAACATCCGGCCGCCCTGCCCGAGCGCGCCGTTCGCGACGTTGAAGCCGTTCTCGAGCCGGAAGTTCGCCTTCAGGCCGCCGCCGAGATCCTCGGTGCCGATCAAGCCCCAGCGCGGGCCCGATTCGTTGCCGCCCGTGAACTGCCACAGCGCATGGCCCTTCGCGTTGTTCGTGTAGGTCACGCCGGCGTCGACGATCCCGTACAGCGTCACCGTCGACTGCGCATGCGCGGCGCCGGCGAACATCATCGCAATGGCCGCGCTCATGCACGCGACGCCCGTCTTCCTGCCCATCGTTCGCACCATCTCCGTCTTCTCCTCTCCAAACCGTCTTGTCGATGTTGTGTTGTGTTTTCTCGATGCTGGCCATACGCGCCGGTCGGCTTGTATGGACAGTGGCTGGATGGTATCCAGCCGCAATCGCATCAAGAAATGAAATGTTCAACTGGCCGGCAGTTGAAAATCGAATGGAGACGAATGAAGCGGAGGTGGGCGGGAAAAGCGCGCGCCTGCAAGCAAACAGAAAGCCTTGAGGCCCGCGTGACGTGGCGCACTTTGCTCAGACGTGAATGGCACGTGTAAGCAAGCTGACGAAACGGCGACGCGTGATGCGGCTATGCGGCGGCTACGCGGTTTTCCCGGACAGCCCGTGCATCGGCCGCCGCAATGCGGCGTCGAACGGGTTCGTGCGCGGGCCGATCGCATCGGCCTGGCGCCGCAGCAGTTCGACGACCATCGGCATCCGGTCGTCACCGAGGCGCGACGCCAGCGTGCCGACGCTCAGCGCACCGACCGGATAACCGGTGCGGTCGAGGATCGGCACCGCGACGCCGGCCATCCCGTCGAGCACGCCGCTGTTGCGCCCTGCATAGCCGAGCTGGCGCACGCGTTCGATCTCGGTGCGCAGGTATACCTCGTCGAGCACGCCGTAGCCGCGAATGCGTGGCACGTTGAAGCGGATCACTTCCTCGCGCTCGGCTTCCGGCAGGAACGCGAGGATCGCGAGGCTGCCCTGCCCGACGCCGAGCGCGATGCGCCCGCCGATGTCGCCGGTAAACGAGCGGATCGGGAACGGCCCTTCGCACAGATCGAGACACACAGCGTCGAAGCCGCTCTTCACGAGCAGGAAGATCGTCTCGCCGAGACTCGCGCACAGCCGCAGCAGCGCGGGCCGGCAAAGCGTGCGCATGCTGCTCGGGTTGCCGGCCAGCGCGGCGAGCGCGAAGAAGTCGACACTCAACCGGTACAGCTTCGACTGCTCGTCCTGTTCGACCATCCCTTCTGCGATCAGCGATTGCAGGATCCGGTGCGCCGTGCCTTGCGTGAGGCCGACGGCCTTCGCGAGGTGCGTGACGCGCACGCCGTCCTGCTGCATGCCGGCCAGCGCGCGCAGGATCGCGAACGCGCGCTGCAGCATGCCGGTGCCCGGCGCGCCGGCCGCATCGGCAGCGGCGTCCTCGTCCGGGGACGGCATGCGTGCGGCGCGCGACATTCCGCGCGAATGCGGTTCCTGCATGCGAGTTCTCCTCGATGATTTCATTGAACGGAATATGCCAGACGCCATTGTCGTGCCGCCGAAATGCGTCGGGCATCCGGGTGTGCACGGGATTGACGCGCGCTTTTCACCGCCTGGCCAGCCTTCATTCAACGGAACGATTTTTCTTCCATGCCCAAAAGTATTCCGCCAACCGGAATTTCTCAGAAATTCATCCCGCTGAGCAGAATTCGAAATTGACGCTCCCCAATATGGCTGGCTAGAGTCCGCGTCAATGACGCACCGGCCATCCGGTGTGCGAACCCGGAGCTCCCCATGTCGTTTCTCACGCTTACGGATCTGACGAAATCGTTCGGCGAACTCACCGCCGTCGCCGACGTCAACCTGTCGGTCGAACAAGGCGAATTCGTGTCGCTGCTCGGGCCGTCGGGCTGCGGCAAGACCACGACGCTGCAGATGATCGCCGGCTTCGTCGACGTCACGCGCGGCCGCATCGCGCTCGACGGTCAGGACATCACGCACATGAAGCCGAACCGCCGCGGGCTCGGCATCGTGTTCCAGAGCTATGCGCTGTTTCCCCACATGAGCGTCGCGGAAAACGTCGGCTTCGGCCTCGACATGCGCGGCGTCGACAAGGCGGAGCGCACCGAGCGCATCCGCGCGGCGCTCGCGCTCGTACGTCTCGATGCGCTCGCGCACCGCTTTCCGCGCGAGCTGTCCGGCGGCCAGCGGCAGCGTGTCGCGATCGCGCGTGCGGTCGTGATCGAACCGCCGGTGCTGCTGCTCGACGAGCCGATGTCGAACCTCGACGCGAAGCTGCGCGAAGAGATGCAGTTCGAACTGCGCGCCATCCAGCGCAAGATCGGCACGACGACGATCATGGTCACGCACGATCAATCGGAAGCGCTGTCGATCAGCGATCGCGTGGTCGTGATGGAAGCCGGCCGCATCACGCAGACCGATACGCCGTACCGCGCGTACGAACGCCCCGAGAACCACTTCGTGTCGCAGTTCATCGGCAAGGCGAACCTGCTGCCCGGCACCATCGTCGCGCACGACGGCGACGCAATTCGCATCGACCTCGGCCACGATCTCGCGGAAACGGGCCGCACCGCGCACCTGCCGGCGCGTGAGCGCGACGTGCGCATCGGCGACGCCGTGTCGGTGTGCATCCGCCCTGAAAAACTGCGACTGTGCGCGCCGGGCGCGGGCCGTTTCGCCGCGACGGTCACGAGCCGCTTCTTCCTCGGCAGCCAGTGGCTGTACCGCGTCGACAGCGCGCTCGGAGAAGTGCTCGTGTGTTGCCAGAACGAAGGCGCGGAGCCGCTCGCGGAAGGTGCGCCGGTCGGCGTCGACTGGCACAGCGATGCGGTGCGCGTGATGCGGCGGGAGGCCTGAATGGGACAGCCTGCCCGACCGCTCCCGACCGACGGCACGCCGGCCGCGCTCGCGCAATCGACCGGAGCCGCCGCTTCGGTCGATACGGCGCCGCTCCGCGCCACCAGTGGCCGCACGCTGCGTGTGTCATGGCGCGCCCATGCGCCGCTGTGGCTGATGTGCGCGCCCGCGTTCCTGCTCTTCGCCGCGCTCGTGCTCGTGCCGCTCGGGATGACCTTCGCGCTCACGTTCTACCGCTACGATCCGGCCACGGGCCCGATCGCCGCGTTCCAGTTCGGCAACTACGCGGAGGTGCTCGGCTCGTCGTACTTCCACACGATCTTCGCGCGCACGTTCGGCATCGCCGCGCTGACCACCGCGATCTGCGTCGCGATCGGCACGCCCGAAGCGTACGTGCTGTCGAAAATGCGCGACCCGTGGCGCTCGCTGTTCCTGCTCGCGATCCTCGCGCCGCTGCTCGTGTCGGTCGTCGTGCGCGCGTTCGGCTGGAGCATGCTGCTCAACACGAGCGGGCTCGTGAACCAGGCGCTCGGGCTCGTCGGTCTCGGGCCGTACAAGCTCGAATACACGACGTTCGCGATCGTGATCGCGCTGGTGCACGTGATGCTGCCGTTCATGGTGATCCCCGTGTGGACCGCGCTGCAGCGGCTCGATCCGCAGACCGAGCACGCGGCGCTGTCGCTCGGCGCGTCGCCGTTCACGACGCTGCGCCGCATCGTGGTGCCGCAGCTGATGCCCGGCGTGCTGTCCGGCAGCCTGATGGTGTTCGGGCTGTCGGCGAGCGCGTTCGCGATTCCGGGCCTGCTCGGCGGACGCCGGTTGAAGGTCGCCGCGACCGCCGTCTACGACGAATTCCTCGGCTCGCTGAACTGGCCGCTCGGCGCGACGATCGCGGTACTGCTGCTGGTCGCGAACCTCGTCGTGATGCTCACTTACTACCGCGTGCTCGAACGCCGCTATGCGCGCAGCCTCGGAGGCGCTTCCCGATGAGAAAGAACGGCCCGTTCGCCCTGGCGTTCCACACGCTCGTGATCCTGTTCGTGCTCGCGCCGCTCGTGATCGTCGTGCTCGTCGCGTTCACGCCCGACGAAACACTGACGCTGCCGACGCACGGCGTGTCGCTGCGCTGGTTCCGCGCGATCCTCGACTATCCGGACTTCGTCACCGCATTTGCCAACAGCGTGAAGCTCGCGTTCGCGTCGGCGACGCTGTCGCTCGCGATCGCGTTGCCCGCCGGGCTCGCGATCGGCCGTGCGGCGTTTCCCGGCCGCGCGTTCCTGAACGGCCTGCTGCTGTCGCCGCTCGTGATCCCCGGCCTCGTGCTCGGCATCGCGCTGCTGCGGTTCTTCGCGCTGATCGGCGCGACCGGCTCGTTCGCGTGGCTGGTGCTCGCGCACATGATCGTCATCACGCCGTTCGTGATGCGGCTCGTGCTCGCATCCGTGGCCGGCCTCGATCGCAGCGTCGAACAGGCCGCGTGCTCGCTCGGCGCCGATCCGTGGACGACGTTCCGCCGCATCACGCTGCCGATGATCGTGCCCGGCATCACCGGCGGCTGGCTGCTCGCGTTCATCAACAGCTTCGACGAACTGACGATGTCGATCTTCGTCACGTCGCCGCAGACGGTCACGCTGCCGGTGCGCATGTACATGTACGCGACAGAATCGATCGACCCGATGATGGCGTCGGTGTCGGCGCTCGTCATCTTCATCACCGCCGGCGCGATGCTGCTGCTCGATCGCGTGTACGGCCTGAACCGCATCCTGATCGGCCAACACTGATGACGACTTCCGTTTCCCGTTCCACCGGCATCGCGGACGACGGCGCGCAGTTCGTGCGCATCGCCGAATGCGAGCGCGCCGCCGTCGCGTTCACGCTCGACGGCCGTCCCGCGCACGCGCTCGCCGGCGACACCGTGCTCACCGCGATCCTCGTCGCGCAGCGCCGTGTGCGCGTGAGCGAATTCAGCGGCAAGCCGCGCGCGGGCTTCTGCCTGATCGGCGCGTGCCAGGACTGCTGGGTGCGCACCGAGGCCGGCGCACGCGTGCGCGCATGCTCGACACCGATCGCCGACGGCATGCGGATTCTCACCGGCGCGCAGCCCGCCGCAGCCGGAGATGCATCATGAACGACGCATTGCGACCGGTGATCGTCGGCGCGGGACCGGCCGGCGTGCGCGCGGCCGAGGCGCTGGTCGACGCGGGGCTGCGCCCCGTCGTGATCGACGAGAACGCGCGTTGGGGCGGACAGATCTATCGTCAACCGCCGGCCGACGGTGCGTTCGCGCGCGGCAAGCGCGTACTGTACGGCTTCGAGGCCGCGAAGGCCGATGCCGTGCACCGGACCATGGCCGCGCTGCTGCCGCACGTCGATTACCGGCCGAACACGCTCGCATGGGCGTGCGGCGCGGGCCGCGTCGACGCGCTCCAGGACGGCCGCGAGACGACCGTGCCGTTCTCGCACCTGATCGTCGCGAGCGGTGCGACCGATCGCATGCTGCCGGTGCCGGGGTGGACGCTCGCCGGCGTCTACACGCTCGGCGGCGCGCAGGTCGCGCTGAAGGCACAGGGCTGCGCGATCGGCAGCCGCATCGTGTTCGCGGGCACGGGACCATTGCTGTACCTCGTCGCCTACCAGTACGCGAAGGCCGGCGCGCAGGTCGCGGCGGTGCTCGACACGAGCCCGCTGCGCCAGCAGGCGGCGGCGGCTCCCGCGCTGCTGCGCATGCCGTCCACGTTCGCGAAGGGGCTCTACTACATCGGCTGGCTGCGCGCACACGGCGTCGCGATCGAAACGGGCGTCACGCTCGAGCGCGTGCTCGGCGAGCGGCACGTAACGGGACTCGCTTGGCGCGCGGCCGGCGGCGACGCGCCGCCGCGGCTGCTCGACTGCGATGCGCTCGGCCTCGGCTTCGGGCTGCGTTCGGAAACGCAGCTTGCGGATCTCGCCGGCTGCCGGTTCCGTTTCGATCCGCTCAACCGCGCATGGCTGCCAGAACGCGACGCGGCCGGCCGCACGTCGGTGCGCGGCATCTACGTCGCGGGCGACGGTGCCGGCATCGCAGGCGCCGACGCGGCCGAGGCGTCCGGGCGACGCGCGGCACTGGCGCTACTCGACGATGCGGGCATCGAGACGCCGTCGCCCGCGCGTTCCGGCAAACCCGACGCGGCGATGCTGGAACGCACGCTCGCCCGGCTCGGCACGTTCCGCGCGGGCCTCGAAGCAGCGTTCGCGCCGCCCGCCGCACTCGCCGCGCGCTGCCCGGACGACACGATCGTGTGCCGCTGCGAGGAAATCGACGCGGGCACGCTGCGACGCTGCATTCGCGGCGGCGAAGCGACCGAGCTGAATCGGTTGAAGGCGCTGACACGCGCCGGGATGGGCCGCTGCCAGGGCCGCATGTGCGGCGACGCGACCGCACTCGTGCTCGCCGCGGAAACCGGCCGCTCGCTCGCGGACGTCGGTCGGTTGCGCGCGCAACCGCCGGTGAAGCCGTTTCCGATCTCCGCCGCGCTCGCGGGCGACGATGTCGCGGCGATTCCCGACGAGGCGCGCGATGAATGAACTTCGCCACTACGACGTCGCCATCGTCGGCGGCGGGCTCGTCGGTGCATCGGCCGCGCTGGCGCTGACGCGGCGCGGCTTGCGCGTCGCCCTGTTCGAGCGCCGCGACTGTGGCGCACAGGCGAGCGGCGTGAACTACGGCGGCGTGCGCTGCCAGGGCCGCCCGGCCGAACAGCTGCCGCTCGCGCTGCGCGCACGCCGCATCTGGGACCGCCTGCCGGAGCTGATCGGCATCGACGGCGAGTTCGTCGTGTCGGGCCATTTGCGCCTCGCGCGCAGCGACGCCGATCTCGATGCACTCGACGCCTATGCGGCGCTCGCCGGCGAGCACGGCCTGCCGCTGCAGGTGATGCGCGGCGATGCGTTCCGTCGCCGCTATCCATGGCTCGGCCGCGCGGCGGTCGGCGGCTCGCTGTGCGCGACCGACGGACACGCGAACCCGCGCGTCGTGTCGCCCGCGTTCGCGCGTGCAGCCCGAGCGGCAGGCGCCGACGTATTCGAGCACGCGCCGGTCGACGATGTCCGGTACGACGGCACGCGCTTTCACGTTCATGCGGGCAACCACGCACGCACCGCAACGTGGCTGATCAATTCGGCCGGCGCTTGGGCGAACACGATCGCAGAGCGCTTCGGCGAAGCCGTGCCGATGGAGCCGATCTATCCGAACATGTGGGTGACCGAACCGCTGCCGCCGTTCATCACGCACAACCTCGGCGTGTACGGCGGCGGCGTGTACGCGCGGCAGGTCGCGCGCGGCAACTGCGTGATCGGCGGCGGGCGCGGCAGCGGCGACGGCGAGTTCGGCCAGCCGTCGGTCGATACGACACGCTCGGTGATGCGCGATGCGTGCGCGCTGCTGCCCGCCTTGCGCGACGCGCTCCTGATCCGCACGTGGAGTGGCGTCGAAGGCTGCACGCCGGACCACAACCCGATCATCGGCGCGAGTCGCACCACGCCGAACCTGCTGCATGCGTTCGGCTTTTCCGGCGGCGGCTTCCTGCTCGCGCCGGGCGTCGGCGAGGTGCTCGCCGACTTCGTCACGACCGGCGAAACCACCACACCAATCGATGCATTCTCGATCGGACGCTTCGCACCGCGAACCATGCCGACCGCCCCTTTCCGTCAAGAGGAGACCCAACGATGAAACTGCTCGGAACGATCGCGGCGGCTGCCGCCCTCTGCATCGCAGGCGCCGGCGCGCCCGCGTTCGCGCAAACGAAGACGATCTACGTCGGCATGAACGGCGGGCCGATGGAAAAGGCCTACACGAGCCAGGTGCTGCCCGACTTCGAGAAGGCGAATAACGTGAAGGTCGTCGTGGTACCCGGCACGTCATCGGACGTGCTCGCGAAGCTGCTCGCGAACCGCAACAAGCCGCAGATCCACGTCGCCTTCCTCGACGACGGCGTGATGGCGCGCGCGGTCAGCCTCGGCGTGTGCCAGAAGCTCGACGATTCGCCGGTGCTGAAGGAGCTGTACCCGTTCGCGCGGATGAAGGATGACGTTGGCGCGGGCGTGCAGCTCGGGATGACCGGCATCGCGTACAACAGGAAACTGTTCGCGGAAAAAGGCTGGGCGCCGCCGACGTCGTGGATGGACTTCGCCGACCCGAAGTACAAGGGCAAGGTCGTGTTCCAGTCGGCGTCGAGCAGTACGTTCGGGCTGCACGGATTTCTCGCGATCAACCGGCTGCTCGGCGGCAACGAACAGAACGTCGAACCCGGCTTCAGCAAGTGGGCGAGCACGGTCGGGCCGAACGTCGTCGAGTACATCCCGAACTCGGCGAAGATCTCCGAGATGGTGCAGACCGGCGAGGCCGGCCTGTTCCCGCTGACGCCGACCGGCGTCGGCGACCTGCAGGACAAGGGCATTCCGGTCGCGTATGCGAACCCGAAGGAAGGCCCGGTGCTGCTGCTCGTCGACCTGTGCGTGGTCGCGAACAACCCGGATCCGCAACTGGCCCAGAAGCTCGCGCAATTCCTGCTGTCCGCGCCGGCGCAGACGAAGGCGGCCGAGGCCGGCAAGCAGATCCCGACCAACCGTCTCGCGAAGATGCCCGCCGCGATGCAGCAAAGCCTCGGCAACGTCGACGATCTGGTGCGCAAGGTGACGGTGGTCGACTGGACGGCGATCAACGCGCGCCGCGCGCAGTGGGACACGCGCTGGAACCGGCAGATCGAGCGTTAACAGGCGCCGGCGCGCGCGGGCACGGCCGTGCGCGCCGCGACCATCATTTGCGGGAGTGATGACACTCCCCTTTTTCTGCGGATTTGACCGGGGCGGCGGTGCCGACAACACTAGCCCGCAGTGCCGCATGCGTTCCAGAGACGGCACGCACCCGCCCCCTTCAGAGTCCGCCATGTACCCGACCGACACCGTGCAGTCCCCGAGCGCCGCCCGGCCGCTCGCCGACCGGCAGCTTCGCCGAATCGTCATCGCCTCCGTCGCCGGCAACGCGATGGAATGGTATGACTTCTTTGTCTACGGAACGGCCGCCGC
Organism: Burkholderia sp. Bp9012; assembly: GCF_003853825.1. Lineage (NCBI taxonomy): Bacteria > Pseudomonadati > Pseudomonadota > Betaproteobacteria > Burkholderiales > Burkholderiaceae > Burkholderia > Burkholderia sp. Bp9012. Next base: position 177,859 of record NZ_QTQA01000001.1, on the reverse strand, counting down.
GCTCGTGTTCGGCCACGTGTTCTTTCCACCGGGCGCGTCGCCGCTCGCCGGCAGCCTCGCCGCGTTCGCGGCGTTCGCGCTCGGCTTCGTCGCGCGGCCGCTCGGCGGGATCGTGTTCGGCCATGTCGGCGACCGTTACGGCCGCAAGGCGTCGCTCGTGTGGACGCTGCTGATCATGGGCGCGTCGACGTTCGCGATCGGCTTGCTGCCGACCTACGCGCAGGTCGGCCTGTGGGCACCGGCCGCGCTCGTCGTGCTGCGGCTGTTGCAAGGCATCGCGTCCGGCGGCGAATGGGGCGGCGGTGTGCTGATGATCAGCGAGAACGCACCGCCCGAGCAGCGCGGCTACTACGCGGCGTGGAGCCAGCTCGGCGTCGGCGGCGGCTTCGTGTTGTCGTCGGCCGCGTTTCTCGCCGCACAGGCACTGCCCGACGACGCGTTCCGCACCTGGGGCTGGCGGCTGCCGTTCCTCGCGAGCATCGCGATCTTCGCGATCGGCATCTATATCCGCCGCCACCTGCCGGAAAGCCGCGACTACGAACAGGCCGGCAAGCGCGGCGCGCACACGCATTTACCGGTCGTCGAATGCCTCCGCCGCCATCCGAAGGAAATCCTGCTCGCGATGGGGCTCCGTGTCGCCGAAAACGGCGGCGCGTACATCTTCCTCGCGTTCTCGCTCGTCTACGGCAGATATGTCGGCATCCCGAACGGCGTGATGCTGACCGGCGTGATGATCGCGATGGTCGTCGAGATGGCCGCGATGCTCGCGTGGGGCCGCCTGTCCGACCGGATCGGCCGCAAGCCCGTGTACCTGATCGGCGCACTGAGCCTCATCGCGTGTGCATACCCGTTCTTCTGGCTGCTCGACACGCGCGCGACGCCGCTCGTGTGGCTCGCGCTGACGGTCGGAACCGCGGTGAGCCACGGCGCGATGATCGGCACGCTGCCCGCGCTGGTCGGCGAGCTGTTCAGCACCGAGGTGCGCTATTCGGGCGTCGCGCTCGGTCATGAAGTCGCGTCGATCTTCGCGGGCGGGATGTCGCCGTTGATCGCGACCGCGCTGCTCGCGCGCTACCAGGCTTCGTGGCCTGTGTCGCTGTTCCTCGTTGCGCTCGGCCTCGTGACGGTCGTGACGCTATGCGCGATGCGCGAGACGCGCGTCGTGCGGGCTGGCGATTCGCACGGCGACGGGGCGTGAGCGTGCGGCGCGCCCGCGCGCAGGTCGGGCCACGTGCGCCAGCCGGCCGTGGCCGATGCAGCAGCGCGTCGTGCTGGCAGGCATCCCCACCCTGCCAGCACCGCCCGGCGCCCACGCGGCCCTGCCGCGACGGCTACATACCCGATGCCCGCCCCGCGCCGTCGAACACCGGCGCCAGCCCCAGATGATCGAGCAAGCGCCCGAACTCGCCAAGCCGCTGCCGCATGTACGCGGCGACGTCGACGTCCGCATAGTCGTGGAAGCCAGCCCCCGTGCGCACGCCGTCGCGCCCGGCTTCCATGTTGCGCACGACGCTGTCGGCCGGCGCAAAGCGCGGGCCGATTTCGCCGGCGAGATACGTCGACGCGTAGTACAGGATGTCGCAACCGCCCCAGTCGATGAACTCGAGCAGCCCGAGCACCGCGAAGCGCGGGCCGAAGCCGGTGCGGATCGCGGTGTCGATGTCCTCGGCGCTCGCGACCCCCTCTTCCACCATGCGCACGGCCTCGTTCATCGCGAGCGCCTGGATGCGCGGCACGATGTAGCCCGGCGCCGGCCCGCAGATCACCGGCTTCTTTCCGACGCGTTCGAGCAGCGCGGCCAGTGCATCGACGACCCGTTGATCGGTCGCGCCGCTGCGGCTGATCTCGACGAGCGGCATCAGCAACGCCGGGTTCAGCCAGTGCGCGTTCAGCATCCGTTCAGGGTGTGCAACATGGCGCTGCAGCTCGGTGACGACGAACGTCGACGTCGTCGACGCGATCGTTGCGCGCGCATCGACATGCGCGCCCAGCCAGCGCAGCGCGTCGACCTTTGCATCGAGCACTTCGGGCAGCGCTTCGAACACGATGCCGGCGCCGCGCACGGCGTCTGCCGCGCCGTCTCGCGCGACCAGTGCGATACGCGCGACCACGGCCCTGGCCTGCGTGTCGTCGATACGCCCGAGCGCGACCTGCGCATGCAGCGGCCGCAGGATCTCGCCTCGCGTGCGATCCTCGAACACACGCCATCCTTGCGCGTCGCGCGGCTTGAAGTCGATCAGCGTCACGTCGAGGCCCGCGAATGCGAAGACGAGCGCTATCCCCTGCCCCATGCGTCCGGCGCCAAGCACGTGCACGCGCGTCACGTCGGTGGCGGGCGTCATGCGGCGTATCCCGCATCGAGCAGCGCGCGCATCGCATCGCGCGACAGGGCGGCAAGGCCGAACCCGTCCAGCGTACGGCCTTGCGCATACAGGTCGCGCCCGGTCACCGCCGACGCGACGCTCAGCAGCCCCTGCGCAACGGGCGTCGGCACGTTCGCCCAACGCCCGCACGACACGATGAACGACAGCCCGAGCCGGGTGTCCTCGAGCATGTAGCGATGCGTGCACAGATCGATCTTCTCGCGCCAGTCGCCGCTGTCGGTCAGCTTGCCGTGCGCGCCGCGCCCGTACATCCATTCGTCGCCGTCGGTCGCATAGTGGTCCGCGAGCGGGAAATGCGGCGCGCGATAGCCGAGTGCTTCGCGCACGGCGATGCGTTCTGCGTCGAGCGCGTTCGTCACGCGGCGGATCGACGGTTGCGTGCCTTCGTTGTGGATGTCCCACGCGTCGAAGTGTTCGAGCGGCCCGGCGTTCATCAGGATCAGCGGCGGGTGGATCACCGGGCCCGCATTCATCAGCGCGCCCGACAGCGCATCCTCGACCGGCTCGACCGGCGGATAGCCCGCGCGGAGCACGTCGAACGCCCAGCCGGCCGCGTTCGCGGGAAACACGCCGGTCGGCAGGCGCGTCGCATACGCGCTGATCACGACCGCGTTCTCGCCGTGCTTGCGCACCAGATACGGCAGCGTGCCCGTCTCCGCATACGCAACGCGCGCACGGTTGCCGGCGTCGGCCGCCGCGCGCGCGAACACGAAGCTGCCGAACGTGCCGGGCGGCAGGAACACGACCTGGCCGTCCTCGAGCAGCGGCGCGACCTGCGCCGCGAGCGCGTCGTGCGAAACGGCCGGCAGCGGCACCACGACGAGCCGCGCGCCGCGCAGCGCGGCCTCGAGATCGTCGGTCAGGCGGATCGCGCCAGGCGCGTCGCCGAGCGGCACCGCGCGCTTGCCGCGATAGTCGGTCACGTGCAACGCGCCGAGCTCGCGCAGCCGCGCATGCGGTTCGCGGTCGCGCCGCCACCACGTCACGTCGTGGCCCTTCTCGAACAGGTCGATCGCGGCCGCATGGCAGCCGTGGCCTCCGCCCAGTACACATACCTTCATCGTTGTCTCCCGGTGAGTGGATGGTTCCGAGACTACGCGGTGGCGCATATCGCGTCGCTTCGAAACGCGCAACGGCACGCCCGTTCGCGCAACGCAATCGCAACAACACGCACGCCGCCGCGCTCACGCATCCAATACGAGGCCACCATATGGATATCGCGCTCTCCCGACATGCGCCGAACCGGCTCGGCACGCTGCATGCGCCCGACGAAGTCGAACGCGCGGTCGCGCACCGGCTCGGGCCGCACCGGATGGCCGCGCGCGGCCGCGATCCGTTTCATGCGGAGCTGTATGAGGTGCCGCTGCATCACGGCGCGCTGCTCGAACTCTGCTACGGCCGCGAAACGCGCATCGATTTCGGCGACGATGCCGATCATTTCCTGTTCCGGCTGACGCTGTCGGGCGCGTGCGAACTGCGGGCCGGCGATGGCGTCGCGCGGGCGGGCCCGGGCCAGCTGACCGTGTCGTCGCCGGCGCGCGCGAGCCGCCTGTGCACGAGTCCCGATTGCCGCAACCTGGTGCTGCGACTCGAACGCGGCGCACTCGAACGCAAGCTGCGGGACATGCTGCACGCGACGCTCACGCGGCCGCTGCAGTTCGATCTCGCCGCCGGCGGCAACGGCACGGGCGTCGCGCTCGTGCTGCCGACCTTCGAATACCTGTGCCGGCTCGGCGCACAGCCGCACATCGGCGCGTCGACGACGACGTTCGGCGCCGATCTCACCGCTTGGCTGATGTCGCTGCTGCTCACACACCTGCCGCATTCGTACAGCGCTGCGCTGGCGCGCGGCACGCCGCCGCTGCCGGCGCATGTGCGCCGCGCATGCGACCACGTCGACGCGCATCTGGGGGATCCGCTCGCGCTCACCGCGCTGGCAGCCGTCGCGGGCGTCGCGCCGCGCACGCTGCAGCACGCATTTCGCGCGTTCCTGAACACCACGCCGGCCGCATACGTGCGCGAGCGCCGGCTGGCCGCGGTGCACGCCGCGCTGGAACGCGGCGACGCACGCAGCGTGACCGACGTGCTGATCGCGCACGGCATTCATGGCTTCGGCCATTTCGCGAAGGCCTACGCGCGGCGTTACGGCCACGCACCTTCCGTCACCGCGAGGCAAGCACGATGACGCATTCCGCCACCGGCCGGCCGCCGGCCCGCCATGAAGCCGCGCCGCACGACGCGGACGCGCCCGACGGCCTGCGCGTGCAGGACCTCGACCTGAATCTGCTGAAGACGTTCCGCGCGGTCTATACGGAGCGGCATGTCGGCCGTGCGGCGTTGCGGCTCGGCGTCACGCAGCCGTCGGTCAGCTACGCGCTCGGCCGGTTGCGGCTGATGTTTCGCGACGCGCTGTTCGTGCGCACCGGCACCGGCGTCGAGCCGACGCCGCGCGCGCAACGGCTCGCCGTGTCGGTCGACAAGGCCCTCGCGATCCTGCAAGACGTGCTCGACGAAGGCTCGCGGTTCGTGCCAGACAGCACGCAGCGCGTGTTCCGGCTACACATGAGCGACTTCGCGGCGAGCGCGTTCCTGCCGACGCTGCTCGCGGAATTCGACCGGCGCGCACCGGGCGCGGTGATCGAGACGCTGCACGTCGACGAATGCCAGCTCAACGTCGCGCTCGAATCGGGCCGCATCGATTTCGCGCTCGGACATTTCGCGGACGCGTCGAGCCACTTCCAGCGCACCGCGCTGCTGCACGAGCGCTGCGTGCTGCTGATGCCGCGCCGCACCGCGCAGCGCGTCGCGCTGCCCGACGATTTCGTGCTCGACGGCGACGCGCCGGACACGCTGCGCTTCGTCGCGGTGTCCGCGCATCCGCAGTCGATGCAGTTGCTCGTGCGGCACGGACTGATGCCGCGCGTGCGTGCGGCGCTCCCCGACTTCATGGTGGTGCCTGCGTTGCTCGAACAGGGCGACTATGCGCTGATCCTGCCGGAAACGATCGCGATCACGTTCGCCGCGCGGCAGCCGTGCGCACTGTACGAGATCGCCGGTGCCGGCGAGTGGGCGGTCAATGCGTACTGGCACCGGCGCTTCGATGCGGACCCGGGCCATCGGTGGTTGCGTGCGCTGCTGCTGGAGTTGTTCGATATCGGCCGGCAGGCGCCGTTCGATGCATGGCTCGCGCCGCAACCGCCCGCCTGCGCGTAGCGGCGCAGGCGGACAGGGCCAACCGTCGGCGGTCAGAACGACGTGAGGATGCCCGCGACGATCGAGCTGGCGGTCGCGCCGGGCTTGGCGACCGCGACGCCGCCGCCCGCCGCGCCGTTCACGACGAAGCGCGCATGTGCGCCGTTGCGCACCATCGCGGCGCCCGTGTACAGCACCGTGCGCTTCGACAACGGATAGTCGAAGCGGATGCCGTACGAATCGGCGTTGCCGTCGCTGTCGGCCACCTTCCGGTAGTGGCCGATGCTCAGCAGCAGCGACGCGCGCCCGATCGGCACCGTCGCGCTGAGTTCCATCGTGTCGCTGTGAGGATACGCGCTCTGACTGTCGATCGCGGCCGCGACGTCCGGGCCGCCGCGATGCCGCATGTACAGCGCAGCGATCTTCACGACGTCGAAGTCGTACGAGATCGCGCCGACCGTGTAGTTGCCGTTCGCGGCCGGGCTCGTGTCGCCGAGCGCGGGTGCGGCGACCGGGCTGAACTTCTGCTGCATGTAGTCGACGTCGACCGACAACCCGCCGCGCACGTAGTTGAGGCCCGCGCCGTACGTGTCGCCGAGCGATGCCGGCCGGCCGGCCGCGCCGTTGGTGCCGCGCGCGGCCATCGCGCGCAGCATGAAGCCCGCATAACGCGGCGACGTGTAGCGCATCGCGTTGCGCACGCGCAGGAACGCGGGTCCGACGAAGTTGTTCGTCGCGTTGCCCCATGCGAGGCCCGCGCCGAGGCCGGGCAGGCTGTACGTGACGAGCGTGGTATGCACGATCGTGTAGAGCTCGCCGAGCTGCACGCCACCGAACGGCCCCGTGATGCCGACCCAGGCCTCGCGGCCGAACAGCGCGCTGCTGTTCGACAATGCGCCACTCGCCGCGTTGAAGCCGTCCTCGAGCTTGAAGATCGTCGCGTAGCCGCCGCCGAGATCCTCGACACCCTTCAATCCCCACTGCGATGCCCACAGGTTGCCGTTGCCCATGCGTGTCACGTGGTTCGGCCCGGCGTTCGCGTACTCGATCGCGGTATCGACGCGGCCGTAGAGCGTCACGCTCGATTGTGCGACAGCCGGCAGCGATACGCATGCAAGCAGCGCGGCAAGCGGTGCGGCAAGCCGGTCGGCTCGCCCGTTCGGATGGTTCATCTTGGTCGTCCCGTGGAGATTGCGGCGCCTGTCGGCATCGCGCCGCTTGATGTGAAGCGCATTCGCCGCGAAGGGCCAACGCTGCCGATCAAAAACGGGCCGAGTCTAGGAACGACAATTTCGGACGTCGACGCAATCCGCTCTATAACGCTTATAGATGTGCCGCATGATGCGCACGCGCCCCGCCGCACGCGCGCTGCGCGGCGCCCCGTGCGCACGGCCTCGGTGTTTTCTTTATCCGGGTCGGTAGATGTCCGTGTGGCGCGGCTGTCACTCCGGCTATGGCGGCCGAATTTGGCCGACTACGCTGCCTCTCCAATCGTGTCACCCGCACGCTTTCGCGCCGCGACGGCACCCGGCCCGCGAGGCCGGCGCCGCGCTTTTCCACCGCCCGCTCCAGGAGAATCCGCATGTCTGCACCCACGGCCCGCGCTGCCGACGGCAAGCGCTATACGTACGAATGGTATGTCGTCGTCATCTGCATGCTCGCGTATGTCTTTTCGTTCGTCGATCGCCAGGTGCTCGTCCTGATGATCGAACCGATCAAGCGCGACCTGCATCTCACCGACACGCAGTTCAGCCTGCTCAACGGGTTCGCGTTCTCGCTGTTCTACGCGGTGATGGGGTTGCCCGTCGCGTATCTCGCCGACCGCTACGCACGTCCGCGCATCATCTCGCTCGGCATCGCGCTGTGGAGCGTCGCGACCGCCGCCTGCGGGTTCAGCCAGCACTTCGTGCAGATGTTCGTCGCGCGGATGGGCGTCGGCGTCGGCGAGGCCGCGCTGTCGCCCGGCGCGTATTCGATGCTCGCCGACTATTTCCCGAAGGAGAGGCTCGGCCGCGCGATCGCCGTGTATTCGCTCGGCTCGTTCATCGGCGGCGGCGTCGCGTTCCTGATCGGCGGCTATGTGATCGCGCTGCTCAAGCACGCGAGCGCGTTCACGCTGCCGGTCGTCGGGCAGGTGCATGCGTGGCAGGTCACGTTCCTGATCGTCGGGCTGCCGGGGATTCTCGTCGCGCTGCTGTTCGCGGCCACCGTGCGCGACCCGCAGCGCAAGGGGCTCGCGCAGGATCGCTCGGGCGCCGTGCGACGCGTGTCCATGCGCGACTCGCTGCGCTTCGTCGGCACGCATCGCACAACCTTCGCGTGCCATTACCTCGGCTTTTCGTTCTACGCGATGACGCTGTACTGCCTGCTGAGCTGGACGCCCGCGTTCTATATCCGCCGCTTCGGCATGACGGCCGTCGAAGCCGGCTACACGCTCGGCATCGTGCTGCTCGTCGCGAATACGGCCGGCGTGTTCTGCGGCGGCTGGCTCAACGACTGGCTGCTGCGGCGCGGCCGCACCGATGCGCCGATGCGTGCCGGCGCGATCGGTGCCGCATGCATGGCGATTCCCGCGACGCTGTTCACGCAGCTCGACAGCCTGCCGGCGTCGCTCGCGATGCTCGTCGTCGCGATGTTCTTCGCGTCGTTTCCGATGCCGACGTCGACCGCCGCGATGCAGACGCTCGCGCCGAACCAGATGCGTGCGCAGATCTCCGCGCTGTTCCTGCTCGTGTCGAACCTGATCGCGCTCGGCATCGGCACGACCGTGGTCGCGCTGTTTACCGATCGCGTATTCGGCGCGCCGGCCGCGGTCGGCCATTCGATGTCGATCGTCAACGTAGCGGCGGCCACGCTCGCCGCGCTGCTGCTGGCAGCCGGGTGCCGGCACTATCGCCGCAGCCTCGATCGCGAACGCGGCCATGCATCGGCAGCCGCGCCGCAGGCGGCCGAGGCTGCCAACGCGATCGCCGCCCGCTGAACATCGAGCGCAATCGGTCGCCTGGCCATCATCCATCTCACTGATTCGGGCATCGCTTTTTAATCGATTTGATTTATGCGATACCTCTCCCTATTCTCGATCGCATGACGGCGTGGTGTCTGCCGCGCCGCGTTCCTCCTCCCCCACGGATTTACCCATGCAAGCGAACCGCCACCAAGTCCGGATCGACGCGCTGATCGACGCGGCGCAGGACATCCGCTGTTTCCGGGTTTCGCGCGTCGACGGTCAGCCGCTCGACGCATACGAACCAGGCGCCCATATCGACGTCACCGCGCCGTCCGGCATCACGCGGCAGTACTCGCTGTGCGGCAACCCCGACGAGCGCGGCAGCTACCTGTTCGCGGTGAAGAAGGAAGCGCAGTCGCGCGGCGGCTCGCGTTCGCTGCACGACGACGTGACCGTCGGCGCCGAGCTGTCGATCGGCGCGCCGCGCAACCTGTTTCGTCTGACGGATGACGCAAGCGAGCACGTGCTGATCGCGGCCGGCATCGGCATCACGCCGCTGCTGTCGATGGCCTATGCGCTGCACAAGCGCGGCGCGCGCTACCGGTTGCATTACTTCGCACGCAGCCGCGAGCACGCGGCCTTCGTCGAAGAACTGTCGGCCGAACCGTTCGCGTCGCACGTGACGTTCCACTACGGCATCGAGCCCGATGCGCTCGCGGCCGAGCTGGGCCGCTGCGTCGAATCGGTCGATGCGCACGCACACGTCTATACGTGCGGCCCGGGGCCGTTCATGGATGCAGTCGTCGCGGCAGCCGCGACGCGCTTGCCCGACGATTCGATTCATCTCGAACGCTTCGCTGCCGAACCGGCCGCCGTCGGTGCGGACCATGCCGGCGCCGGCCCCGCACACGGCTTCGAAGTGCGCCTGCAGCGCAGCGGGCAGTCGGTACGCGTCACGCCCGACACGTCGATCGTCGACGCGCTCGCGCGGATCGGCATCGAGGTCGATACGTCATGCGGCGAAGGCGTGTGCGGCACCTGCATGGTGCCGGTGCTCGACGGCGAGCCCGATCATCGCGACCACTGCCTCAGCAAGGCCGAGCGTGCAAGCAATACGGTGATCTGCTGCTGCGTGTCGCGTGCGCGATCGGCGGTGCTCGTCCTCGATCTCTGATGCCTTGATGCATGGAAGAACCGACATGCGGGCGCGCACGCGCCGCGCAGCCGTCACGCGTCGAACCGCTCGACGATCTCGGCGAGCAGCGCACGCATCCACGCGTTGCCCTCGTCTTCGTGGAAATGCTCGTGCCAGTGCATCGTCACCGGCGCGGGCGGCAGCGTGACGGGCAGGTCGTACAGCCGGAACGCGTTATCGCGGTTAAGGATCTGCGCGAGCCGCTTCGGCAGCGTCGCATAGAGATCGGTGACCGACAGCACGCTCGGCAGCGCGACGAAATGCGGCACTTCGAGCGCGATGTTGCGGCCCACGCCCTGCGCGCGCAATGCGTCGTCGAGCGCGTGATGGCTGTGCTCGACCGATTTCACGTTGACGTGCGCGGCGCGCACGAACTGGTCGAGGCTCAGCGCGGCGCCACCTGGCAGCCCGCGCCGACGGCCCGTCATGCAAACGTAGGTCTCCTCGAACAGCACCTGGTGACGAGTGCGCGGCATCAGCTCCGGCAGGTTGCCGATCGCGAAATCCAGCCGGCTCGCGCGCAACGCTTCCTCGATCTCCTCCACCGGCAGCGGCTGCACGCTCAGCGTCACGCGCGGTGCACGTTCGCGCAGCGCCTGGCAGATCGCCGGCAGGTACGCCATCTCGCCCGCGTCGGACAGCGACAGCCGGAACGTGCGCGTGCTGGTGGCCGGATCGAAGCGCTCCGCGTAGCGCAGCGCCACACGCACCATGTCGAGCGCCTTGCCGACGATGCCCGCGAGTTCGAGCGCGACCGGCGTCGGCTGCATGCCCGCGCGCGTGCGCACGAACAGCGGATCGTCGAACAGCGTACGCAACCGGCCGAGCGAATAGCTGACGGCCGGCTGCGACAGCGCGAGCCGCTCGCCGGCCTTCGTCAGGCTGCGCTCCTCGACGATCGCCTGGAATACGCGCAGCAGGTTCAGATCGAGATGATCGACCGATGTCATAACCGCCTCCACTATTCGTCCAATTGATGCGTGAACGCATTCTAAATCAGTGAAGCGGATTATTACGCGGGCGGCGAGAATTCGCCGTCAGGCTTCCGGCCGATGGAACATCTCGTGGATGACACCGCGCAGCCATGCGATGCCGGGGTCCGCCGCGAACTGCACGTGCGTGTGCATCTGGATCTCGATCGGCGGCAGCACGAACGGCAGCGGAAAGATCCGGAACGCGCGACCGCGATTGAAACGCTCGGCGACGCTGCGCGGAAAGATGATCGCCAGATCGGTGTGCTGAACGATCTCCGGCGCGACGATGAAATGTGGCAACCGCAGCACGACGGTGCGCTCGACGTGCAGCTCGTCGAGCCACTTTTCGACCATGCGGTGGCCGGTCGCATTGCTGCTCGCGTAGACGTAGCGCAGCGCGGTCAGGTCTTCCTGCGTCGGCGCGCGCTTGCGCAGCGGGTGGCCCGCTCGAACCATGCATACATGCTCGTCCGAGAACAGCGTCTCGCTCACGCAGCCGAGGCCCGGGTCGGGCACATAGCCGAGCGCGAGATCGATCTCGCCGCTGCGCATCGCGGCGCCGACCGCCTCGACCGCCGCGCTCGCGATCTCGACGTGAATGCCCGGCGCGACTTCCGCGAGCTTCGCGAGCAGCGGCGGCAGGAAATAGAACTCCGACATGTCGGACATCGAGAGGCGGAACGTGCGGCTGGCCGTGGCCGGATCGAAATGCGCGACCTGTTGCACCGCGAGATCGATGATTCCGAATGCCCGCGTCAGCGGGCCGTGCAGCTGGCGCGCCACGTCGGTCGGCGCCATGCCGGCCGGCGTGCGCACGAACAGCGGATCGTCGAAGAGATTGCGCAAGCGCCGCAGCGCGTGGCTGACGGCCGGCTGTGTGAGCCCGAGCCGCTCGCCGGCCGCGGTGAGGCTGCGCAGCTCCGAAATCGCGAGGAACACCCGCAACAGGTTGAGGTCGGTGACGACCGGATGGGATTTGGTCATGGCGCTCGCAAGCAGCGGCGGGGGCGCGTCGGCACGACCGGCAAGCGGTCGCGCGACGCGGCGCAGACTACTCGGCCGATGTTATCTCAAAACTTTCGCTCGCCATCGGGAAATGCGGCGTCGCGCCCGAAAACGGCGGCAGCGCATCGAAATCGCTGCGCATCAGCAGGCGGACCGGCGACGCCAGCGCGTGCGCCAGTGCATCGGCATCGTCGAACACGACCTTGTTGCGTTGCATCGCGTGCGCGCGCGGCGCCGGCAGCGCGCTCCGGTAATCGACGCGCGTGTAGATCTCGATCGCGCGGATGCCCGGCAATTGCGCCATCAGCGGCGGATGACGATCGAGGTAGTGCGACAGCCACGCGTTCGGATCCTCGGCCTCGCCTTCATAGCTGACGAGGAAGGTACAGCTTCGCGCGCCCGGGCCCACACCCGGGCCCGCCACCTGAATCCGGCGCACGGCCATCGCCTGCTGCGCGACGCGCCAAGCTGCCGCCTGCCATCGCACCATGCAGGCGTATGCGGCGCCCGTCGGCGCAAGCGTCGCTTCGAGCGCGTCGAGCTCGGCGAAATAGCCTTGCAGCACGCATGCGGGCGATGGCGGCCGCGCCACGGGGTCGGCACGGTCGGCGGCCAATGCGACGGGCCGATGGACGACCAGCCGCTCCAGCCCGGGCGCGGCGCGCAACGCCGCCACGGCATCGCCGATGCCGGCCAGCGGCACGTCGGCGGCGGCATCGGCGCCATGCTCGACGATCAGGAACAGGCAGACTTCCATCCGTCACCCCGCCTGCGCGGCCAGCGGATGCGCGAGCCGGTGGAACGCGCGGCCGAAGTAGATCAGCCCGTCGGCCGCCGCATGCAGCGCGATGTGATCGACCTCGACGAACATCACCGAATGCGAACCGACCGACTTGCTGTCGATGATGCGCCCTTCGAGGCTGACGTTCGCATCGGCCAGCACCGGCACGCCGGTTTTGCCGTCCAGCCAGCGCGTGTCGTCGAAGCGCGTATCGCCCGGCGCCGGCGTCATGCCGGCGAACGTCCTCGCGACCTCCTGGCACGCGGACGGCAACAGGTTGATCGCGACGCGCCCGTTGCCGCGCATGATGTCGTGCGCGCGGCTGCCGCGGTTGATGCACACCAGCATCGTCGGAGGCATATCGGTCACCGAGCAGACCGCGCTCGCGGTGATGCCCCAGCGGCCGTGCGCACCGTCGGTGGTGATGACATTGACGCCGGCCGGCAGGCGCGACATCGCCTCGCGAAAATCCTGGCGGACGTCGCATTGGATCGTTGCTTCGTTCATCTTGTGCTCCTGCTGCGAAGAATCGGCGTGGTGCCGATCACGGGTACGGCGTAACGGGTACGATGCCGGCAAACACGGCGCCGGAGCCGTCGTAGGTCGCCTCGCCGAGAAACGCGTGCTGCGTGACCACGATCGAATCGCGCACCAGCTGCTGCAGCCGGTTCTCGCGATAGATCGCGGCCGTGCCGGCAAGCTGGTAGGCCTGCATCACGACCTTCGCGCACACCTGCGCGGCATGCGTCGCGCTCAGGCGCAGCAGGTTCGCCTGCTGCGGCGATACGGGCCGGCCAGCGGCCAGCGACGCCCACGCGGCTTCCGCCGTCTCGTAGAAAAACGCCCGCGCACTGCGCCAGTCGGCCTCGGCCTTCGCAAGCCCTTCGCGGTAATACGGACGATCGGCGAGGCGCGGCGCGCCGGTGGTCGTCTTCGTCGCGCCCGACATCGCGGTGAGCAGGTCCAGCGCGGCGCGCGCGATGCCGACGTTCACGGCCGCATGCACCTGCGCCTGGTACGCGACCGCCGGATAGCGGTACAGCGGTTCGTCGACGGTCGGCTCGCCGCCGCGCACGAACGTCCAGGCTGCGTCGACGAACCGGTCGTTCAGCGCCAGGTCGTGACTGCCGGTGCCCTGCATGCCGACCACGTGCCAGTTCTCGACGATCTCGACGTCCTCGGCGCGAAACACGGCCGTGAACGGCTTGCCCGGCGCGCCGCCGTCGGCCGGCGCACCGCCGATGCCGACACCGATCCAGTCCGCCCCCTTGCAGCCGCTCGCGAAGCGCCAGCGGCCCGTCACGCGGTAGCCGCCCGGTGCGGGCCGGGCCGGCTGCAGCGGGTAAAGCCCGCCCGCGAACACCTGGTCGGGGCCGTCCGCGTAGATCGTGCGCTGCGTGTCGAGCGGCAGCGCGGCGAGATACGTGTTGGCCGAGCCGAATGCCGCGACCCACGCGGCCGAACCGTCGGCGATCGCGATCCGTTCGAGCATCGCGAGAAATACGTGCGGCGGCAGCGCGTCGCCGCCGAAGCGCGCCGGCGTGCCGGCGCGGAAGATGCCCGCGCGTTTCATCATCGCGATCACGTCGCGCGGCACGTGCGACAGCCGGTCGAATTCGTCGCGCCGGCGTTCGACCTCGGCGATCACCGTATCGAGAGGCAAAGGTGACCGGTCGGCCGGTTGCAGCGGCACGGGCACGTCGGGCACGACGGCACGGATGGCGGAATGAGCTTGCATGGTGATGTCCCGAAAAGGCGAAAGGTATGGAGGAAAGACGGTGCGACGGTCAGCGCGATCGGGCAGCATCGCGCATCGCCTTCGGATGGGTTTCCGGTGCGATGCAGGTTGCGACGACCGTGATTGCGCCGAGCAGCACGAGATAGATGACGATCGGCGTCGCGCTGCGGTAGTGCGCGAGCAGCGCGGTCGCGATCGCCGGCGACAGCCCGCCGCCGAGCACCGACGCGATCTCGCGACCGATTCCGAGCCCCGAGAACCGCAGGTGCACAGGCAGCAGTTCGCTGATGAACGCCGGCTGCGCACCTTCGAGAATACCGATCGCGATGCTGTTGGCCAGGAGCAGGGCGACGATCACGTGCGAGAAGCGGCCCGACTGCAGCAACGTGAAGTACGGATACGCGATCAGCACTACGGCGACGGCGCCGAGCAAGTAGACGGGCTTGCGGCCGATCCGGTCGGTCAGGCGGCCCGCGAGCAGCGTCACGGGAATCATCAGCAGCATCGAGATCACGAGCCCGCTCAGTAGCCACGATGCATCGAGACCGATGAACTTGCCGTACGCGAGCGAGAACGCGAAGAACAGGTACGACACCGCGCCTTCGCCGAACCGCAGCCCGAACACGGTCAGCACTTCGCGCGGGCATTCGCGCAGCACGTCGACGAGCGGCGTCGCGCTGGACTTCCGTGTCGACCGCGCATCGGCGAATTCCGCGCTCTCGCCGATCGAGCGGCGCATCCACAGGCCGAACCCGACGAGCACGATGCTCGCGAGGAACGGGATGCGCCAGCCCCAGCGCTCGACGTCGGCTGCCGGCAGCTGCTGCACGAGCAGGAACGCGGCAGTCGACAGCACAAAGCCGAACGCCGCGCCGCACGGGCTCCATGCGGCGAGCGCACCGCGCCGGTCGGCCGGCGCGTTCTCGTGGATCAGCAGGATGCTGCCGCTCCATTCGCCGCCGGCGGCGAGCCCCTGCAGCACGCGCAGCAATACCAGCGCGACCGGCGCGGCGATGCCGATCTCGCGATAGGTCGGCAACAGCCCCATCCCGACCGTCGCCGTGCCCATCGTCAACATCGTCAGCATCATCACGGTCTTGCGCCCGTAGCGATCGCCGATGTGCCCGCACAGCAGCCCGCCGATCGGACGCGCGACGAAGCCGACCGTGAAGCCGCCGAACGCCGCGATCGTGCCGGTCAGCGGATCGCTGCCGACCGGAAAGAACAGCTTGCCGAACAGCAGCGCGGCGGCCGTCCCGTACAGGAAGAAGTCGTACCATTCGAGTGCCTGCCCGAGCACGGCGGTCGCGACCGCGCGTCGGACCGAACTCGTGCTGCGGGAAACGGGCAACGAAACCGCTGACAGGGGCGCTGGTGAGTTCATGGTGTGTTGGGGGATAAGTTCAGTTGTCCTGCCTGTCCGGCATCGGGCGGCAGGTCCGCGATCGAATCTGTTCACTGCGTCCGAATCACGATAAGAGCGCAGCGGAATGCGGTCAAATTCCCGCCAAAAATGATGAACATGAATCGCATGCATGGGCATGCCGTGCCGCGAGTCGCCCATCTAATTATCCATCGCGCTTATTTGATCGCCCTTTTTAGATCAATTTGACGGATGAGAACGCGACGACGAAACTGGTCCCGTTATCCGTGCGAGGTCCGCCCGACCGGACCCGTACTTCCTCGCGACTCTTTCCCCACGACGACGATGAGCGACATTTCCTACCAGACGATCGACACCCGCGCGCTGCACGGCTTCGCGCAGCCCGACCGCATCGCACCCGCGATGTATCACGATCCCGCGCTGTTCGAAGCCGAGCTCGACCGCATCTTCTACCGCACCTGGATCTGGGTTGCGCACGAAAGCGAGCTGCCGAACCCGGGCGACTTCATCACGACGACGATCGGCCGCCAGCCGGTGATCGTCGTGCGCGACAAGACCGGCGAGATCAACGTGCTGCAGAATCGCTGCCGCCATCGCGGCGCGACCGTGTGCGAATCGCACAAGGGCAACGCGAAAGGCTTCACGTGCCCGTATCACAGCTGGTCGTACGCGCTCGACGGCACGCTGCGCGCGCTGCCGTATGGCGACGGCTACGAAGGCGTGTGCGAGAAGGGCGACCTGCCGCTCGTGAAGCTGCGCGTCGGCGTGTACCAGGGGCTGATCTTCGCGAGCTTCAACGACGCCATCGAACCGCTCGAGGATTTCCTCGGCGGCGCGAAACCGTGGATCGACCTGTTCATGAAGCAGGGTGCAGGCTACCCGATCAAGGCGAACGGCGAGCACAAGTTCAAGTTCAAGGGCAACTGGAAGATCCAGCTCGAGAACACGACGGACCTCTATCACTTCCCCGTCGTGCACAAGTCGTGGATGAAGTCGATCGACGACGAGACGGCCGCCGCGATCACGAGCTTCATGACGAGCGAGGACGCGTTCTGCCGCGCGCTGGGCAACGGCCACAGCCTCGCGGTGCTCATGCCCGAACTGATCGATCTCGACGAAGACGACGGCGCGCCGCTGCCCGAGCGCTTCGCGCCGCTCGCGGCGAAACTCGCGGAGCGCCACGCGCCGGACGAAGTGCGCCGCATCGTGCGCTCGCTGATGGGCGTCGGCTTCAACCTGAACCTGTTTCCGAACCTCGCGCTATCGATGGCGTTCTTCCGCGTGCTGCGGCCGATCTCGGCGAACGAGACCGAAATCCGCCACGTCGCGCTCGCGATGGACGGCGGCCCGGACGAGGCGAACCGCGAGCGGCTGCGCATCCACGAGCACTTCCAGGGCCCGTTCGGCTTCGGCAGCCCCGACGACGCGGAAGCCTGGGAGCGCGTGCAGCGCGGCGCGCATGCGGGCCCCGACGTGCCGATCCTCGTGAACCGCGGGCTGAACCGCGAGACAACCGCCGCGAACGGCGAAAAGACCGCGCATGCCACCGACGAGACGGGCATGCGCGAGGCCTACCAGCAATGGCGAAAAATGATGGAGCAACAGTGATGGATGACCGCAACGCCCTTTTTTCCGAGCAGACCTTCGCCCGCGCGGTCGAATTCGTGTGGCGCGAAGCCGAGATGCTCGACCGTCGCGACTATCGCGCATGGCTCGACCTGTGGGATCCGGCCGGCGATTACGTGGTGCCCATCGATCCCGATGCGACCGACTTCGCGGCGACGCTGAACTACGTGTTCGACGACCATGACATGCGCGAGAAGCGCGTGCAGCGGATGCTGTCCGGCTATTCGGCGTCGGCGTCCGACGCGGCGCGCACGGTGCGCACCGTGTCGCGCTTCACGCTGGAAAGCGGCAGCGCCGACACCGTCGAGCTGAAATCCGCGCAGGTTGTCGTCGCATACAAGCGCGGCGTCGCGACCCTGTTCGCGGCCAACGTCACGCACAAGCTGCATGTCGATGCGGACGGCGAGATGCGGATCGCGGAGAAGGTCGTGCGCCTGATCGACTCGACCGAAGCGCTCAGCGCGATCGGCTTCCTGCTGTAAGCCGCCGCCGGTTCACCGCCGAATCCGCAACGGTGAACCGGTCACCTTCACCTTTCCGGACGACCATGCCCACACTCGAAGTTTTCCTGCCGGCCGGCCACGACGACGCCTGCAAGGCCGAGCTGATTGCGCGGCTCAGCAGCGCGACCGTCGACGCGACAAGCGCGCCGATCGAATCGGTGCGCGTGCTGCTCACCGAATTGCCCGCGACGCATATCGGCCTCGGCGGGCGCACGGCCGCCGACGGCGCGCCGCCGTCGCTGCCGGTGATCGTCGCGATCCTGATCGCCGGCCGCACCGATGCGCAGAAACGCGCGCTGATCGCCGCGCTGTCCGACGCTGCCGCGAACGTGCTCGATGCGCCGTTGCAGGCAACGCGCGTGATGATCAAGGACATCCCGAACACCGACTTCGGGATCGGCGGCCAGACCGCGCGGGCGCTGGGGCGCTGACCGTGTGCCGCGCGTCGCTGCCCTGCCGTGACGCATGTGATGCACGCGATGCAGCGCAGCGGCTACGCGTGCGCTCCGGCGAGCGGCAGCGTCACGCGGCAGTCGAGCCCACCGCCTTCGGCCGGGCTCGCGCCGATGCGCCCGCCGTGGCGCGTGACGATGCTCTTGCACAGCGACAGCCCGATCCCGTTGCCGCCGGCCTTCGAAGACGAGAAGCCGTCGAACAGCCGATCGTGCGCACCTTCGGCGATACCGGGTCCGTTGTCGATCGCGCGCAGCTCGGCGTGCCCGTCGACGTTCGCGGTGCCGAGCGTCAGCATGCACGGTGCGCGCTCGCAGCCGGCGAACGCCTCGATCGCGTTGAAGGCGAGGTTGAGCATCACCTGCCCGATCAGCACGCGCTCGCAGCGGATCGGCAGCGGCACATCGGCCTGCACGATCGTCACCGTCACGCCCGCCTCCTTCGCGCGCAGCTCGATGAAATACGCGACGTCAGCGAGGATCTCGCGCAAATCGGCGAGCGCGACGACCGGCTCGCGCTTCACGATGAACTCGCGCACGCTCTTGATGATCAGCGCCGCATGCTCGGCCTGCCGGTCCGCGCTGCGCAGGCCCCAGATCGCGTCGTCGACGGCCCCGCGCGCGTTCAGCCGCTGCACCGCGCCCTCGATGAAGTTGCGCACGGCCGCGAGCGGCTGGCTCAGCTCGTGCGCGATCACGCTCGCCATCTCGCCCATCGCGTTGTAGCGGCCCGCGTATTCGAGCATCCGCGCTTGCGCGCGCCGCGCATCCTCGATCGCCACTTCGTCGCTCACGTCGCGAAACTGCACGAGCAGCCCGTCGAGATCGCCTTCGATCTCGACCTGCCGGCACTGGATGCGCAGCCAGCACGCCGAGCCGTCGCGCCGCACGATCCGGTAACGCTGCGGCTCGGACGGACACGCGGACGGCGCATCGCGCAGCTGCGCGACGAGCCGGTCGCGGTCGGCCGCGCTGCAATAGTCGAGCACCTCGCCGAGCGCTTCGTCCGGCGCGAGCCCGAGCACGCGGCGGCCCGACTCGCTGATGAACTGCACGCCGCCGTGCGGCGTCACGACCGCGATCCCTTCATCGAGGTCCTGCATGAACTCGCGCAGCCGTGCTTCGTAGCGGCGCAGTTGCTGGCGCACCGCTTCTTCCGCGCTGATGTCGCGGAACTGCACCATCACGACGTCGCGACCGCGCAGCGGCACGTAAGTGGCGGTCGCCTCCGACAGCATGTCGACGCCCGTGCGCGAGCGGTAACACCACTCGTACACCTGCGGCCCGTCGACGAGCGCGCGATCCCACGCACTTACGGCGATCTCGCGCTGGTATTTCGGTTCGGGACGCGTCATGTCCGGCGCCTTCAGCGGCAGCAGTTCCTCGACGGAAAAGCCGAGCGCGATGCACGCGGCGCGATTCGCCCACACGATCGCCTTGGTATGCGCGTCGTGCAGCAGCACGCAGGTGGTCAATGCGTCGAGCAGCCGGTGGAAATCGTCTTCGTCGGGAAAACTCATGATCGGATCCGGATGAAGGCACGCGGCGTCGCGCGGCCGGATGTCCAACATAGCACCGGCGTGCGCGGCACGCATCTGAAGATTTCTTTAGCCCGGCACGGAGCGACACCAGTCACGCAGCCCTACGCACCAATTGCTGCGTGTTTTCGGCGTTTCTAGACTAGGTCCATGCCGTGTCCATCCCCGCAATCGAACCCCATCCCCAGGAGACAGCCATGCCCAACGCCGCCCTCGCCATCGACGCCGCGCCCCCCTCGCCGCATGCGGTCCGCGAAGCGGCCGCACGTATGTCGCCGCTCGACGCGGTGATCGAGACCGTCGCCGCGCGCCGCGACGAGTTCGACCGCCTGTCGCATGTGCCGCGCGACGTGATCGCGCTGTTCAAGGAGGCCGGCATCTATCGCGCGGGCACGCCGCGCCGCTTCGGCGGCGATGCGCTCGCGCCCACCGCGTTCCTCGGCATGATCGAGCGGATCGCGACCGCCGACGGGTCGGCCGCGTGGGTCGCGAGCTTCGGCTCGGCCAACGCCTATCTCGCCGCGCTGCCGCTCGCCACGCAGGCCGAGCTGTACGCGAGCGGCCCCGACCAGGTGTTCGCGGGCGGGCTGTTCCCCGTGCAGCCGGCGCAGGCGGCACCCGGCGGCTGGCGCGTAACGGGCACGTGGAAGTTCGCGAGCGGCTGCAAGGGCGCCGACTGGCTCGGCGTCGGCATCGCGGTGCCCGGCGCGCAGGATGCCGCGCCGAACAAGCCCCGCACGGCCGTGTTCCGTGCCACCGAAGTCGAGATCGTCGAGAACTGGAGCGTGGTCGGCATGCAGGGCACGGGCAGCCACGACCTGCGCGTCGACGACCGCTTCGTGCCCGAAGCGTGGACTTTCGTGCGCGGCGGCGAAGCGACCGTCGACGAGCCGCTGTACCGCTATCCGACCGTCGCGTATGCGGCGCAGGTGCTCGCCGTGGTCAACCTCGGGCTGGCCCGCGCGGCGCTCGACGTCGCGAACCGCATGTCGGGCGGCCGCCAGACGACCACCGGCGCGCCGCGCCTCGCCGATCGCGCGTATTTCCGCATCGAACTCGCGAAGGCCGAGGCACAGCTGCGCTCGGCGCGCGCGTTCTTCTACGACGCGACCGACTCGGTCTGGCAATCGATTCTGGCCGGCAACCCGGTCACGCCCGAGCAGGTCAGCCTGCTGAGACTCGCCGCCACGCATATCGCACGCGAAGGCGCGAGCGTCGTCGAGCGCGCGTACCGCCTCGGCGGCACGGCCGCGATCTATCGCACGCATCCACTGCAGCGCCTCTTGCGCGACGCGATGGTCGTCACGCAGCACGCGTTTCTCGGCGAAGGCAACTTCGACGGCGCGGGCGCGGTGTTCACCGGCGTCACGCCGTTTCCCGGCTATCTGTAATCCGCGTCGATTCGCATCGATTCGCTTCAACGCCGCTCAACGCATTCTTCAGGAGAACCTGTCATGTCCGATTCGAATCCGCTGCCGCTGCGCGTGCTGTTCTGCTGCGGCGTGTCGCAAAACTTCTTTGACCTGCCGCGCGAGAAGATCGGCGAAGTGTGGCAAGCGTATGGCGCGATGCTCGCCGCCGTCGAGGCGATGCCCGGCGTGCGCGTGCTCGGCGTGATGGATGACGACCGCCTCGTGGTCGGCCAGGCCGACGGCGCGCCGTGGACGTTCTACATCATGGCCGACGTCGCCGACTTCGACACGACGGTCGCGGTCTGCAACCTGTACCGCACGACGCCGGTCGGCGAATACAACCTGTGGCGCTATGGCAAGATCGAGGCGCGGGTCGGCCGCGCGCTGACCGTGCCGCCGGCCGCGAAACCCGCAGCGTGAGGCGCGCGATGACCGGCCCCGATTCTTCGCGCTCGATCGCGGCGCTCGAAGCGCTTGAACGGCGCGTGGCGGCGCTCGACGCCGAACGCGCGGTGCGCGCGACGATCACGCGCTACATGGCGCTGTGCGACGTGCCCGAGGACGCCGGCGACGGCCCGGCGCTCGCTGCGCTGTTCACGTCCGACGCGGTGTGGGAAGGCATCGGCCCGCAGTACGCGCGCAAGTTCGGCCGCCTCGAAGGCACGGATGCGATCGTCGCGATGCTGCGTCGCTATCTGCCGCCCGATCCGCATTTCGCGGCGAACCTGCATTTCCTGACGTCGGAGTCGATCGACGTCGGCGCCGACCATGCGAGCGCACGGGGCCGCTGGATCATGCTGCAGGCGTCGCGCTACGCGGACGGCACGGCGGAGCTGATCGCCGCGCGGCTGAGCGTCGACTTCGCGCCGGCCGGAGGCGGCGCGACCTGGCTGATCCGCCATTTCCGCACCGAGCGCGTGCTCGACGGCCCGTGGCCACTCGCCGCCGCGCCGCAATCCTGAACCCTTTCACTCCGCTCCCACGCCATCGCACCATGACAGGCTTCATCGATACCTTCACGCTGGGCGGCCCGGGTCCGACGATCGCGATCAAGGACACGATCGACATCGCAGGCCATCCGACCCGCGCGGCCAGCCGCGCACTCGCCGACGCGCCGCCCGCCGCGCAGCACGCGGACGTGGTCCGCCTGCTGCTCGACGCCGGCTGGCAGATCGCCGGCAAGGCGAACATGCACGAGCTCGCGTTCGGCATGACCGGCATCAACGACACCACCGGCACGCCGGTCAATCCGCAGGACCCGACGCGCATTCCCGGCGGCTCGTCGAGCGGATCGGCGTCGCTCGTCGGGCTCGGTGTCGTCGACGCCGCGCTCGGCACCGACACCGGCGGCTCGATTCGCGGGCCGGCCGCCTGCTGCGGCGTGGTCGGGTTGAAGCCGACGTTCGGCCGCGTGTCGCGGCGCGGCGTCGCACCCACCGACACCACGCTCGATTGCGTCGGACCGTTCGCGCGCGACGTCCGCACGCTCGCAGCCGTGATGGCCGCCATTGCACCGGACTTCGATCCGACGCGCGCGACAGCGCCCGTTGCCGGCTGCACGATCGCGCACGTGATCGCCGATGCCGATCCGGCCATCGCCGCCGCGCTCGATGCGGCGGTGCGCGCATCGGGCCTGCGCACGCACGATGTCGCGCTCGACGAACTGCCTGCCGCGTTCGCCGCGGGGCTCGCCGTCATCAACGCGGAAACGTCGCGCGCATTCGGGCATCTCGTCGACACCGGCAAGCTCGGCGCGGATCTCGATGCGCGGCTGCGCATGGCCGCGCAGACGACACCGGCCGCGCTCGTGCAAGCCGAAGCCGTACGCGCGCGCTTCACCGCTCAGGTCGATGCCGCGCTCGAACGCGCGGACGTGCTGGTGCTGCCGACGCTGCCCGCGTTGCCGATCACGCTTCAACAGGCGCGCGAGGGCGTATCGGTCATCGCGATGTCGTCGCTGATCCGGCCGTTCAACCTGAGCGGCCATCCGGCGCTCAGCCTGCCGCTGCCGCTCGCCGGAACACCGCTGAAGGCCGGGTTGCAGATCGTCGGCCGCAAGGGCGCGGACGAACAGGTGTGCGCGATTGCGGCACACTTCGAAACGGCGCTTGCCGCATGAACCACGATGCGGGTGCCGCTTCGGCCACGCGCCCGCGAACCAGGGAATCACGCACCATGTCAGACCGAGTCGTCCTCGTCACCGGCGCCGCGCGCGGGCTCGGCGCCGTCATCGCCGAACGCTTCCTCGCGGCCGGCTATCGCGTCGCGCTGGCCGACATCGCCGCCGACGCCATTCATGCGCACGCGCGCGAAATCGACCCGAGCGGCGAACGCGTGATCGCGCTGCCGCTCGACGTCACGTCGAAACGCGATTTCGAAGCCGCGCGCGATGCGCTCGTCGCGCGCTGGGGCGCAATCGACGTGCTCGTCAACAATGCCGGCGCATCGAAGGTCGTGCCCGCGATGGAGATCACGGCCGAGCAGTTCGACCAGGTGATCGACGTGAACCTGCGCAGCGTGCTGTTCGGCTGCCAGGTGTTCGGCCACTACTTCGCGACACGCGGCGCGGGCCGCATCGTCAACATCGCGTCGCTCGCCGGGCAGAACGGCGGCTCGGCGACGGGGGCGCACTATGCGGCCGCGAAAGGCGGCACGCTGACGCTGACCAAGGTGTTCGCGCGCGACCTCGCCGCGCAGGGCGTGACCGTCAACGCGATCTCGCCGGGCCCGCTCGACCTGCCGATCGTCTACGAAAGCGTCGCACCGGAAAAGCTGCGGCAGGTGCTCGCGAGCCTGCCGGGCGGCAAGCTCGGATCGGCCGGTTTCGTCGCGGATGCGGCGGTGCTGCTCGCGTCGGGCGACGCGCATTTCGCGAACGGCGCGTGCTGGGACATCAACGGCGGGTTATACATGCGTTGAACGCGGCGCGCGCGACGGCGCGCATTCGTGCATCTAGCGCGGCGTGTCGCCGTCGTCCCCCCACACGACCATCACGTCGCGCACCAGCGCGGCGATCGACGTCGCACCGAGCTTCTCCTTGATGCTCGCGCGATGCACGTCGACGGTCTTCACGCTGATCGACAGATCCGACGCGATCTGCTTGCTGCCCTTGCCGTCGACGACGCCGCGCAGCACCTCCTTCTCGCGTGCGGTCAGCGCGTCGAGCCGCTGGCGCAGCTCGCGGTGCCGCTGGCCGACCGCGTGCCGCTGCTGCGCGAGCCGCAACGCGCGCTGCACGCGCTCGAGCATCTGCTGCGAGTTGTACGGCTTCTCGACGAAATCGATCGCGCCGTTCTGCAGCGCGCGCACGGACATCGGGATATCGCCGTGTCCGCTCACGAAGATCACCGGCAGCGTCGCGCCGCGCGCGTTCAGTTCCGCCTGGACGTCGAAACCGCTTTTCTCCGGCATCCGCACGTCTAGCACCAGGCACGCGACCAGGTTCACGTCGAAGCGCGCGAGAAAATCGGCGGCATTCGCGAAGCCTTCGGACGCGATGCCGACCGACTCGAGCAGCCAGGCGAGCGACGTCCGCATGCCGCTGTCGTCGTCGACGATGTATACGATCGGAGCGGGTGACGTCATCGGGGTGTCTCGCAAGATATCGGTATCGGCATCGCACGCGCCGCGGGTGAGGCAGGCGTCGTTCGTCGGGGTGTGCGGCACATCATAACGAGCAGAAAATGCGCTGAATACCCCTTCACGTGCCGCATCGATGCTCCATCGCACTTTTTTCCGCGCGCCGTGCCGCGCATCTAGGTAGAACCTTTAGATGCGTTGGCGGGAACGCCATCTTCATCGTCACTCGTGCGAATGTTCGCCGGCTTTTTCGCGGCGTACGCTTGCTGCATCGTCGACGATTCGTTGCCGCATCGACGGCTCGCACGATCGCCACCTCATTCACCCAGGAGCGCCCATGTCAGCACCGACCGATACCCCGCAACCGGCGCGCGCCGAACCCACCGCCGCGCAACAGGCCTTCCGGCAAGCGATGGCCCACCTCGGCGCGGCCGTCAACGTGATCACGACCGCGGGGCCGCACGGCCGCTGCGGGATCACGGCGAGCGCCGTCTGTTCCGTCACCGACGCGCCGCCGACGCTGCTCGTGTGCCTGAACCGGTCGAGCGCGATGCATGCGACCTTCGAGCGCAATCGTCATGTGTGCATCAACGTGCTGCCGGCCGAGCACGAACTGCTCGCGCGGCATTTCGCAGGACTCACCGAGTTGCCGATGGAGCGCCGCTTCGAGCTGCCGGTGTGGGATCGCGGCGAGCAGGATGTGCCCGTGCTGCGCGATGCGCTCGCGAGCCTGCAAGGCACGATCGCCGACATGAAGGAAGTCGGCTCGCATTCGGTGATGTTCATCGAGGCGACGTCGATTCGCGTGCGCAACGACGGCGACAGCCTCATCTACTTCAGCCGCGCGTTCCATCGCGTATCGCGTACCGCCTGCGTGCGGTAACGGTCGGGGTAACGAAACGGTGCCGCGCTCGCCGATCGCGCAGGGCTACGCCGCCCGCAACGCGCGCTGTCCCGCCGCGAGCGCCGCGCCCGCGAACAGCGTCAGCGCCGAATACACGAGCCCGCGCGCGAGCCCCGCGCTGTCGGATACCCAGCCGATCGCGACGGGCCCGGCGATCTGCCCGAACGCGAAGATCGTCGTGAACGCGCTGATGCCCTTCGCCCAGCCTTCCGGCGACAGATTGTGGCGCACGAACGCGGTCGTCGACGCGACCGCCGACAGGAACGTCGCGCCGAACAGCACGCCCGACGCGAACGCGGCCGCCGGATGCGCGAACAGCGCCGGCATCAGCGTCGCCACGCCGAGCAACGCATTGAGCACCGCCAGCGCCTGGCCGCCGCGCATCCGGTCGAGCAACCCCGACCACAGCCGCGCCGACACGATGGTCGCAACGCCGAGCATCACGTAGAACGCGGACACGACCGTGCCGCTCATCCCCGTGCCGCGCAGCAGCGCGACGATGAACGTCATGTAGCCGATATAGCCGACGCCGAACAGTCCGTAGCCCGCGAGCGCGAGCGCGAAGCGCGCGGGGCTCTCGCTCGCCGCCGGCGCGGCGCCGTCGCGCCGCACGGCCGGTGCCGCGTGCGCATGCTCGATGCGACGCGCCGCCGCCACGGCGATCGCCGAGAACAGCACGCACGCGACCGCGAGCGCGAACCATGCGGGTTGCCATCCGTGCGTGCGATGTACGAGCGTCGCGGGCACGAGCAGCGACGACGCGACGATGCCCCACCCCGTGCCGCCGTAATAGAGCCCGAGCAGCAGCCCCGCATCGCGCGGCGACGCGGACGCGAGCCGCGCCGCCAGCACGCCGCCGCTGATGAAGATCAGCGCGCTGCCGACGCCTGTCGCGAGCCGCTCGACGAGCAGCGCGTTCATGCCGGACGAGAACCCGCATGCGGCCATCAGCACCGCGGTCAGCGCGCAGCCTGCCGCCAGCAGCGTGCCGGTGCGCCAGCGCCGAGACAGGAACGGGAAGACGAGCGCGCCGATCAGGTAGCCGGCCGCGTTCGCGGTGTTCAATGCGCCGGCCTGCGCGAAGCTCCAGCCGAGATCGACCTTCATCGGCGGAAGCAGCAACGCATACGAAAAGCGCGCGAGGCCGAGCGCGATCGCGCTGCCGAGCGACAGGCAGATCGCGAGCCGCCATGCTGCCATCCGGTCGGATTCGGTGGCGCCGGCATGCAGCCCTGCTCGGCCGGCGTGCTCCGGTTGCGGCGCTGTGCGCATCGCATGTCTCCATCGTGGTTCGAATCGTGCCGCCGCGACGGCGGTGCGCGCGCGGCTGCGGCCCGCACGCGAAGTCGTCAGATGGTGCCAGAAAATCGTGGCAGCCGCCGGAGCCGGCTCGTCGACTGCTGGCGGACAGTTCGCATGGACACCAGCCGCGTGCGCATCGTTCGCGAATGATGAAAACCGAAACGATCGACGCGATTGCACTCGCAATTTAAATGAATCACATGAATGAATTCATCATTAGCGGCCTCGATATTCAAAACAAATAATCCACGGCCTTCACGATCCGATTCATTCGCCTTCATTGCACGATATGCAGCTAACCCGCTTGTTTAGCACACCACAGCTAAAAACGATGCAACGCGTTGCATTCGGTAAATCATCAGACTAATATCGACGCCACTCGCCCGGTATTCAAAAAATTCCGGACGAGCGGCGGTAATCCCTTTACCGCGCTTTCATGTTGAATCGCTCATGTTCACCACAGGAGAATTGACATGCAGGAAACCCGGCAGATCGAATTGCTTGACTGGATGCAGGAAGACACGCACCCCGAGGCCGTCGACATGATGGTCGAGGATGCCGTGGTGCCTTTCGGCACCGCGCTCTGGCCTGTCTGAGCGGCCAGCCCGTTCTCGCGGAAGGGCCGCGGCCCTTCCGCCGCTTCCGGAGACACGCATGCTGAACCTGCACCGCGCGCTCGGCTGCCACCCGGCGCTGCGCGACAAGCTCGCACGCGGCGAAACGGGCAAACTCCTGGTCGGTTACGACACCCGCAACCGCGACGTCGCGTTGCGCGCGTTTTCCGCCCTGCCCGACTCGTTCGACGCGACGACCCTCTGCCTCGAAACCACCCCGCCCGCCGACATCGCCGCCGCGCTCGCGCGCGCGGATCTGTTCGTGCTGCTGTACGACTCGTCGTGCCTGCCGACACCGTCGCCGAGCGGCCCGCCGTTTCTGGCCGCGATCCGTCCCGCGATCGTCGAGCACTGGAGCAAGTCGGTACTGTTCAAGGATTACGGCCCACATCTCGACGAAGCGTTCGCGGAATCGCTCGACGACATCGCCGCGCGCAACGGCCGGCTGATCGAGGCGGCCGCGCGCGCATCGCAGATCCGCTTCATCGACGAAGCCGGCAACACGCTGACCGGCTCGCTTTCACCGGACCAGAAATGGACGAGCGTGGACGGGATGGGCAATCTCGACGTCGTGCCCGGCGAGATCGCGACGCACGTCACCGACCTGCGCGGCTCGATCGTATTCAGCGGCACGTTCCTCGGCACCGTGCCGTTCGCGATCAAGTACCGCGTGACGGAGCGGCTCGCGACGCTGCACGTCGAAGACAGCCTGATCGTCGATTTCGACAGCGACGACGCGGGCTTCCGGCGCGACTTCGCGTCGTACCTCGACCGGCATGACAATCACCGGCGCATCGAAGAATTCGGTATCGGCACAAACCTGGGCATCCGCGCGCTGTACGGCCGCAACGCCGGGTTCGAGGAACGCCATCCGGGGCTGCATCTCGGCCTCGGCGGCGGCGCGAACGGCAGCCATCACCTCGACCTGATCTTCGCGCGCGGCACGCTCGCGTTCGACGAGCGGATCGTGTTCGACGGCGCGTTCGCCGTCTGACTGTCGAATCAGGCTTGGGCGGCCGCCGTGTCGCCGAGCCACTTGTACATCACCAGGCAATCGACGAAGCCGAGCCGCGCGTGGCGATACGCGCGCGGCAAGCGGCCGACGATCTCGAAGCCGAGCTTCTGCCACAGCGCCACCGCCACCTCGTTGGTCGCGACCACCGAATTGAACTGCATTGCAAGAAAGCCGCGTTCGCGCGCCACCTGCTGCGAGTGCTCGCACATCAGGCGGGCGACGCCCTTGCCGCGCGCGGCCTCGCCAACCATATACCCGCAGTTGCACACGTGATTGCCGGGCCCGGCCGCGTTCGCCTTCAGGTAGTACGAGCCGAGCAGCACGCCATCCTCCTCGGCGACCCACGTGCAGAGCGGCGCGTCGAGCCACTGCGCGCGAGCGGCCTCCCGCGTCGCCGCCGGATCGAATGCATAGGTCTCCTGCGCGGTGACGATCGCGTGGTACGTGGGCCAGAAGCGG
Source organism: Burkholderia sp. Bp9012 (assembly GCF_003853825.1). Taxonomy (NCBI): domain Bacteria; kingdom Pseudomonadati; phylum Pseudomonadota; class Betaproteobacteria; order Burkholderiales; family Burkholderiaceae; genus Burkholderia; species Burkholderia sp. Bp9012. The sequence continues at coordinate 148,855 of NZ_QTQA01000001.1, read as the reverse complement.
AGGAAATCGTCTTCGGTCATCGGGCGAAGCGTGATCATGCGGGTTCTCTCGTGAAGGGATCGGGAAATGTGCGTGCGAGTCGACGCGCGTGGCGCGACACGGCGTCGGAGCGTCATTGCGGGCCGCCGTCGCGCAACAGGCCGCTGCGATAAGCGCCCGGCGGCACGCCATACCAGCGCTTGAACGCCTGCGAGAAACTCGACAGGTCGCTGAAGCCGAGCCGCTCGGCCACCTCCGTCAGCGACAAGTGCGCATCGCCGAGCAGCGTCTCGGCCATCATGCCGCGCGCCTGCGCGAGCAGCACCCGGAACGTCGTGCCTTCTTCCTGCAGACGGCGCTTCAGCGTGCGCGGGCTCGTGCTCATCAGCCGCGCCATGTCCTCGAGCGAGAACGGCACGTTACCGGGCGCCGCCGTCAAATATTGCCGCACCATCTCCGACGTGCCGACCCGCGCGCGCCGCGCGTCGACCAACTGGCTGCACATCTGCTCGCACATCGAAACCGTCAGCGGGTTCGCATGCGGCAGCGGCCGATCGAGAAACGCGCGATCGAATGCAAGGCTGTTCGCGCGCGCGCCGAACGCAGGCTCGACGCCGGCGATGCGCAGCACGGGCGTGGAAGCGGACGCGCTCGTCGCACGAGCAGCCTGCATGGTGAAGCGCGACAACGCGAAATCGCCCCCGCCGATCTCCTGCAGCAGCACGGCCGCGGCCGCCATGTCGCGCTCGACGAGGAACCGGCTCAGGCTGGCATCGAGCTCAGGCGCGCCGAAATTCAGCACGCCCGTCTCCGGCTCCTCGCGGTACGTGATCACCGTGAACGCATACGTGAGGGGCAGGAAGCGCATCGCGAGCGCCAGCGCGTCGCGCGCGGTCGCGCTCGCGATCAGCCCGTAGCCCCACACGCCGTACGCGGAGAAGTGATAGCGCCGTCCGACCTCGAACCCGAGGCCCGGCGCGCGCCCGAGCGCGCGCAGCAGGTTGCCGGTCAACCGCAGTTCCTGCGCGGCCGTCACCTCGACCTTCGGATCGTCGAGCTGCGCGTCCACGAGGCCCGTGCCGGCCAGCAACTTCGTGCGCGGCACGCCGCGTTCGTCGCCGAAATCGACCAGCAGCCGCGCGCTGGCCGGACTCCGGGTGAAGTCCCAGAAGCTCATGCGGAGAAACCCTCGAAGCGCCGATTTGGCCCAAATACTAAAACAATTGTCCCCAAGCAGCATTGGTGTTTTCCCATGCGGCCCGCACCATCGGCGTCATCAGTCGTCGCGTGAACGACGCCAACGCCCCCCGGAGGAGACACCATGCGACCGAGTCGCCCATCCGACCTCGCCGCCCGCCTCGAACCCCCGCGCAACGCATTCGACCGCTGGCATCGCGGGCCACGCTCGCGCGCGCGGCACGAGTCCCGCAACGACACCGGGCGCCGCAGCCGCAGCGCGCCGTCCGACAGGCGCTTCGACCCGCCGCTGCACGCGCAGGCGTGCAGCGCGTGAACCATCGACCATCGGGAGACGATTTCATGAGCACAACGTTCGATTACATCGTCGTCGGCGGCGGTTCGGGCGGCTGCGTCGTCGCGGGGCGCCTCACCGAGGACCCGGCCGTCACCGTCTGCATGCTCGAGGCCGGCGGCCGCGGCGACAACGCGATCGTCAACGCGCCGACCGGCGCGGTCGTGATGCTGCCGACCCGCGTGAACAACTGGGCCTTTGACACGGTGCCGCAGCCGGGGCTCGGCGGGCGCATCGGCTATCAGCCGCGCGGCAAGGCGCTCGGCGGTTCGTCCGCGATCAACGCGATGGTCTACATTCGCGGCCATCGCGTCGATTACGACGGCTGGGCCGCGCTCGGCAACGAAGGCTGGTCCTACGACGACGTGCTGCCGTACTTCCGCCTGAGCGAGCACAACGAGCGCTTCGACGACGCCTTTCACGGCCGCGACGGCCCGTTGTGGGTCAGCGACCTGCGCACCGGCAACCCGTTCCATGCGCGCTACCTGGAAGCGGCGCGACAGGCCGGCCTGCCGCTCACCGACGACTTCAACGGTGCGCAGCAGGAAGGCGTCGGCCTGTACCAGGTCACGCAGAAGCACGGCGAGCGATGGAGCGCAGCGCGCGCATACCTGCTGCCGCACATCGGCCGCCGCGACAACCTGACGGTCGAAACGCACGCGCAGGTGCAGCGCATCCTGTTCGACGGCACGCGCGCGACGGGTGTCGAGGTGCGGCAGCGCGGCGAGGTTCGCACGCTGCGCGCGCGGCGCGAAATCGTGCTTGCGGCGGGCGCGCTGCAGACGCCGCAGCTGATGATGCTGTCGGGCGTCGGTCCGGCCCGCGAACTGCAGCGGCTCGGCATTCCGGTGCGCACCGACCTGCCCGGCGTCGGCCGCAACCTGCAGGATCATCCGGACTTCATCCTCGGCTACCGCGTGCGCGGCGTCGACACGATGGGCGTGTCCGCGCGCGGCGGCCTGCGCATGCTGCGCGAGTTCGCGCGTTTTCGCCGCGAACGGCGCGGGATGCTGACGTCGAATTTCGCGGAAGGCGGCGGCTTCCTCAAGACGCGGCCCGGCCTCGATGCGCCCGACATCCAGTTGCACTTCGTCGTCGCGCTCGTCGATGATCATGCGCGCCGGCTGCATGCCGGTCACGGGCTGTCGTGCCACGTGTGCCTGCTGCGGCCGCGCAGCCGCGGCTCGGTCACGCTGCACAGCGCCGATCCGCTCGCCGCGCCGCGCATCGACCCCGCGTTCTTCGACGATCCGCTCGACCTCGACGACATGGTCGCCGGCTTCCGGCTCACGCGCACGCTGATGGAAGCACCGGCGCTCGCCGAATGGATCACGCGCGACATGTTCACCGCGAACGTGACGACCGACGACGAGATCCGCGACGTGCTGCGCCGGCGTACCGACACCGTGTATCACCCGGTCGGCACGTGCCGGATGGGACACGACGCGCTCGCGGTCGTCGATCCGCAATTGCGCGTGCATGGCGTCACGGGGCTGCGCATCGTCGATGCGTCCGTCATGCCGACGCTGATCGGCGGCAATACCAATGCGCCGACGATCATGATCGCCGAGAAGGCCGTCGACCTGATTCGAGACGTGCGACGCGTGCCGGCACGATCATCCGCCAACGCGGAATGCGAAGCGGCGCTTGCGCCAGCGCATCGCGACGCCGTTCCTGCATCGTGTGATTCGCACGATGCGATTCATACCGAGGAGACCCGCCATGTCGTCGCCTGAAGCCTCCCGTTCCGCCGAACCGGCCGCGCCGCTGTCGGCAATCATCATCGGCGCCGGCTTCGCCGGCATCGGCATGGCAATCGCACTGCAACGCGCCGGCATTCGCGACTTCGTGATCGTCGAACGCTCGCACGACGTCGGCGGCGTGTGGCGCGACAACCGCTACCCGGGCGCCGCGTGCGACGTGCCCTCGCATCTGTACTCGTTCTCGTTCGAGCCCAACCCGGACTGGTCGCGCGTATTCGCGCCGCAGCCCGAAATCCATGCGTACTTGCAGCATTGCGCGCGCAAGTACGGCCTCGCACGCCATCTGCGTTTCGGCGCCGACGTCCAGCGCGCGCAGTATGACGAGGCCCGTGCGTTGTGGCACGTCACGCTCGCCGACGGCACGACGCTCAGCACCGCCATGCTCGTCAGCGGCACGGGACAATTGAGCCGCCCGGCGATGCCCGACCTGCCCGGCATCGACACGTTTCGCGGCCGCGCTTTCCACTCCGCGCACTGGGATCACGACTATCCGCTCGCGGGCAAGCGCGTCGCCGTGGTCGGCACCGGCGCATCGGCGATCCAGTTCGTGCCCGCGATCGCCGGCGACGTCGAGCGCCTCGTCGTGTTCCAGCGTTCGCCGGCCTACGTGATGCCGCGTCCGGACCGCGCGTATCGTCCGTGGGAGCGGGCGCTGTTCCGCCGGCTGCCGTGGGCAATGAAGCTGCATCGCGCGTCGATCTACGTGCGCTACGAATCGCGTGCGATCGCGTTCACGCGGCTGCACGGGCTGATGGATGTCGCGGTCGGCCGGCCGTTTCTCAAGCTGCTCGCGCGCGACGTGCGCGACCCTGCGCTGCGCGAACGGCTGACGCCCGACTATCCGATCGGCTGCAAGCGGATCCTGCTGTCGAGCGACTACCTCGCCGCGATCGACCGCGACAATGTCGAGCTCGTCACGCAGCGCATCCGGCGCGTGACCGAGACCGGCATCGAGACCGACGACGGCGTGCATCATCCGGTCGACGCGATCGTCTACGGCACCGGTTTCGCGGCGACCGCGTTCCTGTCGCCGATGCGCATCACCGGCCGCGACGGCCTCGACCTGAACGACGCCTGGCGACGCGGCGCGCAGGCGTATCTCGGGCTCACGGTGCCGGGCTTCCCGAACTTCTTCATGCTGTACGGCCCCAACACCAACCTCGGCCACAACTCGATCGTCTACATGCTCGAAAGCCAGATCGCGCACGTGATGCGCTGCGTGCGCGCGCTGCGGCGCGACGGCGCACGCGCGATCGACGTCGATCCGCGCCGCTACCGGCGCTACAACACGCACGTGCAGCAGCGGCTCGACGGCTCGGTGTGGAGCGGCTGCAAGAGCTGGTACGTCGATGCGTCCGGCCACAACAGCACGAACTGGCCCGGCTTCACGCTGACCTATCGATGGATCACGCGCTTCACGGGACTGTCCGCGTACCGCTTCACGCAGCCGCTACCCGACACCGCCACGCCGGTACTCGGCGCCGTCACGCCGACGCACGGCACCGTTATCGCGCCGCCCGCCGGCCGCGTGGAAGCGCTTGCCGCCGCGTCGTTGCGCGGTTTCCTGCGCGTCGCGTTCCGGCCGCTGATCGGGCCGCCGTTCGGCGCGCGCATGCAGCGCCGCGTCGTCGCGTTGCTGTCGCCGCTGATGCCGGGTGCGAGCGGCACGCTGCGCTACCGGACGTCCGCCGCCGGCGTGCCGGTCGAAGTGATCGCGCCGAAGCACGGCGACGCGGGCGGCGCGATCCTCTACCTGCACGGCGGCGCGTTCTGTCTCGGCGGCCCCCATACCCATCGCGGCGTGACGACCCGGCTCGCGGCCGAAGCCGGCCTGCCGGTGTGGGTACCCGACTATCGGCTCGCGCCCGAGCATCCGAGCCCGGCGGCGTTGAACGACGCGCTGGCCGCATACGACGCGTTGCGGGTGCAGGGCTACGCGCCGCACCGGATCGTGATTGCGGGCGATTCGGCCGGCGGCGCGCTCGCGCTGGCACTGGCCATCGCGCTGCGCGAGCGCGGCGAGCCGGCCGCGGCCGCGCTGCTGCTGATCTCGCCCGTGACCGACCCGACGCTGGGTGGCGAAACGCTCGCATCGCGCCGCCACGACGATCCGATGATCCGGCGCGGCTGGCTCGAGCAGGGGTTGCGCTGGTATCACGGCGCAGGCTCGGCTGCGGCGCGCGGCCCGCTCGACACCGATCTGCGCGGCTTGCCGCCGATGCTGGTGCAGGCCGGCGATCAGGAAGTGCTGCTGTCGGATGCGCAGCGACTCGCGACGCATGCGCTCGCCTGCGGCGTGCCGTGCCGGCTCGAGATTCATACCGCGCGCTGGCACGTATTTCATCTGCAGGCGTTTTACCTGCGCTCGGCTCGGGACGCGTTGCGCACGCTGGCAGGGTTTGCTGCGCAGCGGGTAGCGGCGACGGCGACGACGCCGTGAAGTTCCGGCGTTGCCGGCAAGTGCTTCACGCTTGGCGAATACACGACCGGCGTGCACATGGACATGCCCGTTGCGTGGGGCAAGCCGATCGACTTCTGCTCGCGGCACTCGAGACGGTCGGCCTGCGCCTGTCCGTCGTCCCCGCGCAACCGGCGCACGCCCGATGCGCCGCACGCACTTCAAGGCTGCACCATCCACACGAGCAGCATCGCGGCCGGCGCCGCGCTCATCCCCGCAGGCGGCTGCTCGATCGTCGGCTCGATCTTCAGCGCCTGCGCGATCGTCGCCGCATCGTCGACGGTCGTCGTGCGCACGATCGTCATCAGTCGCGCGGGCCGATGCAGCGTCTCGCGATACAGCGCGCCGTACCACAGCGGCCGCGTGCCGAGCGCGTCCTGCAGCACATACGGATAACGCCACAGCCGCAGTACGAGGCGGCTGTCCGGACGGGCCGGATCGACACGCACGAACACCCGGCGCGTGCTTTGGCCATGCGTGTAGCGCGGCAGCACGGGCAGCGCATCGGCCGGCGCCTGCGGCAGCAGCCAGCGCAGTGTCGTGGCGGGCGACCACGGCGTCGCGCGCTGCCAGCCGGCCAGCGACAGATGGCGATCGAGCGTGTCCGACGTCGCGCACCATTGCAGCGGCAGATATTCCTCGCGATCGCCGCCGATCTCGGAGCGCCGCGTCGGCACGCGCTGCCACCCGCCCCGCAGCCACTGATCGACGGTCATCGCGACGACGTCGCCCACGTGCGGACGCGCCGCCCGATCGAGCTGCCATTGCGCGGGCACGGTCCAGACGCCGGTCGTCGCGAGCACGACGAGCACCGCGACGAGTGCGCCCCGCGGCTGCACGTGCTCGCGCACGCGCCAGTACGAATAGGCGCCCGCCAGCATCGCGAACCACGCGAGCCCGAGGCTCCAGCCGCCGAGCAAGCCCGACAACCACGTATCGCCGACGTACAGCCGCGCGAAACCACCGAGCACGATCCACAGCACGACCGCCGTCACGACCGGGATGCGCCACAGCGCCGGCCGGTCGCGCGTGAGCACCCAGCCGATGCCGCTGCTCGCGAGCATCGCGAACGCCGCATCGGCGTCGGGCAGCGGCATGTGCAGCGCGCCGGGCGGCAGGTTCGCGGGCATCGTGCCGGGCAAGCCGGCGCCGAACGCCGGCACGAGCACGACCGCGATGCCGACCGTCGCGAGCCACGATGCGGACGTCACCCAGCAGCGATGGATCATCAGCCAGACGAGAAATGCGGCCGCGACGATCAGCCCGGTATCGTGCCCGTGCAGCACCGCGAGCGCGCGCATCGCGGCATCCACTGGCGGCGTGCGCAGGTTCTGCAGGAACGCATACAGCGCGATGTCGGCGTGCATCAGCGGATCGTTCGCGACGACGTCCTGAACGATGCCGGCAAACAGCCACACGCAGCCGACGAACAGCAGCGCGAACACAGGCACCGCGCCCGGCAGGCGGCGCACGCGCACGAACATGTCGTGCACCCGCGCGCCGAACCGCGGCCAGCGGCGTATGCACGCGTACATGGCCGCGACGAGCGCGTGGTGCAGCAGCGGCCAGCCGCGCCGCAGCGCGACACGCACGCCGATCCACACGAGCGCGACCAGCGCGGCAACCACCAGCAGAATCGCGGCGACCCGCACGCTGATCGCCGCGGCCAGCAGCGCCGACGCGCCGAACAGGATGCCCGGCGCGATGTGCACCGGCGCCCAGATCAGCGCCGACACGACGTTGACCGGATAGAACGACCGGCGCGGCAGCGTCGCGCACCCCACGACCACCGGCACGACCGCGCGCACCGGCGCCAGGAAGCGCGCGAGCACGATGCTCTTCGTGCCGTGGCGCAGCACGAACTGCTCGCCGCGCGCATACGCATCCGCGTAGCCCAGCCGGACCCATCCATTCCGGATCGCACCGCCGTAGTGGCGTCCGAGCTCGTAGCTGATCCCGTCGCCGACGATCGCGCCGGCGGCCGCGACGCCGACGACCGTCCAGCCGTCGAGCGCGCCCGCGCCAATCAGCGTGCCGGCCGCGAACATCACGGCACCGGCCGGCACGACCGTGCCGATCAACGCGATCGCCTCGGCACAGGCCGTGGCGAACACGATCGCCAGCACCAGCGCCGGGTGCGCGCCAATCGCACTGAGCCACGCGTGGATCGTGGCGCTCATCGCGGGCCGCGCGGCGTGGCGGCGCGACGGTTCCGCATCGGGCCGGCGATGGCGTGAGGAAGGTTCATGGGCGTGTGTGCGCGTTCGCGCCGGCCGGTGGCGTCAGTCGAACTCGTGCTGTCGCGCGTCGGCCTCGAGCGGCGCGTCGTGGTAGCCGACGGTCGCGATCTCGTGCAGATAGCGCGCGAGAAACGCGCCGATCGACCCGGCTTCCTCGTACTGATGCACATGGCGGAATTCGTGCGTGAGCAGGCGTCGCGTGTCGTGGCCGCGCAGCACGAACACCGCATGGCCGAGCGTGAGGCCGATCGTCCCCGGCGACAGCAGACCGGTGTCGCGCGCGATCGCGCCCAGTGCCGGCGTGTCGGGGAACGGCAGCCGGTCGGCGACCACGACGCGGATTCGCTCCGGTTGCGCGACGCCCACGGTACGCGCGTCGTCGGCCTGCGCGGGCGTCAGCGGCACGCCCCGTGCGAGCCCGTGAGCCGCCTGCGCGTCGGCCCACGCGACGGCGGCGGGCAACGCGGACGGCAGGATGTCGGCAAGATCGATCATCGTGGCGGCTCCTCGGGTCTGGACGATGCAATCGGGCACCAGTTTATCCCTGAATCAGGTTGGGCCGCGAGGCACGCCGCCTGCCCGGCCGTGACGGTTCCTCGGGAATACCCTCCCCGTCTGCCCCTACCGCCCGAGCCATTTCACGACGATTATTTCGCTTCAAGACACATTCGCCCCCCAGATGTCTCAAAAATGTCCCGCGGGAGCACCACTTCCCGATTCGGCGGCATATATTGATCAGAAGAACCGCAGCCGCGTCATCCAAAAGAGGGCCGCTAGATGATCAGGGTAATTCTGGCTGACGATCACGCAGTCATGCGAGACGGACTGCGTCACATCCTGGAAACGGCCGGCGGTTTCGAGATCGTCGGCGAGGCGAGCGACGGCGCGGCCACGCTCGCGCTGGCCGAGCGTTGCGCCGCCGACGTGCTGCTGCTCGACCTGTCGATGCCCGCGCCGACCGGTATCGAGCTGATCCGGCTGGTCAAGACGCAGGTGCCATCGCTGCGCATGCTGGTGCTGACGATGCATGCGGAAACGCAGTACGCGGCGCGCACGTTCAAGGCCGGCGCGACCGGCTACCTGACGAAGGACAGCGCGACCGCCGAACTCGTCCAGGCCGTCACCAAGGTCGCGGCCGGAAGCGTGTACGTGAGCGCGTCGGCGGCCGAGAGCCTCGCGCGCACGATGCGCGCGCCGTCCGAAATCCTGCCGCACGAGCGGTTGTCCGATCGCGAACTCGACGTGATGCGCCGCATCGTCGCGGGCCAGACGGTCACGCGGATCGCGGCGGACCTCACGCTGAGCGCGAAGACGGTCAGCACCTACAAGACGCGCATCCTCGAGAAGATGGAGCTGCCGCACGAAGCCGCGCTGGTGCGCTACGCGATGCGCCACGATCTCGATCTCGGCATCGACGACGCATGATGCCCGCATTGCGCTTCCGCCCGGCCGCGGCCGATGACGACGACGCGTCGGAGCCGTCGCGCCTGTTCATGTCGTCGCTGCCGCCCGACCGGCGGGAGCGGCGGCTCGCGATTGCGACAGTCGTCGTGTCGGCCATGATCTTCATCGCCCTCGCGCCGTTCGCCGGCATGCCGCTTGCCCACGTGTCGGGCTTCATCCCCGTGTACCAGTCGGCGATCGTCGTCAACGACATGGTGACGGCCGGCCTGCTGCTCGGCCAGTACGCGATCCTGCGCGAGAAATCGCTGCTCGCGCTCGCCGGCGGCTACCTGTTCACGGGCTTCATGGCCGGCACGCACATGCTGACCTTTCCGGGGCTGTTCGCGCCGACGGGCCTGCTCGGCGCGGGTGAACAGACCACCGCGTGGCTTTATCTGTTCTGGCACGGTGGCTTTCCGCTGGCAGTCGCCGCATACGCGCTGCTGCGCGCGGCCCCGCGCGCGCATCCGCCGTCGCTCGAGCAGCGCCGCGCGGCGATTCCGCTGCTGCTTTGCATCGCCCTGACGGCCGGCGCGACCGGCGCGCTCGCACTGCTCGCGACCGCCGGCCACGACCTGCTGCCCCGCATCATGCAGGGCAACCGGATGGCCTCGACGATGACGAACGCGATCGCGGTCGTCTGGGCGCTGAATCTTGCCGCGCTCGTGCTGATGTGGCGGCAGCGGCGCCATCATTCCGTGCTCGACCTGTGGGTGATGATCGTGCTCGTCGCATGGCTGTTCGACATCGCGCTGTCGTCGATGCTGAACCACGGACGCTTCGACCTCGGCTTCTACGCCGGGCGGACCTATGGGCTCGTCGCGTCCGGTGTCGTGCTGTTCGCGCTGCTGTTCGAGAACGGCCGGCTGCATGCGCAGACGGTGCGCGCGCTGGCCGGCGCGCGCTATCAGCACCTGCTCGTCGTGCAGAAGAGCGCGCAGCTCAACGAGGCGAACGAACGGCTCGAGCAGCGTGTCGCAGCCCGCACCGCGCAGTTGAGCGCGTCGAACCGTGACCTGCGGCGCGAAGTCGAGGAGCGCGTGCGCGCGGAGCGGGCGCTGCAGGCGTCGCGCGAGGAGCTGCGCGAGATCGCGGCGATCAGCGCGAGCGCACGCGAGGCCGAACAGCGCCGCATCGCACGCGAACTGCACGACGAACTCGCGCAGACCCTCGCGACGCTGAAGAACGATCTCGAATGGCTGCTCGACCACGTGCCGCAGGACGATGCGACGCTGGCGCGCAAGATCGCGGCGATGCATGCGCTCGCCCGCGGCGCGGTAACGGCCACGCGGCGCATCGCGTCGGACCTGCGCCCGCTGATGCTCGACGACCTCGGGTTTGCGGCCGCGATGCAATGGCTCGTGGAGGATTTCCGGCACCGACACGGCATGGCGTGCGCGCTGCACGTCGAGCCGGGCGAATTGCACCTCGACGAACCGTATGCGACGGCCGTGTTCCGCATCGCGCAGGAAGCGCTCGCGAACGTCGCGCGGCACGCGGCTGCGTCGAGCGCGACCGTGGCGCTCGTTTATCGTGACGAGACGATCACGCTGACGATTCGCGACGACGGTGCGGGATTCGATCCCGGTGCGCCGCGCAAGTCGGGATCGTTCGGGCTGGTCGGTTTGCGCGAGCGCGCGTATCTCGTCGGCGGGACGCTGCGGATCGATACGACGCTCGGCGAGGGAACGACGGTGGAGGTGGACATTCCAGTGGCGTCGGCGCATGTGGCGATCGCGCATGAAACACCGGGGGCGTCGCGGACGCACGGGTAAGGGTGAGGATGCAGCGGCGGAATGCCGCTGCGGGGGTCAGTCGTCGTCCTTTCCCGCTGGCGACGAACGGTCAGGATGGTGAGTTGTTCGAACGTTTTCGTCGATCGTCGCCACTCGCCCAATCAATTTCCATCGCCGCGCGAGCGGCTTTCAGCATCGTCCCAGGTTGGATCTGGACATCGCCCGCTCCGAGCGCGACCACGCGACCAGCGCGCCGAACCCGAGCAGTGCGAGGCACACGATCGGCACGATCATCGGGCCGAACGCGGTGCCCGTCACCTTGCCCGCGAACGGCATCAGGTTCTGGCTGAAGAAGCCGCCGAGGTTGCCGATCGAGTTGATCGCCGCGACGCTCGCCGCCGCACGCGCGCCGGTGAAGTAGCGCGGCGGCATCGACCAGAAGCAGGGATACAGCAGCGGGATGCACGCACCGCCGAGCACGAGCGCGATGAAGCGCAGCGGCGTCGACGGCAGCACGAGGCTCAGCAGGAAGCCGAGCGCACCGAGCGCCGCGACGATCGCGATCGTGCGCAGGATGCTCTTCGCGCGGCGCAGCTTCGACGGCAGCCACAGCAGCAGCAATACCGCGAGCGCCCAAGGCAGCATGCTCAACAAGCCGTTCGTGCTGCTCGACACGCCGAACGACTTGACGATCGTCGGCAGCCAGTACGTGACGCCGTACAACGACGTCGACATCAGCATGTAGGTCGCCGCGAACAGCATCACGCGCGGATCGAGTAGCGCCTTCCACGGCTGGGCATGCTCGGCCTGCACCGGCTTCTCGCGTTCGAGCGCGGCTGCGACGATCTGCTTCTCGCGTTCGTCGAGGAACTGCGCATCGCGGAACGACGCCGGCAGCACGCGAAACACGACGATCGCGACGATCACCGCCGGGATGCCCGTCGCCACGAACACCCACTGCCAGCCCGCGAGCCCCCACACGCCGTTCAGGCCCAACAGCACGCCGCCGACCAGCGAGCCGAGCATGTTCGCGAGCGCGCTGCCCAGCGTGAAGATGCCGAGCACCTTCGCGCGGTAGCTCTGCGGAAACCACAGCGTCAGGTAATAGATCACGCCCGGATAGAAGCCGGCCTCCGCGATCCCGAGCAGGAAGCGCAGCGAACAGAACGCGGGCATCGACGTCGTGAAGCCCATCAGCACGGTGATGAGGCCCCACGTCAGCATGATCCGCGCAAGCCACACGCGTGCGCCATAGCGATGCAGCGCGAGCGTGCTCGGCACCTCGAACAGCAGGTAGCCGATGAAGAACAGCGACGACGCGAGACCGAACGCGGCCTCGGTCATCCCGAGGCTGTGCACCATCTGCAATTTCGCGAAGCCGACGTTCTGCCGGTCGATGAACGCGATCAGGAACATCACGACGAGGATGGGCAGCAGGCGCCGCGCCATCTTCGACATGATGCGCTGCTCTTCGGCGGACGCGGGGTCCAGGGTTTCGGTGGTATTCACTGCGGGCTCCTCCGTGAATCGGTTGCTTGTCGGTTGAATCGGCGCCGCGCGCGATGCACGCGCGGGCGCGGGGGTGTTCGATGAAATCGGGGTCCAGCGACGGACGGCGGCGATCAGCCGGTCCGGTAGTCGTCGAGCATCGGCGCGAACATCTCGTGCCACGCGCGCGGCTTCGCCTTGATCGTGCCCGCGAGATACAGGAATTCGACGTAGTCCATCAGCTGGTTCGGCCGCACCGAGAAACGCGTGTCCGGCGCGGCGAGCATCTGCATCACGTCGTCGTGCGACACGCCGACACCCGACGAGGCCGCATACAGCGCGGCCGCCGCGCGCGGGTCCTGCGCGATCAGGCGGTTCGCTTCGTCGAGCGCGCCGAGAAATGCCGAGGCCAGCGCGGGCTCCGTATCGACGAGCCGCTTCGGCGCGAACACGACGTCGAGCGTCAGCGGGCCGAGCACGTCGACCGAATTCACGACGCGATGAATGCCCGGCTGCCGCAACTCGAGGGTCGAGAATGGCGGTGACGTGAAGTGCGCCGTGACGCCGTTCTCGCGGCGGATCAGCGCCTGCATCGCTTGCGGATGCGGCAGGTTCACGGTGATCGAATCGAGTTGCGCGAAATGCTTCGCACCGAGCTGGCGGCTCGCGACCATCTGCAGCACGACCGCCGACAGCGACGTGCGGATGCCCGGTACGGCGATCCGGTCGGACGGCGTGAAGTCGCGCAGCGACGCAAGACCCGGCCGATTCGCATTGAGCGACAGCGACGTCGTGGACAATCCGCTGATGCCGATCACCTCGACGTTCGGAATCCCCCGTGCCCGCGCCCACAGCTCGATGAAGCCCGGCGCGCCGGCGCCCGCGAAATCGAGCGTGCCGGCCATCATCGCGTCGTTGACGGAATTGCCGCCGTCGAGCAGCACCCAGTCGACCGCGACCTCGCGCACGCCGTGCCGCGCCGCGTGCTGCTCGAACAACCGCTGCTTCTCCATCACGAGCAGCGGCAGGTACAGCACGCCGTAGCCTTTCGAGATCCGCACCGTGCGCGGCTTCGCGCGCACCAGCGACGGTGCGGCAAGCATGCCGAGGCCGGCGGCGAGCAACGCGCGGCGGCGGGGCGACGTCGTCATGCGCACGCCTGCGTACCGCGGGCGGCAAGCGACGACGCGGCAGCCCGCGTCAGGCTTCGCCGTGCATTCGGCCGCGCCTTCGTCGTGCCCGTGACATGCTGCATGTTGCCGTCTCCTCTGGTATTAATGCCGTCATCGCTCGTTCCGGCTGAACACAGGTTATCGAGCGAGTCTGAGAAAATGCTGACATCCCGGCCTCGGGAAAACCCCTAACTCATCTACCTGCAAACGGCACCATGCGCATTCTCGTCGTGGAGGACGATGCCGAAATCGGCGCGGCGATCCACAGCCGCCTCGTGCGGCTCGGCCATGCCGTCGATCTCGAAACCGACGGCTCGACCGCGAACGGATTGCTGCGCGTCGAGCGCTTCGACCTCGTCGTGCTCGATGCGAACCTGCCCGGCCTCGACGGCTTCTCGGTGCTGCGCAACCTGCGCGCGTCGGGCAGCACGACGCCGGTGCTGCTCGTTACCGCGCGTTCCGCGATCGACGACCGGGTGAGCGGCCTGGGCCTCGGCGCCGACGACTATCTGGTGAAGCCGTTCGACTACCGCGAGCTCGATGCGCGCGTGCAGGCGCTGCTGCGCCGCAACAGCGGCCATGCGAATGACGTGCTGACGCTCGGCGGCCTCGTGATCGACCGCAGCAGCCGGCTGGCCGAACTCGACGGCCAGCCGCTGTCGCTTTCGCGCCAGGAATTCGCGCTGCTCGAGATTCTCGCAAGCCGCCCGCAGCGGATCTTCTCCAAGGACGAACTGCTGAACCAGCTGTTCAGCTTCGGCAACGAGCCGACCGCGAACGCGGTCGAGCAGTACGTGACACGCGTGCGCAGGAAGCTGCAGGGCAGCTCGGTCGAGATCCGCACCGCGCGCGGGATGGGGTATCAGATTGCCGCGCATTGACTGGTTCCCGAAGACCCTGTTCGGGCGCACGCTGCTGTTCATCGCGCTCGTCGTCGCTACCGGCGCGCTCGCGCTCGCGGCGATCGCGCGCTACTACGCGGGCGTCGCGGCCGAACGCGCGTACGACCAGTTGCTCGCCGGCGCGTCGATCCAGGTCGCGGAGAACCTCTACGTGCAAGGCGGCGTGCTCGCGCTGAACCCGCCCGTCGCCGCGCTGTCGACGCTGTCGCGCTACGACCTCGTCTACTACAAGGTCGTCGATTCGCGCGGTGTCGTCGTGGCCGGCTACAACGATCTCGCGAGCCCCGCGACGCTCGCCGCCGCGAAACAGGGCCCCGCGTTCGCGAACGCCGTCTACCAGGGGCACCGGATCCGCACGGCGACCATCGCGCGCTACATGCCCGAGGAAAGCACGCCCGGCTGGGCGCTCGTGACCGTTGCGCAAACCACCAACGCGCGCCAGCAGCTCACGAACGACATGAGCATCAAGGTGTGGACGCTGATCCTGCTGATGAGCGTGCTCGCGATCGGCGCGAGCGGCCTCGCGATCCGGCGCGGCCTGCGCCCGCTCGCGCAGATCGGCACGCTCATCGCCGCGCGCGACCCGGCCGACCTGCGGCCCGTGGCCGTCGACACACCGAGCGAGATCGACGCGATCATCGGCTCGATCAACGGCTTGATACACCGCCTGGCCGAGCGCATCAACGCAATGCAGCGCTTCATCGCCGACGCCGCGCACCAGATGCGCACACCGCTCGCGCGGCTCGACGCGCAGATCGAATTGCTCGACGGGGAATCCGATCCCGCGCGCCATGCGGCACGGCTCGACGCGCTGCGCGCGACCAGCGCGGACGTCGGCCGCCTCACGGGGCAGTTGCTCAATCATGCGATGGTGATTCATCGCACCGAGGTCGTGCCGCTGCAACCCGTCGAACTCGTCGCGCTTGCGAAGGACGTGCTCGGCCGCACGATTCCGCTCGCGGACACGCGCGATGTGGCCGTCGCGTTCGCGAGCGACGCCCCGCATGCGTGGATCGACGGCGATGCGATCAGTCTGCAAGAGGCGTTGTCGAACGTGCTGCACAACGCGCTGCTGCATGGACATGCAGACGATATCGTCGTGTCGGTCGCCAGCGCGGGCAACGCGGATCAAGCGGTGACGCTGACCGTCACCGACAACGGGCGGGGGATTCCGCGCGAGCAATGGGTGGCGGCATTGCAGCCGTTCGTGCGGATCGCGCCGGACGGCAGCGAGCGTCGAACCGGGTCGGGGCTCGGGCTCGCGATCGTGCAGGAAGTGATGAAGGCGCACGGCGGGCGCATCGGGTTCGCGTTTCCGGATGCCGGCGGGTTCGCGGTGGTGATGACGTTTCCGAGGGCGGCGGGGATGGGCGCGAGGCGGGCATAGGCCGGTGAAACCCGGCTCACGGTCGAACCGGCACTTGCTTCAACTCGTGAGCCACAGGTCATCATGGTTCGGTTGCCGATGAGCCACGCCAACTACAGCGCCACCACCTCCCCGCCCAGATACGCATCGCGCACGCGCTCGTCGTCGAGCAGCGCCTTCGCGGGCCCTTCGAGCACGACGCGCCCGGTCTGCAGCACGTATCCGTAATGCGCGATCTCCAGTGCGAGGCTCGCGTTCTGCTCGACCATGAACACCGTCACGCCCTGCCTGTTGATCGCGTCGATCAGTTCGAGCACCTTGTCGACATAGAGCGGCGACAGCCCCATCGTCGGCTCGTCCATGCAGATCAGCTTCGGCCGCGCCATCAGCGCGCGCGCCATCGCGAGCATCTGCTGCTCGCCGCCCGACAGCGTGCCCGCGCGCTGCGCGAGCCGCTCCCTCACACGCGGAAACAGGTCGAGCACGCGTTCGTAGTCTTCCGCCACCGCCGTGCGGTCGCCGCGCGTATACGCGCCCATCAGCAGGTTCTCGCGCACGCTCATGTCGCCGAACAGCCGCCGCGCCTCGGGCACGGCCGCGATCCCGCGTCGCACGCGCTGCGGCGTCGCGAGCGCCGTCACGTCGTCGCCGTCGAAGCGCACGACACCGCGACGCGGTCGCATCAGCCCGAGGATCAGCTTCATCGTCGTCGACTTGCCGCTCGCATTGCCGCCGAGCAGGCTGACGATCTGCCCGCGGCCCACTTCGAAGTTCACGTCGAAATGCACTTGCACCGGCCCGTAGAACGTATCGAGGTGTTCGAGTTTCAGCAGCGCGTCGGTCATGGTCGTGTGGGGCCCTGAAGAAAGTGCGGTCATGCTGCCGCCTGTGCCGCGCGGTCGGCCGGTGCGCCGCCCGCATGACGCCGGCCGAGGTAGGCCTCGATCACGCGCGGATCGTGACGCACGTCGCTCGGCACGCCTTCAGCGATCTTCACGCCGTTGTCGAGCACCATCACGCGGTCGGACACGCGCATCACGAGTTCGAGCTTGTGCTCGATCAGCAGGATCGTCAGGCCGCGCGCCTTCAGCGACTGGATCAGCTGCAGCATCTCGGCCGTCTCCGTCTCGTTCATCCCGGCCGTCGGTTCGTCGAGCAGCAGCAGGCGCGGATGCAGCGCGAGCGCGCGGCCGATCTCCACGCGTCGCCGGTTCGCATACGACAGGCTGTGCGCCGGATGATCGATGCGCGGCGTGAGCCGTTCGCCGAACCCGGCGACGATCGCGCGCGCTTCTTCACGCAGCGCCGTCTCCTCGCGTCGCACCGACGCGGGCCGCACGAGCGCGCGCAGCACCTCGGCCGCCGCGCCGAGCGCGGGCCAGCCGGGCCGGGCCGCGCGCAGACGCGCATGTGCGCCGATAAGCACGTTGTCGAGCACGTTCAGGTTGCCGAACACGCGGCCGTGCTGGAACGTGCGCGCGATGCCGAGCGCCGCGAGCCGTTCGGGCGCCGTGCCCGTGATGTCGCGGCCGTCGAACGTCACGCGGCCGGCATCGGGCCGGTCGGCACCCGCGATCAGGTTGAACAGCGTCGACTTGCCGGCGCCGTTCGGCCCGATCACGCTCAGCAGTTCGCCGTCGGCAAGCGTCAGGCTCGCGCCGTCGAGCGCGGTCACGCCGTCGAAGCGGCGCGTCAAACCCTGCACGTCGAGCAAGGGTCGGGTGGTCGTCATCGCATTCCTCCTCACACCGCGCCGAGCAGGCCTTGCGGCCGGAACCGGACGAGCAGCAGCAGCACGACGCCGTAGATCAGCATCCGGTAGTCGGCCGCCCAGCGGAACAGCTCCGGCAGCCCGATCAGTGCGATCGCGCCGGCGATGCCGCCGAGCACGTTGCCGAGCCCGCCGAGGATCACCATCGTCAGCGCGAGGATCGACACCTGCGAATCGAAGGTCTGGTGATTGATGTAGCTGTACAGGTGCGCGGCGATCCCACCGCTCACGCCGGCCGCGACGCCGCCGACCGCGAACGCGATCGCCTTGTAGCGGTTCGGCGCGATGCCGTGCGCGCGTGCGGCAACGTCGTCCTCGCGCACCGCGCGCAGCGTGCGGCCGAGATGCGAGCGCAGCAGCCGCACCTGCACGAGCGCGAAGACGACGAGCACCGCGAACGTGAACCAGTACGCGGCGCGCGCGGTCGTCGCCCACGGCAGCGGCGCGATGCCGGTAATGCCGAGCGGGCCGCGCGTGAGGCCGTCCCAGTTCAGGATCACGAGGCTTACCACTTCGCCGATGCCGAGCGTCGCGATCGACACGTAGTGCCCGCGCAGCCGGAACGCCGGATAGACGAGCAGCGTGCCGAGCACGGCCGTGATCGCGCCCGCGCACGGGATCGTCACGGCCGGCGACCAGCCGAGATCCGACGACAGCAGCGTCGACGCATACGCACCGATCACGAGCAGCGCGGCGTGACCGAGCGAGATCTGCCCGACCGTGCCCGCGACGAGCGTGAGGCTCAGCGCGAGGAGCCCGTACAGCCACGCGTTGGTCAGCGTCTGCAGCACGTACGGCGATGCACCGAGCCACGGCAGCACTGCCGCCGCGGCGATCAGCACGACGATCACCGGGCGCGGCACACGAACGGCCTTCGCGGCCGCGAGGAACGTGCCCGTCATCGGTTCCGGCGGCAACGCGCGGTTCGCGCTGAACAATCCGTTCGGGCGCCATACGAGGAATACGATCAGCAGTCCGAACGCGAACAGATCGCGATAGCTCGTGCCGAACAACGCGACGCCGTAGCTTTCGACGAGACCGAGCAGCAGGCTGCCCGCGATCGCGCCCGGTACGTTGCCGAGCCCGCCGATCAGCAGTGCGACGACGCCCTTCAGCGTCGCCTGGAAGCCCATCGCCGGATCGATGCTGTTGTAGTACATGCCGACCAGCAGCCCGCTCACGCCGCCGAGCGCGCACGCGATCGCGAACACGGTCTGGTTCACGCGGTCGACGTCGACGCCCATCTGCAGCGCCGCGTCGCGATCCTGCGCGGTTGCGCGCACGGCCCAGCCGAGGCGCGTAAAGCGCAGGAAGCCGTACAGCAGCGCGGCCGCGGCGATGCCGATGCCCGCGATCAGCAGGTCGAGCGAGCCGAGCGTCGCGCCGGCGATCCGCAGGTGCCAGTCGGGCAGCGGCGTCGGCACCGCGCGCGGGTCCGCGCCGAACGCGAGCTGCGCGAACTGGTCGAGGATGAAGCTGATGCCGATCGTCGCGAGCAGCGGCGCGATCCGCGCCGCGTGGCGCAGCGGCCGCAGCCCGATCCGCTCGATCGCGATGCCGAGCGCGCCGCAGCCGACGACGACCGCCGCAAGCGCGACCGGCAGCGGCAGCCCGAAGCGCGTCAGGCACAGCCAGCCGATGAACGCGCCGACCATGTAGACCGAGCCGTGCGCGAAGTTGATCAGGTGCGACACGCCGAAGATCAGCGCAAGCCCGACCGCGAGCAGCGCGTAGATGTTGCCGACGATGAGGCCGTTGAGCGTGTAGTCGAGCCAGGATGCCATCACGATGCGTCCGTCACTTGCATGCAGTTGAATCGGAATCAGCGCGCGGCGAGTTGCGGCTTCGCGCCGTCCCACAGCGCCCACTGCCCCTGCTTCACGACCAGATACACGGTGCGCGCGCCGGCGACGCGGCGCGTCTGCGGATCGAAGCGCACCTTGCCGAAGATCACGCTCGGCACGTCGCTCACTTTCGCGAAACCGTCGTGCGCGGCCTGGCGTGTCGTGCCGTAGCGGCGCAGCACCTCGGCCGACAGGATCAGCGCATCGTATGCGCGCGCAACGAACGAATCGGGATCGGCATGGAATTTCGCGCGATAGCGCTGCACGAACGCCTGCACCTCGGGGCGCGGCTCGGCCGGGAAGAAGTTCGATTCCGTATAGACGCCGTCGACAGCCGCGCCACCCAGTTCGAGAAACTTCGGCGAATACACGGAGCCGACCGCCGCGATCGGCAGCGTGACGCCCGACGTGCGTGCCTGCCGCACGATCTGCGCGCCGTCCGCGTAGTACGAGATCAGCACGATCGAATCGGGCTTCGATGCGCCGATCCGCACGAGCGTCGAGCGGAAATCCTTCTCCGCCGGCTGGTAGCCCTCGGCCGCGACGACCTGCGCACCGAGCCCGGCCGCCGCCTTCGCGAAGATGTCCTTGCTGGTGCGGCCCCAGTCGGTGTTCAGGTACAGCACCGCGATCCGCTTGAAGCCGAGCTCCTTCACCGCGTAGCGCGCGAGCAGCGGCTGCTCCTCGGCCTGGCTCAGCGCGGTGCTCCACAGGTAATCGCCGCCCTTCGTGAAATCAGGATGCGAGTTCGTGAAGCCGAACTGGATCAGTTGCCCGCGCTGGTAGATCGGCGACGCGGCCATCGACGTCGCGCTCGAGAAATCGCCCAGCTCGATCGCGATGCGCGGATCGGCGACGAACTTCTGCGCGATCGCCACGGCCTGACGCGGATCGCTGCGGCTGTCCTGGAAGTCGACCGCGAGCGGCCGGCCGTGAATGCCGCCGCTGCCGTTGATCTCGTCGAGCGCGAGATCGAAGCCGCGCTTCCATTGCTCGCCGTATTGCGCGTCCTGGCCCGTGAGCGGCCCGCTCACGCCGATTACCACCGGCTCGCCCGAGACGCCCGCCGCGAGCGCGCCGCCCGTCGACAAGCCCCATGCGGCAGCGAGCGCCGCCACCGTGCCCAGCACGCGCCGCCATACGCCGCGTGCGTCGTTCCCCGAAACGTTCATGCCGCCCCCACCTTCAGTCAGTCGAAAAGAGTGAGGGCATGTAACCATCCGGTTCAGGGCGTTCCAACGAAGTTTTGCGCATATCGATATCGCGTACGGCGCGAAGCGGATGACGTTCGCGAACGGCCATCCGCGTGGCGCGTATCGCGCGGTGCGTGAGCAGGCATCGCATCGCGTTGATTCGATTGACGTTTCCCGCGCGGCGCCGCTCGCAGCCGAGGTGCCGGCACGCAGCATCGACCATCGTGACGATCGCGCGCTTCGCAGTTTCCGCGCTGTCGATAGCAAAAATCATTATATGAATTGCGCATGCTCACACTCCTACAATGCGCAAATCGCATCATCGGAACGCGTCATGGAGCTGCATCAACTCGAAGCCTTTTCCGCGGTCATGTCGGCCGGCAGCGTGACCGGCGCGGGCGAACTGCTCGGCCGCTCGCAACCGGCCGTCACGCGGCAGATCCAGGAGCTCGAAGCCGATCTCGGCTACGCGCTGTTCGACCGGCACGGCCCGCGCGTCACGCCGACGCGACGCGCATTCCTGCTGTACGAGGAAGTCGAGCGCTCGCTGGTCGGCCTGCGCGCGATCGAGGCGCGGGCGCGCGCGCTCGGCGACGAAACGACCGAACCCGTGCGCATCGCGGCTACGCCGTCGCTCGCGGCCACGCTCGTGCCGGCCGCGCTCGCCGCGCTGCCCGACGGCGCGCACGCGCCGCACTACCAGTTGCGCAGCGAATCGGCCGAGCACGTCGTGCACGAAGTGCTGGGCGGCACGGCCGACATCGGTGTCGTCACGCTGCCGATGGCGCACGCAGGGCTCGACGTGCACTGGATCGCGCAGACACCATGCGTCGCCGTGCTGCCCGCCGGCGACCCGCTCGCGGCGAAACCGCGCATCGCGCTGCGCGATCTCGCGGGCCGCCGCATCGTGACGGTCGCGAACCGGCACCGCCTGCGCCAGCGGATCGATGCGGCATTCGCAGCCGCGCGCGTCGATGCGCGCGTGTTCATCGAAACCAATGCGTCGCTGAATGCGGTGATGGCCGCGCGCGCGGGCATCGGGATCGGCATCGTCGACCCGGCGACGGGCGTCGCGCTGCCAGTGGACGGCGTCGTCGCGCGAGCGCTCGACGTCGACATCCCGTTCGCGTTCGGCGTCGCGACGCCGGCCGGCAAGGCGCGCACCGCCGCCGTCGATGCGCTGCTCGACGCGTTGCACCGCACGACGCGCGCGCTGCTCGACGACGTGATCTTTCACGACGCCGCCGCGCACGACGCGCTGCTGCGCGGCGACCGGCTGCGCAACGAGCGCGCACCGCGCCCGCCCCACACGACACGTACACGCCGCACCCGCCCGGAGGCCGCATGACGACGCCGCCCGACGCACTTGAAGCACTTGACGCACTCGAAGCACGGCTCGCGCAGGACCTGCGCTGGCTCGACCTGCCCGCACCGTCGTGGGTGCCGCCGCGCGAGTCCGACGGCACGCGCGTGCTCGACGTCGCGATCGTCGGCGGCGGCATGGCGGGGCTCGCGGCATCCGCCGAACTGCGTCTGCTCGGCATCGACAACCAGTGCGTGATCGACCGCGCGCCGGCCGGCTACGAAGGGCCGTGGGTCACGTTCGCGCGGATGGACACGCTGCGCTCGCCGAAGCAGCTCGCGGGCCCGGCGCTCGGCCTGCCCGCGCTGACGTTCCGCGCATGGTTCGAAGCGCAACACGGCCGCGACGCGTGGGACGCGCTCTACAAGATTCCGCGCACGCAGTGGATGGACTACCTGCGCTGGTATCGGCGCGTGCTCGACCTGCAGGTGCGCAACGATACGACGCTCGTCGCGCTGCGCCCGCGCGACGACGAGCTGCTCGCGCTCGACGTGCACGGCAACGGCGAGGCGCAGACGCTGCTCGCGCGGCACGTCGTGCTCGCGACCGGCCGCGACGGCCTCGGCGGCCCTTACGTGCCGCCCGTCGCGCAACGCGCACCGCGTACGCGCTGGGCCCACTCGTCCGAGCCGATCGATTTCGCGGCACTTGCGGGCAAGCGTGTCGGCGTGGTCGGCGCGGGCGCATCGGCATTCGACAACGCGGGCACCGCGCTCGAAGCCGGCGCCGCGCGCGTCGACCTGTTCTTCCGCCGCGCGGACATTCCGCGCATCAACAAGCTGACCGGCATCGGCAGCCCGGGCCTCGTGCACGGCTACGCCGATCTCGACGATGCGACGAAGTGGCGCTTCATGCACTACGCGTTGACGTCGCAAACGCCACCGCCGCGCGACAGCGTGCTGCGCGTGTCGCGCCACGAGCACGCGCATTTTCATGCGGGCAGCCCGATCGAGACGCTCGCCGAACAGGCGGATGGCCTCGTCGTGACGACGCCGCGCGGGCGCTACACCGTCGACTTCCTGATCTTCGCGACGGGCTTTCATTCGGACTGGACGACGCGCGCGGAATTCGCGTCGTTCGGCTCGCACGTGCGGCGCTGGAAGGATCGCTATCGACCGCAACCGGGCACGCAGCTCGACGAACTCGCCGAATCGCCCGATCTCGGCCCCGCGTTCGCGTTCCAGGAACGCGAGCCCGGTGCGTGCCCGGCCGTCACGCAGATCCATTGCTTCAACCATGCGGCGAGCCTGAGCCACGGCAAGCTGTCCGGCGATATCCCCGCCATCAGCGCGGGCGCCGAACGGCTGGCGCGCGGCATTGCGAGCCGGCTGTTCGACGCCGACCGCGACCGGCATTTCGACGCGCTGGTCGCGTACGCGAATGCGGAGCTGCAAGGCGACGAATGGCGCGATGCCGATGCGTGAGCGCGCGTTCATCGATGACACACACGACGAAGGGAAACCCGAAACGATGACTGAATCCATCACGCCGGCCGCCGCGCCGGATACGATCGACGCGGTGGCCGGCCTGCGCGACGGCGATGCCGTCACCGCGCTGCGCCGCGCACGCGACAAGGTGCTGCGCCATACGCGGCTGAGCGAAGCCGCGCTGTTCGATCCCGCGTTGCCCGATCTTTCGCTGGTCGAAAGACTGCATGCGGCGCGGTATGTCGCGCAGCGATCGAACGCGCACGCACTGGCCTCGGCGTATCGCACGCGGCTGCTCGATGCGGGCGGCACCGTCGAGGACATCGCGCGCGCCGACACCGATGCGTTGGACGCGCTTGCCCCGCGCCTTCGCGCGATCCTCGTTCATGCGCGGCTTTTGACATACGCGCCCGTCGATGCGCGCCCGTCCGATCTCGACGCGCTGAAGTCGGCCGGACTCACGACGCCCGCGATCGTCGCGCTGTCGCAGCTCGTTGCGTTCGTCGCGTATCAATTGCGCGTCGCGATTGCCGCGCAAGCGCTTCAGGCGCGTGCCGCCAAGGAGGCCGCATGACGACGCCCGCCCGCGGCTTCACGTCCGCCACGCTCGGCTGGCGCGCGTGGCTCGACACGGTATCGCTCGATGCCGCGACACCCGATCAGCTGGCGGTGCTCGAAGCGAGCCACCCGCACGCGAAGACATCCGACTACTACCTGCTGCTCGTCCACCTGCCCGACATCCTGCGGCAACGCTCGGGCGTGTTCAACGCGATCATGTACGGCCCCGGCGGGCTGTCGCGTGCGGAGCGCGAACTCGCCAGCACGGCCGTGTCGCGCGTGAATGGCTGCGTGTATTGCGCGTCGGTGCATGCGCAGCGCTTCGCACAGCTCGCGAAACGCACCGATGCGATCGAGCAGGTGTTCGACGATCCGGCGACAGCCGGCACGACGGCACGCGAACGCGCGATCGTGCGTTATGCGATCGCGCTGACCGAACGGCCCGATACGGTCGATGCAGACGACATCGCCGCGCTTGAAGCAGAAGGGCTGACGCACGAGGACATTCTCGACCTGTCGCATGCGGTCGCAATCTTCGCGTGGGCGAACCGGTTGATGCTGACGCTGGGCGAGCCGGTGTTTCCGGAGCCGGCAATCGACGCCTGATTCGGCGACGCGCCCCCGACGGCATACGCTGCCTGAGTGTCGCCCGACGCATCGATCATGCGATGCGTCGCGGACACCGAATGCGCGAATCCGACGTGCATCGCGCGTGACGCCGCGAAGGCCGCCGCACCTGCGCGGCGTCGCCTACGCTCAGCGCCAGCTATCGACGTGATCCGCAACGAACCGCTCGAACGCGATCGGCGCGCGCCCGAGCAGCGCCTGCACGTCGGCGCTGACGGCCGCCGCGTGGCCGGCCGCGATCATCCGGTTCAGGCTCATCAGCACATCGATCGACCACGCGTCGGCACCCGCGGCGCGCATGGATTCGATCGCCGCCTCGTCCGTCACCGGCACGTACTCGACCTTGCGACCGAGCGCCGTGCCGATCCGTGCGACCACGTCGGCGTTCGACAATGCTTCGCCGCCCGTCAGCTCGTAGATCCGGCCGGCATGAGCGGCCGGGTGCCGCAGGATCGTCGCATTGACGGCGGCGATGTCGCGCACGTCGACGAACGACACCTTCCCGTCGCCCTGCGGCAGATACAGTGCGCCGGCGCGAATCATGCCCGCGTAGTACGTCACGAAGTTCTGCATGAAGCAGTTGGGCCGCGTGATCGTGTATGAGATGCCCGACTCCATCACGAGCCGGTCGATTTCGCCTTGCACGCGCCCGATCGCGACCGGCGACGCGGCGTCGGCACCCGCGCCCGACGAGCGGACGATATGCGTGACGCCGGCTGCCCGGGCCGCCGCAACCGCATTGCCGGCCAGCGTCACCATGTCGGCCTGCAGCGGCAGCAGCAGGAACAGCGTGTCGATGCCCTGGAACGCATGCGCGAGGCTCGCGGCGTCGGCAAGATTCGCGCGACGCGTTTCGACGCCTTCGACCGCCCTGCCGCTGTTCGAGCTGGCGATCACATGCGCGCCGGCCGCCTTCAGTTGCGCGACGAGTTCGCGCCCGATGTTCCCGGTCGCGCCGGTCACGAGAATGGTGTGGGACATGATGTGCCTCCTGATCGCAAATGGAATTCGCGCCGCATTGCCGGGCCGCGACGACCGCTTCGACATACGAAGCCGCCATCGCCGCCGTGACGGCGCGCAAGCAGCTCCGCGCCCGTTCGCGTTCGTCACGGATAGCTGATGATGCGCCGGCTGTCCGCGGAACACGACACGACGGACCTCATCCTAGTCGCGCTCATTCATGCCGAATAGTCCATAATGTGTCGAATTAATTTCAACGATTTCGATCGAATCGTCATGAACGATCTGCGTGTGCTGGAAAGCTTTCTCCGGACCGTGGAAGCCGGCAGTTTCTCCGCGGCGGCCAGCCGGCTGGGCGTCACGCCTGCCGCCGTCAGCAAGCATGTCGCGAAACTGGAGCGCAGCCTCGGCACGCGGCTGTTCCGCCGCACGACGCGCAGCCTCACGCTGACGGAGGCCGGCGAACGGCTGTACGCCGAAACGTCGGCGGCGGCCAACGCGCTGAGCCAGGCGATGGCCACCCTGACCGAGCGCGACGCGCGCCCCGCCGGCACGCTGCGCATCAGCATCGCGCCGGGGTTCGGGCGCCAGTACGTGTTGCCGCTGATGCCGGCGTTTCTCGAACGCTTTCCGGACCTCCGGCTCGACTGGAGCCTCGAGAACCGCCACGTCGATCTGGTGAAGGAAGGCTTCGACGCCGCGATCGGCTCGGGCGTCGAGGACGACGCAAACGTCGTCGCACGCGAACTGGTGCCGATCCGGTTGCTGACGGTCGCATCCCCCTCGTATCTGGCGACGCACGGAGAACCGGCGACGCTCGCCGAGCTGTCGCGCCACGACTGCATCCGGTTGCGCTCCGCGACGACGGGCCGCGTGCGCGACTGGGCGTTCACGTTGAATGGCGAAACGGTGACGGTCCCGATCGACGGACGCGTCGTGCTGACCGATCTGGATGCCATCTGCGATGCGGCCGTGGCAGGCATGGGGCTCGCGCGGCTCGGCGCGCATCATGTGCTGCCGTATCTCGACGACGGCCGGCTCGTGCGCGTGCTCACGCGCTATCCGGCGACGGCCGGCACGATCTGCGTGTACTACGCGCACGCGCGCCTCACGCCACCGAAGGTGCGCGCGTTCGTCGAGTTTCTGACGGAGTCGTTTTCGCGAAGCGACTGGCGGGCGCGCGTCGACACGTTCGGCTGACGGGAATCGACGGGCGCCGGCCTGTCACGCGCGGTCGATTCATGCCGACCGCACGGCCCGCGTCATGCCTTGTGCGTCGACAGCAGAATGCTCGTCTCGGTGCTCGCGATGCCGTCGATCAGCCGGATCGCGCCGAGCACGCGATCGAAATGCTCGAGCGAATCGGCATGCAGCTCGGCGACGAGATCCCAGCGGCCGTTGGTGCTGTGGATCGACGCGACATTCGGATGCCCGCGCAGCACCTTCACCACCTCGGCGCCGCGATTGCCCTGCACCGCGATCGACATCAGCGCGCGGATCCGGTGCCGTTCGGCCGCCGGCTTGAGCCGTACCGTATAACCGACGATCACGCCGTTTTTCTCCAGCCGCGTCAGCCGGTTCTGCACGGTCGCGCGCGCGACGCGCAATTCCTTCGCCAGGGCGACGACGGGCAGTCGCGCGTTGTCGCGCAGCAGCGCGATCAGCTGCCGGTCGACGTCGTCGAGCGTGATCATGAAGGGGGCTTCCTGTTGAGCGTGAACCGGCCGCCAGCGTGCCGGAGGCTGCGCATTCCGACCAGCGCGAACCGGGCAAACTGCCGGATATGGCTGGCATTTTGACAAGTCTATCGATAAATCTGCCACTTTTGCCGTCTTTTTGTTGGCTCGACTCCCGGAAATAATGACTCCATCGACCGGCCGAATACGCCGTGCCGCCGCTTTTCAGCAAGCCCGCGCCCGCACCGAAGCATCGCCCGGTCGACCGGAATGCCAGGACACCCGTACCGGCAAAGACAATGGAGACAGACCGATGACTCGCTTCCTCGACGTTCCCGCCACCGCCCGCCTGATCGCCAAAACCGGCGTCACGACGTTCCTGCGCGAACTCGTCGACACGCTGCGCGCCGATTACCTGCAGTGGGCCGATTTCGACAAATCGCCGCGCGTCGCATGCCACTCGCGCGACGGCGTGATCGAACTGATGCCCGTCGCGAACGCGTCGCTATTCGCGTTCAAATATGTGAACGGCCACCCCGTCAACGCGACGCGCGGGATGCACACGGTGATGGCATTCGGCGCGCTCGCCGAAGTCGATACCGGCTACCCGCTGCTGCTCGCCGAACTCACGCTGACGACCGCGCTGCGCACGGCCGCCACGTCGGTGCTCGCCGCGCAGGTACTCGCACGGCCCGACTCGCGCACGATGGCACTGATCGGCAACGGCGCGCAGAGCGAATTCCAGGCGATCGCGTTCCACACGCTGCTCGGCATCGAAGAAATCCGCGTGTTCGACGTCGATCCGCTCGCGACCGACAAGCTCGTGCAGAACCTCGCCACATACCCTGAATTGCGCGTCGTGCGCGCCGCATCGACCGCCGACGCCGTGCGCGGCGCCGACATCGTGACGACCGTCACCGCCGACAAGGCGTACGCGACGATCGTCACGGCCGACATGATCGAGCCCGGCATGCACCTGAACGCGGTCGGCGGCGATTGCCCCGGCAAGACCGAGCTTGAAGCGGGCGTGCTGCAGGCGGGCCGCGTGTTCGTCGAATTCGAGCCGCAGTCGCGCATCGAAGGCGAGATCCAGCAGATGCCGGCCGACTTCCCCGTCACCGAACTGTGGCGCGTGCTGCAACGCGAAACGACCGGCCGCGAACGCGCGGACGAAGTCACCGTGTTCGACTCGGTCGGCTTCGCGCTCGAGGACTACTCGGCGCTGCGCTACCTGTACGCGCTCGCGCAGCAGCACAACGCCGGTGTCGAGATCGCGCTGATTCCGCCGGCCGTCGACCCGAAGAACCTGTTCGCGCTGATCGACGACCCGGCCGCGATCGCGCAGGGTCACGCGGCGTTCGTCACCGAAGCCGTCGCCGCATTCGCGCGCTGACCGTCAACGCCGGGCGGCCCGTGCGCTGCCCGGTTCCCTGCCTTTCGCTCCTGCCTTCCATGAATCTCGTATCGATCCAGGCGCCGGCCGCCGTCGTGATGATCCGGCCGCACCGTTTCCTGCCGAACCCGCAGACCGCGGCCGACAACGCGTTCCAGCGCACGGCCGGGGGCGGCTCGACCGACACGTCGTCGGTGTACGCCGCCGCACGCGACGAAGTCACGGCCGCCGCGCAGACACTCGCCGATGCGGGCGTGCGCGTGCACGTGTTCGACGACCACGGCGAGCGCGACACGCCCGATTCCGTGTTCCCGAACAACTGGTTCTCGACGCATCCGGGCGGCCACGTCGCGCTGTATCCGATGCACAGCCCGAACCGCCGCCGCGAGCGGCGTGCGGACATCGTCGAGATGCTGAAGGCCGAGTATCGCGTGCAGGACGTGATCGACTATTCGGGTCTCGAATACGACGACGTGTTCCTGGAAGGCACCGGCGCGATGGTGCTCGACCACGTCGCGCGGATCGCCTATACCGCGCGGTCGCGCCGTGCCGATCCGGTCGCGCTCGAACGCTTCTGCACGCATTTCAATTTCGAGCCGATCTGCTTCGATACGGCCGACGCCGACGGGCGCCCGATCTATCACACGAACGTGATGATGAGCGTCGCGACGGAGTTCGCGATGGTCGGCCTCGACCTGATCGCCGACGGCCGGCGCCGCGTCGAGATCGCGCAACGCCTGACCGAAACGGGACGTGCGGTGATCGCACTCGATCAGTCGCAGATCGCGAATTTCGCGGGCAATACGCTGGAATTGTCGGGAAGCAACGGGCGCGTGCTTGCGCTGTCGCGGCGCGCGTTCGATTGCCTCACACCTGACCAGCGTGCGGTGATCGAGCGCTCCGCGCGGCTGCTGCCGCTCGACGTGCCGACGATCGAACTGGCCGGCGGATCGGTGCGCTGCATGCTCGCGGGGATTCATCTCGCGCGGCGGGCGGCGGCGCCGGATGCGATCGCCGCGGAGTCGGCCGCATTGCCACGCGAGACGACGCCGCCTATCTGACCGACAGGCTCACAAAGCGCAAACGGCTGCCGATGCGATGCAACGGCAGCCGTTTTTTTGTTCGAATGGCATTGAATCGGCGCGCGTCAGCCCGCATCGGCAACGCCGCGAAATGCTCCGGTATCCGAACGATACCGGAGCACATCGCGCCACTCACCCGGCCAGCAGCTTCAACCCGGCCGGCAGCGTTTCGCCGAACACGCGCGCCGTGTCGGCTTCGTCGAACGCGATCGCTTCGCGCACCATGTCGATCCATGCCGTCGACGCATTCGCGGCCGACAGACGCTTGATCACCGCGTCGCGCGTATCGTCCGGCAGGTCGCGTGAACGGTCGCCCGTCATCCGGGCAATCTGCGCGGCCGCGAACGCGGCCGGCTCGACCTGCTTCCAGTCGAGCGCGAACAGCGCGTCGAGCCAGCCCCTGGCGACTTCCGCAGGCACGACGCTGTGCGCGCTACCGTAGAACGGCCGGCGCGCGCCGATGCGCCCAAGCGCCCACGCACACAGCGCACGCTCGGCCGGCTTCTGCAATTGCGCGATCAGGCGCTCGGCCAGCTCGACCTTCCGCTCGACGGGCAATCGTTCGAGCGACGCGGACAGCCGCGTCATGTCGGCCGGACCGACCTTGCCCGGATCGAACGGCAGCTTGCGCCGCTTGTCGTCGGACGGTTCGAGGAACGCGATCGCGTCGCGCACCTGCGTCTGCGCATCGTCGTCAAGGCCGCCGGCCACGCGCCGCCACAGCGTCCACCACTCGGACCACACCTGCCCGTCGTTCACGTATTGAATGCCGTCGTCGAACAGCGGCCACAGCTGCTCGATGCGCCATGCGTCGAGCGGATGGCCGAAGCCCGGGCGCAGGCAATAACCGGCGAGGTTCAGCCACGCGCGTTCGTGATCGGCCGAGCGACGGCGCCGCCGCGCCCGCGCAAGCAGCGCGTCGAACAGTTCGCGCGCGAGCGCGACGTCCCACTCTTCGCGCGGGCCGAGCACCTGTTCCAATTGCGCGCGCAACCGGCGCGTGTCCTTCGGCGTGACGTCCGCGGCCTTGCTGCCGAACGAGCGCTCGATCAGTTCGATCGCGTGGTCGAGACGCGGATGCCGCGCGGATGCATCATCGCCGCCGTGCGCCGGCGCGTCGCCGCGCAACTGGAATTCGAGCCGCCAGCGGCGTGCCGCGTCGTCGGTCGCGATGCAATGCATTTCGAGCGTGCCGACCTCGGTCAGCGACGCGGTGAGCTTCACTGGCGTTTCGCGCGCATCGCTGCCCGACTGCCGCTCGACGACCGTCGCGATCGGCGGCAGCCGCACGAAATCGCCGCCGTCGAGTGCGACGAGATCGCCGGGACGGTACGCGGTGTCGGCCACCGTCGACACGAGGTGGAAACGCACCGGCTGCCCGAGCTGCAGCGCGAAGGTACGATCCTCCAGCCGGATCTCGCGGCCCTCTTCCGCTCCGCGCGGCAGCAGGCAGACGCCGCGCGCGGCTGCGTCGCCGGCACCGTCGTCCAGCACGAGGAAATAGCTGCGCGCGGAACCGCCGCCGATGCGCGGCGCATGCCCGGCGCGCGCGAGGCCATACGCCACCGCGCCGCGCGCGACGGCTACGTCCGGATGCGCGTTGTGCAGCACGTCGAGCGGCGCGCCGCGCCACGCGCCGAGCGTCTGCGCGAGACGGCCGGCGAGCGCGCCCGCACGGAACACGCCGCCGTTGAGCAGCAGCGTGTCGGGCAGCGGGCCTTCCGCGTGACGGTTCAGGAACGCGGCGACGTGCCGCGTGACGGCAGGGTCGCTCGCATACGGCAACCCGAATTCGACGATCGCCGCCCGCGCGCGGCGCGGCAGTTCGCCGGCCGCGACCTGCGGAAAGAAACCGTCGACGACGATCTGTTCGACTTCCTGCCGTGTCAGTTCGGCCGAACGCGCGCCGCCGACGAGCTTGCTGCCCGCGCCGAGCAGCGTGACGGTGACGGACGCCGGTGCGTCGTCGCCGAGCAGCCGCTCCTTCGCGGCACGGCAGCGCTCGACGAGCTGCGACAGGCTCGCGGCCGACAGCCGCGTGCCGGGCTCGGTCAGCCGCGTTTCGACCAGGCGCGCAAGCGCGAGGTCCATGTTGTCGCCGCCGAGCATCAGGTGATTGCCGACGCCGACGCGCGTAAAGGTCGGCTCACCGCCGTCGCCCGGTGCGACATCGACTAGCGTGAGATCGGTCGTGCCGCCGCCGACGTCGCAGATCAGCACGCGCCGCGCGTCGGCGAACGTGTCGCGCAACGTTTCGCGCTGGCCGTACAGCCAGTCGTAGAACGCGGCCTGCGGCTCTTCCAGCAGCCGCAGCGCGGGCAGCTTCGCGCGCCGCGCGGCCTCGACCGTCAACGCGCGCGCGCCGTCGTCGAACGACGCGGGCACCGTCAGGATCACGTCCTGCTTCGCGAGCGGCGCATCGGGAAAACGGGCATCCCACGCGTCGCGCACATGCGCGAGATAGCTCGCGCTCGCGTCGACCGGCGACACCTTGTCGACGCCGTCGGCCGCGCCCCACGGCAGGATCGCGGCGAGCCGGTCGACCGATGCGTGCGACAGCCAGCTCTTCGCGCTCGTCACGAGCCGGCCCGGCACCTGCGCGCCGAGCGTGCGCGCATAGCGGCCGATCACGGGCGGCAGCGCGTCACCAGCGGCGCCGTCACGGCCGCCACCCGAACGGGCGGCCGCGTCGCGCGCGCCGGCCGCCTGCCACGGCAACCTCAACGCGTCCGCCGCGAGCTCACCGGCCGCCGGGTGATAGCGCACCGACGGCAGCAGCGGCTGCGCGGCCACCGCGCCGGGGCCGACCAGTTGCTCGACGTCGAACACGCGGATCGCGTCGGAGCCGGCCTCGACGTATGCGACGACCGTGTTGCTCGTGCCGAGGTCGATGCCGACCGTATAGCGCTTCATCGTGCTCAGGCGGCGCCGCGCACGTCGAACTCGACCTTCCAGCGCTCGTCCGTGCCGCTCGGGATCGCCTCGAGTTCGAGCGTGCCGGCTTCGGTCACGCGCGCATGCAGCTTCACGGGCACGATCTCGCCGACCGTGCGCCCTTCGGCGGGCAGCGTCGCCTGGATTTCCTCGAGTTCCTGAAGTTCTTCCGGCGACCAGTAATCGAGCAGCGTGCCGACCTGGTCCTGGCGGCGCACCGACGATCCGAAGAAGCGGAACTGCACCGGCTCGCCGACGACGAGGCCGAACTCCTGCGGCGGCAGCGCCGCGTCGGAGCCTTCCTCCATCCCGAACGGCGCGACGCACAGCGCCTGCACCGGCGGCTCCAGCCCCGGCACCGCGGGCATCGCCGACTCGATCGCGACGTAGTACGCACGCGCCGTGCCGCCGCGAATACGCACGCCACGGCCACGCTTCACGTAACCGTAGTAAGCCGCGCCGCGCGCGACCGCGAGGTCGAGATCGGCGCCTTCGAGCAGGCGTGCGGGCGGCGCGCCTTCGGCGGCGAGCCAGCTGTTGAGCGTATCGAGCACGCGCTGCGTGAGCAGCGTCGACTTGAACACGCCGCCGTTGAACAGCACGGCCGTCGGATGCAGGAACGTCGCGCCTTGCGGCAGCGTGCGCTGCACGCCTTCGAGCGTGTCGAGCGCCGCGACCTGGCGGCCGAGGAACGCCGCGAGATGGCGCGTGATGCCCGCGTCCTGCGCATACGGCAGGCCGAGTTGCGTCAGGCCGACGCGCGCGCGGCTCACCGGGCGCGCGGCCGCATCGACCTGCGGGAAGAAGCCTTCGAGGATCGTCTGCGTGAGTTCGGCGCGCGTCAGTTCCGTGCGGATCGAGCCGCCGATCAGCTTCGAGCCGCGACTCGGCACGACGAGCGGCACCGCATCGGCCGTCGGGTCGGACAGCAGCGTTTCCTTCGCGGAGCGGCATGCGTAGGTCAGCGCACGCAGTTGCCACGGATCGGCCTGCGTGCCCTGCTGCGCGAGCTTGCGCGCGACCACGTGCGCGAGCGCGAGGTCCATGTTGTCGCCGCCGAGCAGGATGTGCTCGCCGACCGCCACGCGATGCAGTTCCAGGTTGCCTTCGCGCTCGACCACCGCGATCAGCGACAGGTCGGTCGTGCCGCCGCCAACGTCCACGCACAGGATCAGGTCGCCGACCTGCACCTGCTTGCGCCAGCCGCCTTCGCTCTTCTGGATCCAGCTGTAGAGCGCCGCCTGCGGCTCCTCGAGCAGCGTCATCCGCGAATAGCCGGCGGCACGCGCGGCTTCCGCCGTCAGTTCGCGCGCGGCCGGGTCGAACGATGCCGGGATCGTCACCGTCACGTCCTGGTCGGCGAACGGCGCGTCGGGATGCGTGTGATCCCACGCTTCGCGCAGGTGCGTCAGATAACGGATCGAGCTTTCCAGCGGCGACACGCGCGACACCTCGGGCGGCGCATCGCTCGGCAGAATCGCCGCGCGGCGGTCGACGCCCGGGTGGCACAGCCAGCTCTTCGCGCTCGAGACGAGGCGGATTGGCGTGCCCGCGCCGCGAGTGCGCGCCATTTCGCCGACCGCGAAGCCGCGCGAGGCCGTCCACGGCAGCGTCAGGTCGCCCTGCGTCAGCTCGCTTTCATGCGGAAGATAGAGGAACGACGGCAGCAGGTCGCGCGACTCCAGCGCGCCGGGCGCGGTCAGCTGCACGATCGGCAGCACCTGCTGCGTGATCTTTTCGCCGTCGCTCGCGGCGCTGTCGACGTACGACAGCGCGCAATGGGTCGTACCGAGGTCGATACCGATCGAATAGCGCGGATCGCTCACAGTTCCACCTCCGCCGGTGCAACCACCGATGCGTCGTGACTGCCCGTCAGCTTCGGCAGGCGCACGTCGGCCACGCGCCAGCCGCGATGGCTGACCGTACCCGTGAACGGCGCGGAACCGACCACGTTGCCCGTCACGCGCACAGCCGTCGCGTCGAAGCCGGCCGGCAGCGTCACGCGGCTGCCTTCGGCTTCATCGCGCACCGGCACGATCGTGAAGTGCTCGCGCAGCGCAGCGCGGCAGCCGTCGTGCACGAGGCGTGCGGCAGCGCCGATGTCGGCGTCCGCATAGCCGGCGATGTCTTCCTCGACGAAGTCGATGAAGCGCGCATCGCGCTGCAACAGGCCGAGCAGTTGCAGCGCGGCTTGCGGGCTCGCTTCGCGCAGCTCGGGGGCCGGGGCCTTCGCGGGCGCGGGCGCCGGAGCCGCGGCGGGGGCCGGCGCAACCGGCGCCGGGGCGACCGGTGCCGGGGCGCCGTCGCGCACGCGCAGCACGCCGGCCGCGAACTCGCGGTTGCCGAGCACGGAGAAGAACGTGCCGACGGCCAGCGACAGCCGGCCGAAGAAGGACAGGTTGGATTCGGGCATGGGGTCTGGACTCCTGTGGGCTCGCGACACGGCGAGCATCTTGCCTGGGCGCCCGGTGGCGGCGTGCGATTGCGCACTGCCGCCGCCCGGCGCATGATTCGGGCGCGCCCTCTCGGGTGCGGAAAACCCGTATTTTGCCCTGTGGCGGGCAAACCGGGCAGAAGTTGGGGGACAGAACATGGCGGCGCGCGGGTTTCGCGCCGCGCCGGATGCGTCGGACTGCCGGCTATAGGGTGACGGTCGGGTGACGGTCGCGATGTTGCGGCGCGTCAGCGCGGCTTGCGGCGGCGCGCCGCCTTCGCCTCGAAATCGCGCGACAGCATGCCGAGCGTGACCTCCCCGAAGCGCGCAAGCAGCACCGCTTCGGCCTCCTTCAGCGTGGCCGACAGATGCGCGTTGACCGCCTGTTCGACCAGGCATTCGGGTGCATCCTCGGCCACCAGATCGGAAAATACCGGCGGCTCGCCCACCGCGCGATAGACGTCGAGCAGCGTGATGTCGTCGAGCGCGACGCTGAGCACCCACCCGCCGCCGTGCCCTTTCTCCGACTGCACGTAGCCGCAGTCGCGCAGCCCGCCGAGCAATCGCCGCACGACGACCGGATTCGTGCACAGCATCGCCGCGATCGCCTCCGACGTCAGCGGGCCGTCGGCCTGGTCCATGTGGATCAGCGCATGCAGCATGCGCGACAAACGGCTATCGGTTCTCACGGACGGTTGGCTCCCACTCTCGAAACTTATGAAGTTGCATGAATGATACCATCGGCCTATCATGCAACTTCTCGTGTTTCATGAGTTGGCCGCCATCGGAGCACGTTCATCGCTTGATACGGATTCAGGAAAGGAGTGAACACATGCAGAGCCATCATGAAGTGATCGTGATCGGCGGCAGCTTTGCCGGGCTGTCGGCCGCGATGCAGCTCGCACGCGCGCGGCGCCGCGTGCTCGTGATCGATGCCGGGCGGCCGCGTAATCGTTTTGCCGAACATGCGCACGGATTTTTCGGGCAGGACGGCAAGCCGCCTGCGCAGATCGTCGCGGAAGCCGCCGCGCAACTCGCGACCTATCCGACCGTGCAGCGGATCGCCGGCGAGGCGCGCACCGCCGAGCGCGATGCGAACGGCCGCTTTCACGTGACACTGGCGGACGGCAGCCGTACAAGCGCCGAGCGGCTGATCCTCGCGACCGGCATCCGCGACGAACTGCCCGCGCTGCCGGGGCTCGCGGAACGCTGGGGCGTCAGCGTGCTGCATTGTCCGTATTGCCATGGCTACGAGGTGTCGGGCCGGCAACTCGGCGTGCTGGCAACGCATCCGCTTTCCGTGCATCAGGCGACCCTGATTCCGGACTGGGGACCGACGACGTGGTTCACGCAACGCGTAGTCGAAGCGAACGAGGAGGAAGCCGCATTGCTCGCCGCGCGAGGCGTGCGTATCGAACGGTCGCCGGTCGTCGAGATCCTCGGCGAAGCGCCGCGGATCGACGCGCTGCGGCTCGCCGACGGGAAAGTCGTGCCGATCGATGCGTTGTTCATCGGCGCGCGCACGGAGATGGCGAGCGATCTCGCCCGACAGCTCGGCTGTGCGTTCGACGACGGGCCGCTGGGCACGGCGATTCGCGTCGATACGTGGAAGCAGACGAGCGTTCCCGGTGTGTTCGCGGCCGGCGATGCGTCGAGCCTGATGACGAATGCGACGTTCGCGTCGGCATCCGGCGTCGCGGCCGGCGTGGGCGCGCATCGGTCGTTGATTTTCGGGCTCGACGCGTGAAGTGAACGAAGCGGCGTGCGGGGTGACGCAGCGTCATCCCGCTTTCCCTGCGCGATGGCCCGGTCAACGCCAACCCCGTTCGCCGGGCAGGCATTCCCGCACGTCGATCCTCACAAACGCTTGTCGATATCCGAACATGCGTCGATGGATTCATCATGCGATGTGGTGTTTAATGCTCAGCAACATCAGCATTAAAAGATACGAAATGCTCGACCTCGACGATCTTCGACTCGTGCGCGCGATCGGCGCGTCGCACTCGTTGGCATCCGCCGCGCGCCTGCTCGACCTCACCCCGCCCGCGGTCACGATCCGCCTGCAGCGGATGGAGGCGCGACTCAATGTCCGGCTCGCCGTGCGGCGGCCGAAAGGGATCGCATTGACCGACGAGGGTCAGCGGCTGTACCAGGAAGCCGTCGGGATTCTCGAGCGCGTCGAGGCACTGCCGGCCAACATCTCCGGCGATCACGGCGACGTGCAGGGCACGCTGCGCGTCGTCGCGTCGTTCGGCTTCGGGCGCAAGTACGTCGCGCGGATCGTGCGTGACGTGCAACGCGCGCATCCGAAGCTCGAAATCTCG
The DNA here is from genome assembly GCF_003853825.1 of Burkholderia sp. Bp9012. Classification (NCBI taxonomy): domain Bacteria; kingdom Pseudomonadati; phylum Pseudomonadota; class Betaproteobacteria; order Burkholderiales; family Burkholderiaceae; genus Burkholderia; species Burkholderia sp. Bp9012. The sequence continues at coordinate 111,191 of NZ_QTQA01000001.1, read as the reverse complement.
CTGCACCTGTCGGAGAGTCCGCTGACCAGCGCGTCGGGGGCCGACGTGGTCGTCCATGTCGGCAGCCTGAAGTCGTCGTCGTGGATCGGCTATCCGCTCGCGCCCAACGAGCGCTTCCTGTGCGCGAGCCCCGGTTACGCGCGGCGCATCAACGAACTGGAGCATCCGTCCGATCTCGCCCGCTACGACTGCCTGTGCCTGCGCGAAAACGACGAGGACGTTCCGCGCTGGCGCTTCTCGCAAGCCGGCGATGGCAAGGGCGAATCCAGGCGATCGGCGGTGATTCGCGTCACGGGCGCGCTTTCGTCGAACGACGGCACCGTCATCACCGACTGGGCACTGGCCGGGCTCGGCATCGTCGAACGCTCCGAGTGGGACGTCGCGCCGCTGCTGGCCAGCGGCAAGCTGGTCAGGCTGCTGCCCGACTGGCATCTGCCGCCCGCGCCAGTGACCGCGCTGCTGCCGTCGCGCACCGGCCGCTCCGCGCGACAACGGGTCTTCCTCGAAGCCGCGACGCGATTTTTCGATCCGCCGCCGTGGCGCGGCAAGGCATGAGCGGCTTCCCGCGATTAAATCGCGCTTAATGATCGATTTGGCACGCGTTAAACACGCTGCTGGCCAAACACCCTACAGTGTTCGCTGTCGGCAAACCACCGAGGCAACGCACCATGGGCATCCCGCTTCCGAATACCCCCGCCGCATTGATCGACGTCGGTCGCATGCGTCATAACATCGCGCGCATGCAGGCGCATCTGGACGCGCTCGGCGTCAGGTTCCGGCCGCACGTGAAGACCACCAAATGCCAGCATGTCGTCGACGCGCAGATCGCGGCCGGTGCGCAGGGCATCACGGTGTCGACGCTTAAGGAGGCCGAACAATTCTTCGCGGGCGGCGTACGCGACATCGTCTATGCGGTCGGGATGATTCCCGCCAGGCTCGGCCAGGCGCTCGCGCTGCGCCGGCAGGGCTGCGACCTGAAGATCGTCGCCGACAGCCTGCAGACCGCGCACGCCATCGCCGAATTCGGGCGCGAGCACGGCGAGCGTTTCGAAGTCTGGATCGAAGTCGACGTCGACGGTCACCGCTCGGGGATCGTGCCCGACGACGACCTGCTGATCGACGTCGGCCGCGCGCTGGTCGACGGCGGGATGACGCTCGGCGGCGTGCTCGCGCATGCGGGCTCCAGCTACGACTACGACACCCGCGACGCGCTGGTCGCGATCGCCGAACAGGAGCGCAGCCGGACCGTGCGCGCCGCGGAACGCCTCAGGGCCGCGGGGTTGCCCTGCCCGATCGTGAGCATCGGTTCGACGCCGACCGCGTTGTCCGCGGAGCACCTCGACGGCGTGACGGAAGTCCGCGCGGGCGTGTACGTGCTGTTCGACCTCGTGATGCACAACGTCGGTGTGTGCGCGCTGTCCGACATCGCGCTGTCGGTGCTGACCACCGTCATCGGACACCAGGAAGAAAAAGGCTGGGCCATCGTCGACGCGGGCTGGATGGCGATGAGTCGCGATCGCGGCACGCAGCGGCAGGCGCGGGATTTCGGCTACGGGCAGGTGTGTACCGAAGACGGTGAAGTGCTCGGCGAGTACGTGATGAGCGCGGCCAACCAGGAGCACGGCATCGTGTCTCGCGCGGGAATGGCCGACACCGCGATCGCAAAGCGGTTTCCGATCGGCACCCGTTTGCGGATCCTCCCGAACCATGCATGCGCGACCGGTGCGCAGCACCCGGAATACCACGCGCTGGGCAGCGACGGCACCGTGCAGACCTGGCCGCGCTTCTACGGATGGTAGGACACCTGAAGGCGACGACCGGTGCAGCGGCGCATGTCGAACGACGAAACCGGCCACCGCACCCTCGCCCGATCGGAATTGACTATTTTTCCAAAACTATACAAACTTTAAAGATCGCGATTCGCATCGCATCCGACAGGCTCTCCCACCATGCCGACTGACGCCCACCTCCTTCTTCTCGACCGGGATGTCGTCGAACCGGCCCTTCAAGCCGAACCGGTGATGGCGGCGGTGCGCGAAGCCTTCGTGCTGCACAGTCGACGTGCGGGGCGCGTGTTCCCGGTCGTGCGCGAAAGATTGCACACCGGCGGCGTGTTCGGCATCAAGTCCGGCGACGTCGCGGGCCAGGATCTGCTCGGCTTCAAGGCAGCCGGTTTCTGGCCCGGTAATCGAAGCCGGGGCGGCGAGCCGCATCAGGCGACGATCGCGCTGTTCGATCCGGCCACCGGCCGTCCGCTCTGCATCATGGACGGCAATGCGATCACCACCGCCCGGACCGGTGCGGCCGGCGGCCTCGGCCTGCGGGCGCTGGCACGCCGCGACAGTACGCGCATCTGCGTGTTCGGCACCGGCGTGCAGGCGCGCGTCCAGCTCGACTACGCGCTCAGTCTGCTGCCGCAACGGTGCTCGGTGCAGTATGTGAACGTCAGCGGCGAACCGGACGCGGTGTTCGAATCGGCATTCCGCGAACGCTGCGACATCCGTGTCGCACGGGACCGGAACGATGCCGTGGCCGACAGCGATGTGGTCATCACGGCAACGCCGGGCGGCGGCCCGCTGTTCGACGCGGACGCGGTTCAGCCCGGCACCCACCTGACCTGCGTCGGCGCGGACACCGCGGGCAAGCGCGAGCTTCCCGAAGGCGTATTGGCGCGCGCGCGCATTTTCGTGGACGATCACGAGCAGGCGCGCAGCATCGGCGAATGCCAATGGGCGCCCGATCTGCCGCGTGCTGAAATCGGCGACGTGCTTGCCGGCACCGTGCCCGTTGATCGATCGCCGGACGAGATCACCGTGTTCGACATGACGGGACTCGCGCTGCAGGACCTGACCGTTGCGCGTTTCCTGTACCGGCAGGCCCTCGAAAACGACGCGGGACGTTCGATCCCGTGGCCGTGGTGAACGGCACTGCGTGCTATCTTCCATCGTGATGCGCCTATCCAGAGTTTCCGCCCTCTCGTTCGATCTCGACGACACGCTTTGGCCGTTCGGACCGTCCGTCGAACGGGCCGAGGCGTCGCTGCATGCGTGGCTGATCGCGCACGCGCCCGCTACCGCGAGCGTCGTGCCCACGTCGCAGGCACTGGGCCAGCTGCGCGTCGAATACGAACGCTCGCGGCCGGACCTCGTCAGCGACTTTCGTGCGTTGCGCATCGGATCGATCCGGCTTGCGCTCGAACGCGCGAACGAAGACCTCACGCTGACCGATCGCGCGTACGACGTGTTCTATTCCATGCGAAACCAGGTCGAGTTCTTCGACGATGCATTGCCGGCGCTCGAGTGGTTGAGCGCGCGATTTCCGCTGATCGCGGTGACGAACGGCAATGCGGATCTTCGGCTGACCGGCGGCGGCGAGTTCTTCCGCGAAACGCTCAGCGCGCGTGCGTGCGGGTTCGCGAAACCCGAGCCGGAAATCTTCCATGCGGCCGCCGCGAAACTCGGCGTGCCTGCGGCGGAACTGCTCCACGTCGGCGACGACTTTCACCTCGATATCGTCGGCGCGTTGAATGCGGGGCTGCAGGCAGCATGGGTCGTGCGCCACCCGGGGACGGAAGCGGAGCACGCCGCGCGGCGTGCCCCGTCCCCACATCTGACCGTTCACGACTTGTCGGCGCTGTGCCGTGCGCTCGGCGGCCCCGTCGACGCGTCGTAACCGCGAGCCCGCAAGGCTGCGAGTTCGCGCGGTCGAGGTCGATCACCCACATCGGCACGACCGACCACCGTTTCACGCCGCCTTGCGCGCGTCCGCGATCCGTTTCGGCGCCTTCGGTCGCGCATAAAGCCGCTCGAGATACGCGCGCAATTGCGGGAACGGTTCGATCAGGTGGCATTCACTCGCCCAGTCGATCAGGTAGACCGTCACGCAATCGGCCACCGTCAACGCGTCGCCGACGATGAATTCGCGTCCTTCGAGATGCTTGTCGAGGATCGCGGCCATCGTCGCGAAGTCCTCACGCGCCAGCTCGATATCGGCCGGCGAGCGCTTTTCGGGCGGGTAGAGGAACGAATGGCGCGTAATCCGCCACAGCGGCTGTTCAAGCTCCGTCACCGCGAACATCACCCACCGATAGGCCTGCGCGCGCAGCGCCAGATCGACGGGCAACAGCGCCTTCTCCGGGTACTTGTCCGCGAGATACAGCACGATCGCGGCCGACTCGGGAATCACCAGGTCGCCGTCCACGAGCACGGGCACCTTGCCGGCGGGATTGAGGCGCAGGAATTCGGGCCGCTTGTGCTCGCCCTCGAGCAGGTTGACCGACACGAACTCGAAATCCGCATCCAGTTCCTTGAGCCCCCAGAGCGCGCGTTGCGAGCGCGTGCCGGCGAATCCGTAAAGCTTCATCGCAATGTCTCCATCGATAATGTCGGGGAAAATCGCCGCGCGCAGGCGACGGCCCATCGGCCGCGACGACCGCGCACGCAGCGCCTGTCGCCGCTCACATGCCCGGCACCGCGAGCACCGGCATCACGTCGATCGCGTCGCCAGGGAACAGCGTGAAATGCGGATGGCCTTCGAACAGCGCGGCGGCCGCGTCGTGCGATGCGGCGCGCACGACGGTGAAGCCGCTCATCGCATTGGTGGTGTCCGTCACGCCGCCCGCGCCGATGGTCTTGGTCTTGCCGAGCGGCCCGCCGAGCTCGACGATCGCATCGCGATGCCGGTCGACCCACGCGTGCCACGCGGCGATCCCCTCGCGCTCCCGCGCACGCCGCTCGTCCTCGGGCAGCGCCATCCACGCCTTCATGCCCGGGCTATCCTTGCTGCCGAGGAATACCGCGAGATACAACTGCTGTTGCGCACTCATGCTTCCTCCGTCCGATGGCGGGAACGACGGGCTGCCGCTCCCCGCCCTTGACACAATAGGTTGATATCAACACAATTGCAACATGGCACGCAAAGAACAGCTCCCTTTCGAAACGACGCTGATGGTGCGCGATTGCTGCCTGTGCCTGCACATGCAGCGCGCGGCGCGTAATCTCGCGCGCATCTTCGACGATGTGCTGCGTCCGCTGGATCTCACCAACGGCCAGTTTTCGCTGTTGATGTCGCTGAACCGGCCGCAGCCGGCCGCGATGAAATCGGTCGCGTCATTGCTCGCGATGGACCGAACCACGCTAACCGCCGCGCTCAAGCCGCTCGAGCGGCGCGGGCTGCTCACGATCACGCAGGATCCGGACGATAAGCGCAGCCGCCTGCTCGAACTCACGCCGGCCGGCCATCAGTTGCTGGCCGAAGCATTCCCGCTATGGCAGCAAACGCACGCCGAGATCGAACGGCCGTTCGCAGCGGGCGAAGTCGATGTGTTGCGCGGGCAGTTGCGCGCGCTGTCGGAGGATCCGGCTACGCGCGGCTGACGCGGCGCGCCATGCGGTGACAGCGGGCGCGCCGCAACGTGCAGCGTGCCCGCGCGCGTCACTTCAACAGATACGCCGGTTTCTCCCCGGTCCGAACAGCAGGCCGATCCACGCTCTCGTCGATCGCCCGCATGCATCTCACTCGGCGAGCGCCGGCGCCACGCCCACCCGCTTCGGCACGCCGGTCACGATCGTCGCGACCGCCACGGCCAGCACCGCGGCCGCGCCCAGGAACACGCCGCCCGCGCCGTTCGCGTCGAACACGACGCCACCCGCCGCCGCGCCCGTCGCGATCGCGAGCTGGATCGCCGCGACGATCAGCCCGCCCGCACTTTCGGCCTCATCGGGCACGGTGCGCGTGACCCACGTCGACCATGCGACCGGCACGCCGCCGAACGCCATCCCCCACAACGCCACGAGCACCGCGTCGATCATCGGTGCGCGGCCGAGCGCAACGAGCGCGACGCCGAGCACGACCATCAGCGCGGGCATCCCGATCAGCATCGGCCGCAGCCGGTGTTCGAGCACGCGGCCCGCGAGCGACGTGCCGACGAAATTGGCAATGCCGTAGCCGAGCAGGATCGCCGACAGCCCGTTCACGCCAACGCCGGCGACCTGTTCGAGGAACGGCCGCAGATACGTGAAGAACGCGAAATGACCGGTGAACACGAGGATCGTCGCGAACATCCCGAGGCCGACGGTCGGCCGGCGCAGCACGTCGACGAGCGTGCGCAGCCGCGTCGTGCCGCTCGGCGGCATGGACGGCAGCGTCATCACCTGCGACGCGAACGCGAGACCGCCGAGCCCGGCCGCGATCAGGAACACATTGCGCCAGCCGATCAGGTGCCCGAAATAACTGCCCATCGGCGCGGAGGCGATCGTCGCGACCGCCACGCCGCTGAAGATGATCGACAGCGCGCGCGGCACCATCGCCGTCGGCACGAGCCGCATCGCGGTGGCGGTCGCCATCGTCCAGAAGCCGCCGAGCGCGACGCCGAGCACGACGCGGCCGATCAGCAGCGTCGTCAGGTTGGGCGCGAACGCGACCGCGAGATTGGACGCGACGAGCAGCAGCGAGAATGCGAGCAGCACGCGTCGGCGGTCGATCGTGCGCGTCAGCGCCGAGATCAGCAGGCTCGTGACGAGCGCGACCGTCGCGGTGGCCGTGACGGCCTGGCCGGCCACGCCTTCGGTCACGCCGAGGCTGTCGGCCATCGGCGTGAGCAGGCTCGCGGGCAGGAATTCGGCGGTGACGAGACCGAACACGCCAAGCGTCATCGCGAAGACAGCGCCCCAGGCCGGCTCGCGGGGGGCCGCCGTGCTGGCGGCAGAGGAGATTCCGGGATTCATGCGTCGTTCCGAGTCGTGTAGGGAAAATACTGATGACGGCGTATCGTAAGGAACGACGACAGGACGGTCTATGACATACAATCCGTTCTTATTGATCGATCGTCCGAATTTCGCGATGTCCGAGCCCCTGCTTCCTCCCGTCCCCGACGTGCACGACCTCGTCAGCGAGCTGCTGCTGGGGATGCGCCTGAGCGGCGTCCAGTACCGCCGCATCCAGGTCGCACGGCCGTTCGGGCTGAGCTTCGGCCAGGCGCCGGGCCGCGCGCAGTTCCATTTCGTCGGGCGCGGGCCCGTGCTGCTGCGCGACGAAGCCGGCGCAACGATGCGGCTCGAGGCCGGCGATGCAATCCTGCTGCCGCACGGGCGCATGCATGCGCTGGTGTCCGATCCGGATGCGCCGTGCCTCGAGATCCACGGCTTCGAAGCCGCGAAGATCTGCGATACGGTCGCATCGGTGGCATCGGCCGGCACGTCGCCCGCGGCCTGCGCAACGACGGAGCCGGGCGCCGGCGACGCACTGATCTTCAGCGCATGCATGGAGCTCGACCTCGGCGGCATGCAGCCGCTGGTCGGCGCGATGCCCGAGTTCATGCACGTCGGCACGCTGCTCGCGCGCTACCCGGAAATCCGCCCGATGCTCGACGCGATGGAACGTGAATCGTGCTCCGAGCGCGCGGGCTTCGCGGGCATCCTCGCGCGGCTCGCGGACGTGGTCGCGGCATTCATCGTGCGCGGCTGGGTCGAGTGCGGATGCGGCGACGCGGCGGGCTGGGTGCAGGCGCTGCGCGAGCCGAAGCTGGGCCGCGCGATCGTCGCGCTGCATCGCGACCCGGGCCGCAACTGGAGCGTCGCGGAGCTGGCCGCCGAAGCGGGCGTGTCGCGCTCGGTGTTCGCCGAGCGCTTTCTCGCGGCGACCGGGATGACGCCCGTGCGCTACCTGACCGAGCTGCGGATGCGGCTCGCCGCGCAGTGGATCGCGCGCGAGGGCGAGACGATCGAAGCCGTCGCGTACCGGCTCGGCTACGGTTCGCTGGCCGCGTTCAGCCGCGCGTTCAAGCGCGTGGTCGGCAGGCCGCCGGGCGCCGTGCGTGCCGAAGGCGACACGCACGCCGACGTGTGACGTGTAACGCTTCGCGTGCAGCGCGGGGCCAAGCGAACGCCTGCCGAGTCACGCCGGCATCGCTCGATGCGCCGTCGCACGCGACGATTGCGTTCAACCGCTGTGCGCGTCGAGCTTGTCCACCAGCGCCGTCGCGCACTCCACGGCCAATGCCGCGCACTGTTGCGCATCGACCGGCTCGCCGTTCGTCATCGCGCCCTGCACGATCCGGCCCAGCAATTCCTTCGCCAGGTCGGCGATCTCGTGTTCCCGTTCCGTCATGATGTCGCTCCTGCGCGCCGGCCGATGACGGCGACGCGCTCGTTGCCGCTGCCCGCTCAATGCCCTTTCGCCCGCACGACGATCTGCGCCTGCGTGTCGCGTTCGATGCGTTCGAGCGACGCGCGCAGCGCCGTGAATTCGTCGGACGTGCAAACCTGGCGGCCGAATTCGGCCGTCATCCGCCGCGTGACCTGCACGATGCGCGTGGCCGCATCGAATACGTAATGCGACGCGAAGTCGACGAAGCGGTCGTGCACGGCCGCATCGGTCGGCAGGTCGCTCACCGCGACGTCGGCCGGCAGCGCGATCTGGCCGGTCTCCTCGAAACTGCCGCCGATGCACGTCCACGGCTGCGTGCGCACGGGTTCGGCCAGCCAGCCCTCGACCTGCGTCGCGATGCCGCCCGTGAGGCTCGACAGCACGGGCACGGCGGTCGTGCCGTCCGGCCACACGAAGTGATCGAGCGTGCCGTCATACGTCACATCGAACGGGCCGCCCGTCGCACGGCGATCGCTCGTCGTGATCCGCGCGCTACCGCGCAGCCCGCTTTGCCGCAGGCGTTCGTTCGCGAGCTGCCGGATGCGGTCGGGCGCTGCGCGGCGAAACAGCCTGCGTTCGAGCTCGGCGGTCCAGCCGTCGTCCTCGACGAGCGCGTGAAACCGCGCGGCGCCCGGTTGCGCGGCATCGATCGCCACGCGCGCGGTGCGGCGCTTCGGCTGCATGGCGGGCGTGCGCGACAGCACGCCGGTGTCGACGAGCAGCGCCGGCCGATCCATCACGATCGGCGGCAGGTAGCCGAACGCGATGCCGGCCGTCGTCGTGTCGGCGTAGAGGCCGAGATCGGGCAGCCACGTGATCGCGTGATTGATCGCGCCGCCGCCGTAACCGGGCACCGACGGCAGCGTGTACACGGAGCCGAGATTGATCAGCACCGGTTCGCTGCGGATGCCGACCGCCGCGAGCAACGCGCCGAACAGCGCGACATGGTCCTTGCAGTCGCCGTAGCGGTTGCGCAGGATGTCGGTCACGCGATGCGGCGCGGCGGCCGTCTCGCCGAGAAAGAGCGCGACGTAGCGCACGTTCGCCTGCACCCAGTCGTACAGGATGCGCGCCTTGTCGTGCGGATCGGCGGCGGCGGCGGTGAGCGCGCGTGCGAGTTGCACGACGGCCGGATCGTTCGCGCTCGGGTCGACGGCCGCGTTGCGGTAGCGCGCGGCGAACGCCGCATGGTCGGGCAGCGTCGACACCATGAGCCGGTCGCCGTAGGTCGGGTAGCCGACCGCGCCGCTCTCGATGCGCTCGTAAGGGCCGTGCCGGTAGTCGAATTCGTAGCGCGTGCGGCCGTTCGCGGTCACCGGCGGTAGCGCGACGTAGCCGCGCGCGTCCGCGTGCAGCGTCATGTCGGCCGGCACGTCGAAGATCAGCCGCTGGTTCTCCACCGGCTCGCGCGACGGCTCGACGTAGTAGCCGAAATAACCCGCGTTGACCGGCCTCGTGCGCGACTTGCGGAACGCGACGCGCGTACTCGACCCGGCCTCGACACCCGGAAACACGACCGTGCGCAGCAACCCGTCCTGGAACGTCGGCGCGCCGGCCGAGCGCGGCTCCTGGACGTCGCGGATGCCGTCGGGGCCGACCGGATGCGCGACGCCGTCGCGATCGATCGTCTCGGCCGCGAGCAGGTCGACCTTCTCCAGGTTCTTGTCGAACCACACGTAGCGCTGCGCAACCGCATCGATGCCGTTCGCGTTGTTCGCGCGCCAGGTCGAATCGTCGTGCTCGTCGAGCGAACCGTCGTGCTGGATCACGAATTCGTGGACATCGCTGACGAGCGTGACGGGCGCTTCGTCGGCCACGTCGTTCGCTGCGTCCACGGTTGGGCCCGCGCCCGGCGTCGCACCGACGGCATTCGATGCGCCGAACGCGGCGGCGCATGCCAGCATCCAGCCGGCCAGGCCGACAGAAAAGCGCACCACATCGCACCTCGTCGCGGTTCAAGGAAAGCGCGGTCACGCAGCGGACAGGGCTGACCGCGCACCCCTCGTGTCGGCCAGTGTGGGCGCCGCATCCGCACGCGTCAAGCCGTTGCGCGCCGACCTACAATGAGACATGGAAGCGTCATCGCGTGCGGCCGCCGGCATCGGCTCGATCGCCGAACGACGGCGATGGATCGTCCGCGCGCGACGAGGAGGCACCATGGAAAACGGGATCGTGGAAATCGTCGTGCTGCTGGCGTTCGTCGCGCTCGCCGTGCTGTTCTTCGTCAAGCGTCCGGGGCGCGACCGGCTGAGAGCCAAATTCCGTCATCCGCCGCTGCGGCGGCCCAACCGCCCGCATCGGCATCATCAACCCTGACGGCTGCCACCGGCAGTCGCTCACGCGCTTGCCGCGCCATCGCTACCCGACGTTCATCTGCAGCAGCACCATCTGCTTGCCCTCGACATGCAGGCGCGCCTGCAACTCGACCGGTGTCTGGTTGTGCAACCACGCGGTCAGGAAATTCACGCGCCTGAAGATCAGCTTGCTCGCGAAGCACACGGCGTTCGGATAGTCGTCGAGCGTCGACGATGCGAGGTTCATGAATTCCACGACGGGATTCGTACCGAACGCGATCCGGTAGTCGGCGGCGATGCCGTGGCGGCGACAGTGCGCGACGTAGTATTCGAGCGCTTCGGTGATCGAGTGACGCAGCCGTTCGAGATGTTCGTGCCCGTCGTACGCCTTCGCATCGACCTCGCCGACCGCGAGGAAGATCACGTTGCGGAAGTGCCCGGGAAACAGCCGGTTGACCCACAGCAGCGCATGCATGCTCGCGCCGCGATGCTTGCCGACCAGCAGCACGGCCGTCGGTTGCGATGGATCGGGCTTGCCGGGCGCGGTCGCTTCGTCGACTTCCGGCGGCGCCCCCGAGAACAGCGCGTCCTCCTTCGCGAGCTGCGCGCGCGTGTACGCGTAGTGGCGGTTGATCATGAAGCACAGCGCGATCACCGCGCTCGTCACGAGCACCGTGAGCCAGCCGCCGGCCGTGAATTTCTCGACCAAGGTGATGACGAGCACGGTCGCCGCGGTGGCACACGCGAGAAACAGCGCGAGCGGCGTGTGGTGCGCGAGCGCGAGGAACGCCTCCTCCGGGCCGTAGCACGACGACGACAACCCGTCGGCGCCGAGCCCGACCCAGGCCAGCAACGGCGTCACGGCGATCGCGTGGCGCGTGCGCGGATCGAGCGGGTCCAGCGGCTTTCCGACGAGCAGCTGCCACATCTTCTGGAATGCGGTCATGGTCCCCTCCCGGAACGCCGGGCGCGGCGGCGTCATCCTCTAACGCTAGCCGACGCCCGGCCGCCGCACCAGTCCGCACATTCCATGAGACGCGACCGACGGCGCGGCGCCGCTTTCAACACGTAAGCGACCGGCCTGTCGCGCCGCCCCTCGGCCGCGTAACCGCACCGGCCGACGGCCCGGTCGCGCGAACGCTCACCGCATCGTCACACCGACCACCCTCACCGCCGCGCGCCCCGGACGCCGCGCCCAATCCCGGCCTTCCTCGTCGTCGTTTTCCCGCCGAACGATCACATCGATTGCGTCATTCGCATGGCTCGCACGGTTCGCGCCGAACGCGCTGCCCACTCGCGTCCCGTTCATGCGTTGCTCCGCGCAATTCGACATTTGTGCGCGCGCAACAATGGCGGTGCCTCGCGGCCGGCGCCGCCCGGGGGCATGTTTCCACGACGCCGGCCGCGGCGGTTCCTGAAAACCACATCTCACGAGGACATACCATGCAACTCCAATCCCATCCGGCGTGCCGTCCGTTTTACGAAGCCGGCGAACTCACGCAACTGACCGCGTTCTACGAAGAAGGCCGCAACGTCATGTGGATGATGCTGCGATCGGAGCCGCGGCCGTGTTTCAACCAGCAACTCGTCACCGACATCATCCATCTCGCGCGCGTCGCACGCGACTCGGGCCTGCCGTTCGACTTCTGGGTGACGGGCTCGCTCGTCCCCGAGCTGTTCAACGTGGGCGGCGACCTGAGCTTCTTCGTCGACGCGATCCGCAGCGGCCGCCGCGACCAGCTGATGGCCTACGCGCGCTCGTGCATCGACGGCGTGTACGAGATCTACACGGGCTTCGGCACCGGTGCGATCTCGATCGCGATGGTCGAGGGCAGCGCGCTGGGCGGCGGCTTCGAGGCCGCCCTCGCGCACCACTACATGCTCGCGCAGAAGGGCGTGAAACTCGGCTTTCCCGAGATCGCGTTCAACCTGTTCCCGGGCATGGGCGGTTATTCGCTGGTCGCACGGAAGGCGGACCGAGGGGTCGCGGAATCGCTGATCTCGTCCGGCGAGGCGCATGCGGCCGAGTGGTACGAGGATCGCGGGCTGATCGACCAGACGTTCGACGCGGGCGACGCGTATCTCGCTACGCGCACCTTCATCGACGTGATGAAGCCGAAGCTGAACGGCATCCGCGCGATGCTGCGCGCGCGCGAGCGCGTGTTCAATCTCACGCGTTCAGAGCTGATGGACATCACCGAGCAATGGGTTCACGCGGCGTTCACGATCGAGCCGAAGGATCTCGCGTACATGGAACGTCTGGTGATGCTGCAGAACCGGCGCGTGTCGAAGCTGCGCACGGTGTGATGTGAGCGAAGCGCCGCCGCGAAAGCGGCGGCACCCGTCATGCGGTGGAGCTCAGGCGATCAGCCTGAGCTTTCTCGTTTCCGCGAGCCAGGCCTCGAACGCCTGGGCCGGCATCGGCCGCGCGAAGTAGAACCCCTGCGCGTGATCGACGTTGATCTGTTTCAGGAATTCGGCTTCCGCGTGCGTCTCGACACCTTCGGCGACCACCGAGAAACTGAGCGCCTTCGCGAGCGACACGACCGAGCGCACCAGCGCCTGCGAGCGCGGGTTGCGGTCGATGCCCGTGATGAAGGTGCGATCGAGCTTGATCGAATCGAGCGGCAGCCGCGACAACTGCGACAGCGACGAATAGCCGGTGCCGAAATCGTCGAGGTGAATCTCCGCGCCGAGCTGGCGGAACTGCTTCATCAGCTCGTGCGCCGACTCCTCGTCCTCGATGAAGCTGCTTTCGGTGAGCTCGATGTCGACGAGGCTCGGCTTCAGCCCCGCGCCGTCGAGGATCGACGCGAACTGGTCAACGATGTTCATGTCCTGCAACTGCCGCGCCGACACGTTCACCGCGATCCGCACGCCGAGCCCCTTCGCCTTCCACGCGGCGGCCTGCGCGGCCGCGGTGCGCATCACCCAGCGGCCGAGCGGCCCGATCAGCCCCGACTCCTCCGCGAAACGGATGAACTCGATCGGCGCGACGAGCCCGCGATCCGGCGACTGCCAGCGGATCAGCGCCTCGACGCTGTGCACGTCGCCGGTCGCGATGTCGACGACCGGCTGGTAGTGCAGCACGAACTGCTCTTCCTCGAGCGCCTTGCGCAGGTTCGTGTCGAGCCACATGTACTTCGCGACCTTCTGGTTCATCTCCAGCGAGAACACGCGGTACGTATGCTTGCCCTCTTCCTTCGCGACGTACATCGCGGTGTCGGCGCTGCGGATCAGCGTTTCGAGCGAATCGCCATGCTGCGGATACATCGCGATGCCGATCGAGCAGCTCGTGTAGACCTCCACCAGCCCGAGGTGGATCGGCGTACGCAGCCGCTCGAGGATGATCTGCGCGGTCGCCTCGAGCAGCGGCCGCGTGCCGTGCTCGAACAGCACCAGGAATTCGTCGCCGCCGAGCCGCGCGAGCGTCGCGCCGGACGGCAGGCAGCCGCCGATGACCGCGGACACGTCCTGCAGCAGGCGGTCGCCGGTGATGTGCCCGTAGTGGTCGTTGACGCGCTTGAAGTTGTCGAGATCGAGGAACAGGATGCCGACCTGGCCGCGCACGTCGGTGCGGTCCGCGGCCAGCGCGACACGAATGCGCTCGCTGATTGCATGACGGTTCGGCAAGCCGGTCAGCACGTCGGTATTCGCGAGTTCGGTGAGCCGCTGCTGCGCTTTGCGCTCCTCGGTGACATCGATGCCCGAGCAGATCAGATATTGCTCGTCGACACCGCTGCCGCTCTGCACGAACTTGTTGCGGAACTGGAACAGGCGCGGGCCGTTGACCGTGTTGATGTAGCGCTCGACCGCGAACGAGCGGTTGCTCTCGAAAAAGCCGGTGATGTTGCTGCGTGACTGCGCCCCCTGCTCGGGACTCATGAACAGCTCGAACGCGCTGCGGCCGATCACGTCGACCTCGCGCTTGCCCGTCACTTCCTCGCACAGACGGTTGAAGCGCTGCACCATGCCGTTGCGGTCGAGGATCACGACGAGCGAATTCACTTCGGACACGACCTGCTCGGCGAACGCGAGCCCGTGCGCGAGGTCGCTCGCGACGGACGCGGTATCGGAATAGGCGGAGGCCGTGCCGGCCCAATTGGCGGTATCGACCTTCCGGCCGACCAGATGGAGGCTGACCGGATCGCCGAACAGCGCGAGTTCGAGCACGAGGTGCGACGTGACGCCGGTCAGCACGCGGATCCGCGCAGCCTGCTCGCCGGTCAGTGCCACCGCGACATTGGTCATGCCGCGAACGGCGGCCAGTTCGAGCGCATTGCTGTCGCTGCCGAGACGCCAGCATGGGCTACGCGTACCGAGATGCGCTTCGAGCACGGCGCTATCGTTTTCGTCATCCATGGACACGCCCCGATCCAGAAAAAACGCACAGTGTAGACGGAGGCGAGCCGGCCGCCACCGTTCCCCGGGCGCGCTCCATGCGTACCCGGCGGGGCAGTCGTGATGACTGTGCCAGCGGCCCTCGTTCCGTACTTGTTTCCAACCAATGCGAACCGGCGTTCGCGCATGTCGCGCGCAGGTTTCCAAGCGAATGATGGAAGCCATCTTATCAAATGACGACAAGGATTGGCACTCACATTTGACACGGGGTGTCAAGGAATCGGCACTCGATTGGCACGCGGGATTTTTCGTGATCGGCGACCGGCGCGCGGGTGCTCGCAGCGGCCCTGAGCGGGGCCGGCGGATCCCTCGGCGCGCCTTGCCAGGCGGGCGTTTGCGGGGAATTGCCATCGCCCAGACATGATCCACCCCCAATTGCGCTCTGGCGGGGTCGGATCGCATTGGGCGGCACGCGGAATGGGGAATTTCCATTTCCGTTCATGCGGGAATGCGCGTCATTATTCCCATGAGTCGTGCAATAGCGGGCCGATTAGTGCGAGCGACCATATCGCCGCCTCGCGCAGGCACGGCGGCGGCATGCGATGGAACCGGTGCGATTACCCGGCCGCCACGCGCAAAAACCGTCCGGCGGGCACGCCGCCGCACCGCTTCCGCGCGTTGCATTGCCTCGCCGCGCCGCTCAGCCCGCCGCGCCGTAACCGCCGCCGCCCGGCGTTTCGACGACGAACACGTCACCCGCTGCCATCTGCGCGCGGCCGACGTGCTCGAGCGTCTCGACCGTGCCGTCCGCCCGCTCGATCGTGTTGCGGCCGAGCGCGCCGGCCTCGCCGCCCGCCGCGCCGAACGGTGCGTGGATCCGGTTGTTCGACAGGATCGACGCAGTCATCGGCTCGAGGAAGCGGATCCGCCGCACCGCGCCGTCGCCGCCGCGCCAGCGCCCGCCGCCGCCGGAGCCCGCGCGCAGCCGATGCGAGTCGAGCCGCACCGGGAAGCGCCACTCGAGCACCTCCGGGTCGGTCAGCCGCGAGTTCGTCATGTGCGTCTGCACCGCGCCGACGCCCGCGAAACCGTCGCCCGCGCCGCTGCCGCCGGCGATGGTCTCGTAGTACTGGTAGCGATCGTTGCCGAACGTGAAGTTGTTCATCGTTCCCTGGCTCGATGCGACGCAGCCGAGCGCGCCGTACAGCGCATTGGTGATCGCCGACGACGTCTCGACGTTGCCCGACACGACCGCCGCCGGATACTCGGGGTTCAGCATCGAGCGCGCCGGCACGATCACCGTCAGCGGCTTCAGGCAGCCGGCGTTCAGCGGGATGTCGTCGCCGACCAGCGTACGGAACACGTACAGCACCGCGGCCATGCAGACGGCCTTCGGCGCGTTGAAGTTGTTGTCGAGCTGCGCCGACGTGCCGGTGAAGTCGATCTCCGCACGGCGCGCCGTGCGATCGACGCGGATCGCGACATGAATTTCCGCGCCGTTATCGAGCGGATAGCGGTACGCGCCGTCCTGCAGCGCACCGATCACGCGCCGCACCGCCTCCTCCGCGTTGTCCTGCACGTGTCGCATGAACGCGAGCACGACGTCGCGGCCGAACTGCTCGACCATCCGCCGCAGTTCGTCGACGCCCTTCTGGTTCGCCGCGATCTGCGCGCGCAGATCGGCCATGTTCTGCTCGACGTTGCGCGCCGGATAGCGGCCCGACGCGAGCAGCGCGCGTGTGTCGGCATCGCGCAGCGCGCCCGCCGACACGAGCTGCCAGTTGTCGATCAGCACGCCCTCTTCGTCGATGTGCGTCGAATCGGGCGGCATCGAGCCCGGCGTGGTGCCGCCGATGTCCGCGTGGTGGCCGCGCGAGCCGACGTAGAACAACGGTGTGTCCGAGCCGTCCGCGAACACCGGCGTGATGACGGTCACGTCCGGCAGATGCGTGCCGCCGTGATACGGGTCGTTCAGCATGAACACGTCGCCGTCGCGCATGCGGCCGCGGTTACGCTCGATCACCGTGCGGATGCTCTCGCCCATCGAGCCCAGGTGCACGGGCATGTGCGGCGCGTTCGCGATCAGGTTGCCGTCGCCGTCGAAGATCGCGCACGAGAAGTCGAGCCGCTCCTTGATGTTCACCGAATACGCGGTGTTCTGCAGCCGCAGCCCCATCTGCTCGGCGATCGACATGAACAGGTTGTTGAAGATCTCGAGCCGCACCGGGTCGGCGTCGGTGCCGAGCGAGCGGCGCGTCGGCAGCGGCGTCGTGCGCGTCAGCACGAGGTTGCCCTGCGCGGTCATCCGCGCGCGCCAGCCGGGTTCGACGACGGTCGTGCCGTTCTTCTCCGCGACGATCGCGGGGCCATCGATCGCGTCGCCGGCGAGCAGCGTGGCGCGCACGTACAGCGCCGCGTCATGCCATTGGCCGCCGGAATAGAAACGCACGGCGCCGTGCGCGTGCGGCGCCGCGCCCTCGTCGCGCGGCACGAGCGGTGCGATCTCGACCGGCGCATCGGAGCGGCCGATCGCCTCGACCGATGCCAGTTCGGCGACCAGCGGCGTGCCGGGCATCAGGAACGCGTAACGCTGCCGGTATGCGGCTTCGAACGCCTGCTGCATCGCCGCGACGCTGCCGGCCGGCACGTCGAGCGCGGAATCGGTGCCCTGATAGCGCAGGTGCACGCGACGCTCGGTCGCGATGCGCTCCGGCGGCACGCCCTGTTCGAGCAGCGCGCCGACGGCTTCGTCGGTCAGCCGGTCGAGCGCGGCATTCAGCGCCGACAACGATTCATCGGACAGCACGGCCTCCACCGCGCGCTCGCGCATCGCGGTCTGGTCGGCAAGCCCCATCCCGTAGGCGGACAGCACGCCCGCGAGCGGATGTGCGAACACCTGCGTCATCCCGAGCGCGTCGGCCACGCCGCACGCGTGCTGGCCGCCCGCGCCGCCGAACGTCGTCAACACGTAGCGCGACACGTCATGGCCGCGCTGCACCGAGATCTTCTTGATCGCGTTCGCCATGCTGCCGATCGCGATTTCCAGGAACCCTTCGGCCAGCGCCTCGGGCGTGTCGCGCCGCCCGGTCGCCGCGTGGATCTCGTCGGCGAGCGCGGCGAATTTCGCGACCACGGCGTCGCGGTCGAGCGGCTCATCCGCATGCGGGCCGAACACGCGCGGGAAGTGATCGGGCTGGATCTTGCCGAGCATCACGTTACAGTCGGTCACCGTCAGCGGGCCGCCGCGCCGGTACGCGGCCGGCCCCGGGTTCGCGCCGGCCGATTCGGGCCCGACTCGCAGGCGCGCGCCGTCGAAACCGAGCACCGAGCCGCCGCCGGCCGCGACCGTATGGATGCTCATCATCGGCGCGCGCATCCGCACGCCGGCCACCTGCGTCTCGAACACGCGCTCGAATTCGCCGTTGTAGTGCGACACGTCGGTCGACGTGCCGCCCATGTCGAAGCCGATCACGCGGTCGAAGCCGGCCGCGCGCGCGGCGCGCACCATTCCGACGATGCCGCCGGCCGGGCCGGACAGGATCGCGTCCTTGCCCTGGAACGCATCGGCGCGCGTCAGGCCGCCGCTGCTCTGCATGAACTGCAGGTTCACGCCGGGCATCTCGTGCGCGACCTGCTCGACGTAGCGGCGCAGGATGGGCGACAGGTACGCGTCGACCACGGTCGTGTCGCCGCGCGACACCATCTTCATCAGCGGCGACACCTCGTGCGACACCGACACCTGCGTGAAGCCGATCCGGCGCGCGAGGTCGGCCAGCGCGCGTTCGTGCGCCGTGTAGCGATAGCCATGGATGAGCACGATGGCCAGTGCCTGCACGCCCGAGTCGAACACGCGGCGCAACGCTGCTTGCGCACCTTGCACGTCGAGCGGCACGACGACGTCGCCGTGCGCGCCGATCCGCTCGTCGATTTCGACGACGGTCTCGTACAGCGCATCCGGCAGCACGATGTCGAGGTCGAACAGGCGCGGGCGGTTCTGGTACGCGATGCGCAGCACGTCGCGAAAGCCGCGCGTCGTCGCGAGCGCAATGCGTTCGCCCTTGCGCTCGAGCAGCGCATTGGTCGCGACCGTCGTGCCCATCTTCACCATGTCGACGCGTTCGGGCGTAATCGGCTCGCCGTCGGCGAGGCCGAGCAGGTGGCGGATGCCGGCCACGGCCGCATCGCGATACTGCTCGGGGTTCTCCGACAGCAGCTTGTGCGTGACGAGCGAACCGTCGGGCCGGCGCGCGACGATGTCGGTGAAGGTGCCGCCGCGGTCGATCCAGAATTGCCAGCGCGCGGCGTCGGAGGAAACGGGGAAGATGTGTCGATCAGTCATGGCGATGAACTCGATGCGTCGTTGATTCGAAAGACGAGCGCCGCCGCACGGCGCGCGTCGCGCGCCGCGTGAGGGCTTCGATGAACAGGGAGCGGTAAAACGGTGGCGGGCGGGTGCGCGTTCAGGCAGCGTCGAGTTCGCGGCCGCGCGTCTCAGGCAGCGTCAGCGCCGCGACGATCACCACGCCGTACGCGGCGACCGCGAAGATGCCGATGCTCATGCCGAGCCCGTACTGTTTGGACAGCGCGCCGATCAGGAACGGGAACAGTGCGCCGATCGCGCGGCCGACGTTGTAGCAGAAGCCTTGCCCGGAGCCGCGCACGCGAGTCGGGAACAGTTCGGTGAGGAACGCCCCCATCCCGGAGAAGATGCCCGATGCGAAGAAACCGAGCGGGAAGCCGAGCCACAGCATTGACGCGTTGGTCAGGTTCAGCGACGTGTACGAGAACGCGATCACCATCGAGCCGACCGCGAACAGGATGAAGTTCGGCTTGCGGCCGAGGCGGTCGGTCAGGTATGCGCTCGTCAGGTAGCCGACCCACGAGCCGAGGATGATCATCGCGAGATAGCCGCCGGTGCCCATCACGGTCAGGTGCCGCTCGGTCTTGAGGAACGTCGGCAGCCAGGTCGTGATCGCGTAGTAGCCGCCTTGCGCGCCGGTCGTCAGCAGCGCCGCGCGCAGCGTCGTCGACAGCAGCTTCGGCGCGAAGATCTCGGTGAGGCGCGGCGCGTCTGCCACCTTCGCCTGCGTGGCTTTCTCCTTCTCGTAGACGTCGGGCTCCTTCACGTAGCGGCGGATCACGACCACCAGCAGCGCAGGCGCGAGGCCGACGAGGAATAGCGTGCGCCATGCCTGCTCGGCCGGCAGCACCGAGAACAGCAGCGCATACAGCAGCGCGGACAGCCCCCAGCCGATCGCCCAGCCCGACTGCACGAGGCCGACCGCCTTGCCGCGATCGCGCGCGCGGATCACTTCGCCGATCAGCACCGCGCCGGCCGTCCATTCGCCGCCGAAGCCGAAGCCCATCAGCGCGCGCGCCGCGAGCAGCTGGTGGTAGTTCTGCGCGAGCCCGCACAGCGCGGTGAACACCGCGAACCACAGCACCGTCAGCTGCAGCGTGCGCACGCGGCCGATCCGGTCGGACAGGATGCCCGCCATCCAGCCGCCCGCCGCCGACGCGAGCAGCGTCATCGTGCCGATGAAGCCGGCGTCCGCGAGCGAGATGCCCCAGGTCGCGACGAGCGTCGGGATCACGAACGACAGCATCTGCGTGTCCATCCCGTCGAGCATGTAGCCAACCTTGCAGCTCCAGAACGCGCGTCGCTCGCGCGGCTGCGCGTCCGCATACCATCCGAACAGGCCGTTGCGCGCGGGGCCCGAGGGGTCGGCGGCGGGCGCCGCGAGGGTCTTGCTTTCCATGGTGAAGCTCCTGTCGAAATGTGCGGTCGAAACCGTGCGTGTCGTGCGTGTCGTGCGTGTCGTGCGTGTCGTGCGTGTCGTGCGTGTCGTGCGTGGTGCGTGGTGCGTGGTGCGTGGTGCGTGGTGCGTGGTGTGTCGTACGTCGTGCTAGCGATCGCCGGGCCGCGGCTGCGCGCCGCCCTCTGGTCGGGCGGATCGTCTGCGGTCGCGACGCGCCGCCGCGTCGGGGCCAGACCAGCAACCGTGCGGGCCGCCGGCGCCAGCCGGATCAGAACACGGCCAGCGACGCGTTCGTGATGTCCGTCATCAGCATGTAGCCGGGCGTATGCGCGATCGCGAGCGGCAGCTTCGCCTCCATCAGCGCGGTTTGCGGCGTCACGCCGCACGCCCAGAACACCGGCAGTTCGTCGTCGCGCACCGTCACCGCGTCGCCGAAATCGGGGGCGCCGAGATCGGCGATGCCGAGTTCACGCGGATGGCCGATATGGACCGGCGCGCCGTGCACGCCCGGGAACCGGCTCGTGATCTGCACCGCGCGGATCGCGTCGGCGCCGCGCAGCGGGCGCATCGACACGACCAGCTGGCCGCCGAAGATCCCCGCGCGGCGATTCGGAATCGACGTGCGGTACATCGGCACGTTGCGCCCCTCCTCGATGTGGCGCAACCCGATCCCTTCGCGCGCCAGCATGTCCTCGAACGAGAACGAGCAACCGATCGCGAACACGACGAAATCGTCGCGCCACAGCGCTTCGATCGATTCGACCCGCTCGGTCAGGCGGCCGTCGCGGTATACGTTGTAGCTCGGCACGTCGGTGCGGATGTCGAGATCCTCGCCGAGCACGTCGAGCCGGAACGCACCCGGTTCGCCCACGCCCAGCAGCGGGCACGCCTTCGGGTTCGCCTGGCAGAAGCGCAGGAAATCGTGCGCGTACACGTCCGGCAGGATCGCGAGGTTCGCTTGCGCGAACGGGCCGCACTGGCCGGCCGTCGGGCTGCGGAATGCACCGCTGCGTACGGACTGGCGGAATTCGGTAGGCGTCATGATGGTCGTTGGCAGATCGATATGTCGTCGGGATGACGGTTGCGTCAGCGGATACGGCGAAGAATAGAAAAGAAAAAATTTCGTCGCCAACGAGTTTTTTTGCACCGCGTGTATAGAATTTCTTAACGGATCTCGGGGTTTTCCCCGGTCCCGTTCACTTTTCTTCACCGGCAAGCTGCGCATCCACCGTCCGCCCGATCGCCATGAATACGCGTTTCCTCGAAACCTTCGTCACGCTCGCGAAGCTGCGCAACTTCCGCACGACGGCCGCCGCGCTGCACGCGACACCGGCCGCGATCTCGCAGCGCCTGAAGGCGCTCGAGGACGAATTGCAGACCGTGCTCGTCGATCGCGACAGCCGCGAGTTCCGGCTCACGCCGAACGGCGAATATCTGCTCGGCTATGCGAAGGCCGTCGTCGAAGCCACGCACGAGCTGCAGGCCGCCGCTGCCGGCGAAAGCGCGCTGCGCGGCAAGCTGCGGCTCGGCGTGATCGAGACGGTCGTGCACAGCTGGCTGCCGCATTACCTGCGCCGCCTCGCCGCCGACTATCCGCAGCTGGAGATCGACCTGACCGTCGACGTCAGCGTCGTGCTGCAGCGCCGGCTGATGGCCGGCGAACTCGACCTGATCATTCGTGTGGAGGGCAGCGACGAGGCATCGGTCGTCTGCGACGCGCTCGCGAACTATCCGGTGCGCTGGATCGCGCGCGCGGGGCTGCTGCCCACCACGCGCACGGGCCTCGCACGGCAGGTGCTGCGCCAGCCGATCCTGACCTACGGTCGCGGCACCGCGCCCCACCGCGCGCTCGAGGACATCGTGCGCACGCTGGCGCACGCGCATGGCGTGCCGCTGTCGGAGACGCGCATCACCGGCTCGCCGTCGATCTCGGTGATCGTGCAGCTCGTGCGCGACGGCTACGGCGTGGCGGCAATTCCGGTGCTGTTCGTCGATGCGTTGATCGCCAGCGGCGAGGTCGTCGAGCTACCGCTGCAGCCGTCGCCGCCGTCGATCGTCGTGTCGATGTCGCGGCGGGCGGACGCGCCGAAGTTCGTGCACGGGGCGTCGATCGCGGCGCGGGCCGCATGTCACGAGTATTGCGAGAAGAGCAACCGGATGCTGGTCGAGGCGCTTTGAGGTGGTTCGACATCGCCGCGCGAATCGCACACAATCGCACTCGACACTTGTGACACCCGCTTCGCGTTGTGAATGCCGGCATGGCCGTCAGGCATTCATCGTTTCGCACGCCCCTGCACGACAAGAAACAAGAAGGCAGACATGCAGACTCGCACGGCTTTCCCTCCTTCCCTGAAACGCGCGCGCATCGTCGTCATCGCCGTGTATGTCGCGTCGCTGCTGCTGCCCGCGTTCGCCGAGCCGCCCAATGGGGCCGGTGCGGTGAGCTGGTGGCACGGCTACACGGTGCTCGCGCTCGGCTGGCTCGGGATGCTCGACCTGCAGTTCGCCTGGCTCGGCAATCCGCTGCTGGTCGCCGCGCTGGTCAAGCCGAACCGGACGGTGTCGGGGCTGCTCGGCGTCGTCGTGGTGCTCGCGCTCGCGTGGCACACGCTGCCGACCGACGCACGGGTCG
The DNA here is from genome assembly GCF_003853825.1 of Burkholderia sp. Bp9012. Classification (NCBI taxonomy): domain Bacteria; kingdom Pseudomonadati; phylum Pseudomonadota; class Betaproteobacteria; order Burkholderiales; family Burkholderiaceae; genus Burkholderia; species Burkholderia sp. Bp9012. The sequence continues at coordinate 88,020 of NZ_QTQA01000001.1, read as the reverse complement.
AAACGATCAGCGATTTCGGATTCGGGTACTACCTGTGGATCGCGGCGATGGTCGGCGCGGCGGCATTGCCGTGGGTCGGTGAGCGCAAGATGAGAGGCGCTGTCGCGACGGGCGAGGTTTCCGCCGCGGCAGAAAACGGCGCCGCCGATGCGTCGAATGCCGGCACGGTGCCGATCCGCTCGATCGGCAAGCCGGGCGGATGGACCGTCACCGCGACCGACACGCAGATCAGCGCAATCGACCCGCAAGGCGCGATACGCGGAATCGCGCTGTCCGCACTCGGCGCGGTGGCGATCGAGACCAACGACCAGGGGCCGTTCGTGTCGGACGTGTGGTGGATGCTGTTCGACACGCGCAAGCAGCTTGCCTGCGCGTTCCCGCAGGACGCGGAAGGCGCGAAGGCGGCGGTCGACCGGCTGCTCGACCTGCCCGGCATCGATCATCGCAAGGTGATCGACGCGCAGACGTCGGTACAGAACACGATGTTCCCGATCTGGGAGCGCGCGACGCAGACGGACGCGCCGCGCGACGTCGCCCAGCAACGCGAAAACTGAACGGTGCGTCGTTCACGCGAACGTCCGGGAAGTGTGCCTGCTTCGCCTTCGCTTCCAGATGCGCGGGATGCCGAATCAACTGTTGCAGCGCGGCTTCCGATTCCCGGTAGCAAACGTTCTGGATCGGCCCCGCCTCGGTGTTCTCCCATGCCTCCTCGCCGAGGTAGCCGGGTGTCGAGCGATGCGTCGTCGCGACCGGCCTTGCCCGCGCATGCCCATTCGGCTTCGGTCGGCAGGTCGCGGCCGAACCTGTGCGCAAACGCGAGCGCGTGCGTCGTGGCTACGAAGCGTGGACGATGCGCTGCGGCACGTGCTCGCCGTCCGCGTCGTCCGACGCCAGCATGCGCGGAATCTCGTCAACGAGCGCATCGATGACGACGCGCACCTTCATCGGCACGTTGCGCGACGCCGGCCGCACCGCGAACACTTCGGCGCCCGACACGCTGTCGCTGTCCATCACGAGCGCGAGACGGCCGTCGCGCACGTACGGCGCCATCAGCCAGCACGGCAGCCACGCGAGGCCCGCGCCGGATGCCGCCGCGTCTGCGATCGCCTGCAGGTCGTCGAATCGCAGGCGGCCTGCCGGGCGATGGTCGTGCACCGCGCCGTCGGCGCCGATGATGCGCCACGGCGTCGGCTGCCCGCCGCGCGAATAGGCGATGCCGTCGTGCAGCGCGAGTTCGTCGAGCCCCGACGGCCGGCCATGACGATCGAGATAGGTCGGCGACGCGCAGATGCCCATGCGCTGCACCCCAAGCTTGCGGCCGACCAGCGCGCTCGTGTCGGCCAGCGGGCCGATACGCACCGCGATGTCGAAGCCGTCGTTGACGAGATCGGCGACGCGATCACTGAACGACACGTCGATTTCAAGCCGCGGATGGCGCTCGACGAGGCGCCGCACGACGGGCGCCACGCATTGCCGGCCGAACAGCACGGGCACGCTGACCCGCACGCGCCCGGTCGGCTCGCGCCGGCCCGCGTCGAGCGCGGCTTCCGTCTCGCCGAGTTCGGCCAGCAACCGCCGACACTGCTCGTAATAGACGAGCCCTTCGTCGGTCAAGCCGATCTGGCGCGTCGTGCGCTGCAAGAGCCGCGCGCCGAGCCGCTGTTCGAGCCGCGCGACGATCTTCGCAACAGCCGAGCGCGTCATGCCGAGGCGCAGCGCCGCCGCCGCGAAGCTGCCCGACTCCACGACGTCGACAAATTCGGCGATGCCTCTCAGCCGCTCGTCCATGCAATTCCGCTCCGGTGGGATGACAGGTTTGTGTCCGCCACGGCGACAATCGTTGGCCGAATTCTCGCCAATGCGTCCCGCTGCGCAACACTATGATAGTCCGGTCCATCTCGAAAAAGGAGTCGACATGCATGCATGGCAAATCAAACCGGGGGACGGCATTGCCGGGCTCCGTCGCGTCGACGCGACGCTTCGCCCGGTCGGGCCGACCGACGTCGTCGTGAAGATCCACTCGGCCGCACTGAACTATCGCGACCTGATGTTCGCGCGCGGCGACTATCTCGGCATCGGCACCGAAGCGCTGATACCCGTCGCCGACGGCGCGGGCGAAGTCGTCGAAACCGGTCGCGACGTCACGCGGTTCAAGCCGGGCGATCGCGTGATCAACACGTATTTCCCGCGCTGGATCGACGGGCCGCCCACGCCGCGGAAGGTCTCGGGGTCACCCGGCTCGCATTTCGACGGCGTGCTCGCGGAACGCTTCGTCTCCGACGAAACCGCGCTCGTCGCGATTCCCGCGCATCTCGACTACGACGAGGCGGCAACGCTGTCGTGCGCGGGCATCACCGCGTGGAATGCGCTGTTCGTCGACGGCGGGCTGGGACCGGGCGCGACGGTCGTGCTGCTCGGCACGGGCGGTGTATCGATCATCGCGCTGCAGCTTGCGCATGCGGCCGGACTGCGCACGATCGTGACCTCGTCGAGCGATGCAAAGCTCGAACGCGCCCGCGCACTCGGTGCGGACGCAACGATCAACTACCGCACGACACCCGAATGGCAGCATGAAGTGCTGCGGCTCACCGACGGTGCGGGCGCGGATCTCGTCATCGAAGTCGGCGGACGCGATACGCTCGCGCGCTCGGTCGCCGCGACGAAAATGGGCGGCATCGTATCGGTCATCGGCGGCCTCAGCAGCTTCGGCGGCCCGGAACTCGGGCTGCTTTCGCTGATCGGCGGCTTCCGGAAGCTGCACGGCTTCATGGTCGGCAGCCGCGCGATGCTCGACGACGTCGTGCGGCTCGTCGACGCGAAACGGATCAAGCCGGTGGTCGATCGCGTGTTCGGTTTCGACGAAGCGCCGCAGGCCTATGCCTGCCTGCAGTCGGGACAGCATTTCGGCAAGGTCGTGATTCGCGTCGCGTCGTGACGGATGAAGGCGGCGCACGCCGCCTTCTCCTCGCCGCACGCTTCGCGCCAGCCGCGCGCGCCGTCGTCAGAACATCTGGCGCAGGCCGATCGCGGCCCCGACGTTGTTGGTTCTGCCGATCTGGTCGACCTTGCCGGTGAGCCGGTTGGTGGCACCCGGATAGTCGGCCGCGAACGCGCCGTTGCCGCGTGCGAAATCGACCGTGCCGTACACCTCGGTGTGCTTCGACAGCGCATATTCGGCCAGCACGGTCGCCGAGTAGTTGATCCCGGAGCCGAGCGTGCCGTCGAGCCGCTCCGCATTGCGCGCATGGCCGTAATAGCCGGCCACCGTGATCAGCAGCGGTGCGGTGGCCTGCCAGTTCGCGCCGACGTAGAACGTATCGTCGATGCGATTCGGGCTGCCGCCGCCGAGCGTGGGCGCCCCGGCCTGCTGCATGTTGAAGTCCGTCGTGCCCGTCTTGTCCTGACCGTGCAGCCAGCCGGCCAGCAGGCGCACGGACGGCGTGACCTGATACGCGCCGCTCACGTGCACGAAGCTCACCTTCGCGCCGTTGACCGAACTGCCGTTCACCGACGACACCGAGGTCTGCTGGTAGCCGGCGTTGATCGACGCGGGTCCTTGCGCGTAGGTCAGCTCGACACCGTACGTGCTGTCGAGGCCCATCGCGCCGGCATGATTGCCGAACCCGTAGATCGCATCGACGCTGAAGCCGCTGTACGAGAACTTGTACTTCACCGAGTTCGGCACCGTCAGGTAATTGCCGATGCCGTTGTACGCCCAACTGTCCTGCCAGTAGTCGCCGACGGTCATCGGATCGAACACGTCGCCCATCGTGTCGTACAGCGGAGCGTACTGGTTGCCGAAGGTCAGCGAGCCGTACCGGTCGCTCGACAGGCCGACGTATGCCTGCCGGCTGAACAGCGTGTTCGCGACGTGCAGCTTGCCGTCGCCGAGCTCGAAACCGTTCTCCAGACGAAAGATCGCCGACAGGCCGCCGCCGAGATCCTCGCTGCCGCGCAAGCCCCAGCGGCTGTGCGTTTCGGGGCCGACCGTCATTCCGATCAGGTCCTTCCCGTCGGGGCCGGCATTCGTCTGATAACGGATCGCCGTATCGACGAGGCCATACAACGTGACGGAACTCTGCGCAAATGCGGACGATGCCGCGGTCAAGACGAATACTGCGCCGACACCACCGGATACGACGATGCGTTTCATGAAATGCCTCCCTGAGCGATTGATTTTGTAAGCAGTCCGACAGCATTCGTGTCCGCCTGCCGGTATAGCGCTCGGGAGAATAATCGGTCATATTCGCGGCACCTATTGCTCTTTCTGGATTGGACCTTTCCAACGCCGTCAACAATCGCGGTCGCAGCCGTGCGACGGCCGGTGCGTCGCGCTCGGGTAAGATGAACGCTCCTTCCGTCGCTTCGCCGCCCAAGCCATGTCGACCACCATCGCCCCCCTGCTGCCGCTCGCCGGCGTCCTGCTCCTGAGCGTGGCCAGCCCCGGCCCGAACTTCGTGATCGTCACGTCGACCGCGGTCGCGCAGCGCCGCGCCGGCGTGATGACCGGGCTCGGCCTCGCGGCCGCATCGGGCACCTGGGCCGCGATCGCGGTTGCCGGCCTCGGCCTGCTCGTGACCCACGTCGCCTGGGTGCACAGCGCGCTGCGGCTGGCGGGTGCCACGTACCTGATCTGGCTCGGCCTGAAAATGGTGCTGACCGCGCGCCAGCCGCTCGCCGTTTCCGCGCCGGCCGCGTCCTCCGGTTGGCATGCCGCGAAGAAGGGTTACGTGGTCAGCATGACGAACTCGAAATCCGTCGCGTTCTACGGCAGTATCTTCGCGTTGATGGTGCCGGCCCATGCGCCGGCGTGGTTCGATCTCGCGGTCGTCGCGCTGTCGATTGGCATTTCGGGCGCGTGGTACTGCACGATGGCGCTGCTCGCGTCGCACCCGTCGGTGCGGCGGCTGCTGATCCGGCGCAAGGCCGTGCTCGATACGACGGCCGGGCTGCTGCTGATGGGGCTTGGCGGGCGGATGCTGGCAGGGCGCTGAGCGCCATTACGGCCCCGCATCGCCACGGAAAAGGGCCACTTGCGACACCCTGCGCGCGATGCGCCACACGTTGAAACGGAATCCGAAATGAAATCGCGCGCCGGGTCGAACGGCGCGCTTCGATGGAACGATGGATCGATGGCCGACGGGCGTGGCGCATCGTCGACGCATCACGCCCGTCACCGCATCAGCGTACCGGATCGACTGCCACGATCGGCGCGCCGCGCCCCTCGATGTCACGCCCCGCGAGCAAGCACAGATCCTCGCGATGATGCGCGGCAACCACCTGCACACCCACCGGCACGTCGTTCACGATCCCGGTCGTCACCGCGAGCCCCGGCAGCCCCATCGCCGGCAGCGCCCGCAGCGTGAGCTGCGCTTCCCATACGCGCTCGAACGCTTCCGGCCCTTGCCGATCGAGATCGTCGGGAAACGGAAGCTCAGACGACACCGGCAACAACAACACCGCATATTCGTCGAGAAACAGGCGCCATTGCCGCGTCAGCGTCGTACGCCGCACGAGCGCACGGCTGATCACGTCGGCCGGCAGATCGCGCACCTTGCCGCGCACGGCGGCGATCACCGCAGCCGCGCCCGGATCGCCGTCGCTCGCCACCGCGTTTGCCAGCGCATCGAATCCGTCGCCGAGCCAGAGTTGCTCCTGCAACAGCGCGGCCTCGCGCATCGGCGGCGTATCGTCGATTTCTTCGACCGCCCATCCCGCGTCGACGAGCCGTCGCGCGGCATCGCGCAACGCGGCCTCGACCTCGGGCACGACTTCCAGACCGCGCGGACGCACGCACAGCGCCGCGCGCTTCGGCACCGGGCGACCGTCGATCGGCACCGGCACGTGCCACGGGTCGCGCGGGTCCGGTGCGGCGAGCGCACGCAGCGCCAGCGCGAGATCGTCGATCGTGCGTGCGATCGGCCCCGTCGTCGACATCAGTTGCGCGCCGATCGCACGCTCCGGCGATGACGCATTGAATGCCGGCACACGCCCGAGCGACGGCCGGATGCCATGCACGCCACACGCATAGGCCGGATAACGCACCGAGCCGCCGATGTCGGTGCCGAGCGCGATCGGGCCGATCCCGGCGGCCACGGCAGCCGCCGCGCCGCCGCTCGAACCACCCGGCGTCAGCGAACGGTTGCGTGGATTGTACGTATGGCCGTGCACGAGGTTCGACGTGAACCAGCGCAGCGCGAACGTCGGCGAATTGGTGCGGCCGAGCAGCACGGCGCCGGCCTTTCTCAGGTTCGACACCGACGGGCTGTCGGCGCTCGCGATCAGGTTTTTCTGCAACCGCGTGCCGTTGGTCGTCGCGAACGCCGCGACGTCGACGTTGATCTTCACGGTCACGGGCACCCCGGCAAGCGGGCCCGGATCGTCGCCGCGGGCGATCGCGCGATCGACGTCGTCGGCCTGCCGCCGCACGTCGTCGGGGCGATGCTCGACCACCGCATTGATCGCCGGGTTCACCGCGTCGAGGCGGGCCAGTGCGGCATCCGCCACTTCCCGCGCGGACACTTCACGTTGCCGCACGCGTTTCGCAATTTCAGTCGCCGACAGTTGCCAGAGTTGCTGCGTCATGACTTCTCCTCGTGAAAGGACATCACAATCACCGACGGCGCCACGTCATCCGCCACGCGGCGCCGCATTCACTCACTGCGCATCCTGCTTCGCACGTTCCGCGGCCGCGATGATCGCGTCGGCCACGGCCTTGGGCTGGCTCAGCATCGCGACGTGGCTGCCGTTCACGCGCGTGACCGTCGCGCCGATCCGCTTCGCCATCGCCTCTTGCAGCTTCGGATCGATCATCCGGTCCTGCGTCGCGACAACGAACGACGACGGCTTTGCATGCCACGCGGCCTGCGCGACCTTCTCCGAGATGCAGCCACCGTACCACGGCCCTTGCGTCGCCGCGACGACGCGTTGCTGCGCGGGCGGAAGGTCCGGTGCGAAATCCTGCGCGATCGCCTTGCCCGACAGCGTCGCGAAACCGCCTCCGTCCTTGCGCAGCTCGCCGGCCCACGACGGCGCCGGCAACCCCTGCGTGACATCGGCGATCGACTGGCCGTTGTCCGGCGCGAATGCCGCGACGTAGACGAGCGACTTCACCTTGTCGTCATTGCCGGCGTCGCTGATCACGACGCCGGCCCACGAATGGCCGACCAGCACGACAGGGCCCTTCTGTTCGTCGATCGCGCGCTTCGTCGCGGCTGCGTCGTCGGCCAGCGAGCTCAGCGGGTTCTGCACCGACACGACGTGCAGGCCGCGCGCTTCGAGCAGCGGAATCACGCGGTTCCAGCTCGACCCGTCGGCGAATGCGCCGTGCACGAGCACGACGTTCGTGCCCTTCAGGTCTTCCTTCGGCGCGGCCTGCGCCGCGACCGCACCGAACAGCCCGCCGAGCACCGCCGCGGACACCAGAACCCGTTTCGTCAAACCGATCATCTTCATGCTCCTTTCCGTCGTGTCGTTCATCTGAAGTGTTTCCGATGCGGTCGCGCCCGCGCGCGGCAGGCGCGGCAATGCATCACGAATGCGCGTACAGATCGTCGGTGTCCGTCCGCGCGTTCCGTGCGGCGCGCTTGTCGGCCGCGGTGTAGCGGGTGGCAGGCACCGACACGGCAGCCACGTTGTCGTCCTGCGACTTCGACGGGCCGTTCTGGTCCGAGCGTGCAACCTGCTGCGCCGCGGCGGCGGCGCTCTCTGCGGCGGCGATATCGTCCGGGTAATGCGCTTCACTGCCGGCGGGGTTGTAGCCGGCCTTCTCGAGCCGGATGAGGTCGGCGCGCACGTCGGCACGCGTGAGGCCGTGGCCGGTATCGGCGAACGACAATGCGGGGATCGAAGCGAGCACGGCAACTGCGAGGATTCGAGCGGCTTTCATGAGATTTCTCCTTGGAGGAAGTTGGGGTATCGATCACTCGGCATCCGGTGCGAACGTCTCGCACCGAACGTTTGCTGCATGTCGACAGTAGAACCCGCTCACGTATCCGGCATGTTTCCGAAACAGGGGCGTTGTGCAATCCGATGTTTCCGCAGCGGTTCCCGATACAGTGCGATACAAACCCGGTAACCAACACACCGCTCGCCCGCCCCCACCATGAAAAAAGGCGTGCCACGCGGGGCACGCCTTTCCGTCAGACCGATCCGGTCAGGTCACATCATGGCGCAAGCCGCGTGAACACAAAATCGTGATTCTTCACGCGCGCCTGATGACACGCGAAGCAGGTCTGGTGCTGACCGATATCAGCCGGCACGCCGTTGATGAAGCGCCCGAAGCCCCAGCCGCCCGTCGACGCGTAACGGCGCGAATCCTTCACCATCACCTGCACGGTCGTCGCCTGGCCGGGCACCGTCGCCGGCGCGAACTCTTCGGACTGCTTGCGCTTGTACGCGAGCTTCACGAGGATCGTGCCGTCCGGAAACGGTAGCGTCGACCGCTCGAGCGCGCGGATCGCGACGGGATTGCCGAGGACCACGCGCAACTCGTCGAGCGGCGCCGCTTCCTCGGCCGGCGCGACCATTTCCCACTTGCGGTAGCCGGGCGGGATCGTCACGCCGTAGATCGGCGACGCCGCCGGCTTCGGCTGCTCCGCGAACGCGGCCGGACCGCTCGCCGACCACGCGCCCGCCAGCAGCGCGCCCGCGACGAGCGCACGGCGCGCGCCGCGGCGCAACGCACCCGTGTCTGCCCGCATCACAGGTGTTCCACTTGCAGGATCGCATCCGCGAATGCCTGCGGCGCTTCCTGCGGCAGGTTATGGCCGATGCCGCCGGTGATGGTCCGGTGCTGATACTTGCCCGTGAACTTCTTCGCATAAGCGGCAGGCTCCGGATGCGGCGCGCCGTTCGCGTCGCCCTCCATCGTGATCGTCGGCACGGTGATGGCCTGGCCGGTGGCGAGCCGCCGCTCGATGTCGTCGTATTGGGCTTCGCCCTTCGCAAGCCCGAGGCGCCAGCGATAGTTGTGGATCACGACGGCCACGTGGTCGGGGTTCTGGAACGATGCGGCGCTGCGCGCGTAGGTTTCGTCGGAGAACTGCCACTTCGGCGACGCGAGTTGCCAGATCAGCTTGTTGAACGCGTCGCGGTTCGCCGCGTAGCCGAGCGCACCGCGCTCGGTCGTGAAGTAGAACTGATACCACCACTGGAATTCCGCCTGCGGCGGCAGCGGCTTGCGGTTCGCCTCCTGGCTGCCGATCAGGTAGCCGCTCACCGACACCAGCGCCTTCACGCGCTGCGGCCAGAGTGCCGCGATGATGTCGGCCGTGCGCGCACCCCAGTCGTAGCCGCCGAACACCGCGCGATCGATCTTCAACGCATCCATCAGCGCGACGATGTCGACGGCCGTCACCGCCTGCTGGCCGTTGCGCACGGTGTCGGCCGAGCGGAACGTCGTCGACCCGTAGCCGCGCAGGTACGGCACGATCACGCGATAGCCGGCCGCCGTGAGCAGCGGCGCGACTTCCGCGTAGCTGTAGATGTCGTACGGCCAGCCGTGCAGCAGGAACACGACGGGGCCGTTCTTCGGTCCGAGATCCGCATACCCGACGTTCAGCACGCCCGCGTCGATCTGGTGGATCTTGCCGAGCGAGGCCGCGCCGGCCGCGCGCTTCGGCGCAGACGCATCGGGCGCCGACTGCGCGCGTGCGAGCGAGCCGAACCCGAGGTCGGCGAGGCTCAGGCTGGCGAGTGTCGTGCCCAGAATCAGGCGGCGGCGGGTATTCACGGTATCAGGCATGACGCGTTCTCCATTGTCGATCGCTAAGGAAGTGGCCCGTGGCGCGTGCGGGCGTTCAGGTATCGCCGTTCACGGCGGCGGCACGTGGCACCGCGCCGCCCTTGTGAATCGCTTCACCGGCTTTATAGCCGAACCATCCGGAGGCTTTGTATCCCAACGTATCTGTGTTCCGGTACGACATACAGCGATTCAAAAATCGCATGCGAAACGGCGCGTCCCGGGGCCGCGCGGCACACGCGACCCCGTGCGCCGGCGCTTCAGAACAGCTTGACGATCGCCGGCACGCTGAGCACCGCGACGTAATACCCCATGAACTGCACGCCCGTGTTGAATGCGAACAGGCGCGACAGCATCCCGCCGAACAGGCCGACCGTGACGATCACCGCGAGCCCCGGCAACTGCCCTTCCCATACGCCGATCACGACGATTAGCCCCGCGAATGTCGCGATGATCGCCTCGTGGCTCAGCTTGCGCGCGACGAACGCCGCCGCGCGGTGCGCGTGATGCATCGCGAGCGGATACGCGATCAGCGCGGCCAGCAGGATCGACAGCAGGCCGTAGCCGAGGAACTCCGGCCAGCTCATCAGCGTATGCAGGTTGTGAATTTGCCCGCTCGCCGCGTCGACCGTGAAGCGCGGCGGCGCATTGAACAGCGGCGCGGCCGGGCCTGCCGCCACCGGGCTCAGCGGCAACCCGAACGCGATCAGCGGAATCAGCGCCTCCGCGATGTAGGTCGCCTCGGTCACGCCGTTGCGCGCGGCGATCACGGTCGTCAGGCGCTGATACGCATGGCGCACGCGCGCGCCGACGATCTCGCCCATCAGCACCGTCATCGCGACCGGGCTGAACACGAAGGTCGCGCTCGAGACGACGGCCGTCCCGACCGTCCATCCGACCTGTTCGCGGTCGAGCACCTTCAGCGGATTCGGGAAGTAACCGCGCCAGCCCTTCACGTCCGGTGCGAGCACGAACGTCGACGGCCCGTCGCGGCGCATGCGCCGCCGCTCGGCCGGGGACAGGATCGAGAACAGGTCGGCGACCAATGGACCGATCGCGATCCCGAGGAAGTAGCTGACGCTCAGCTTCACGCCGTAACGACCGGTCAGCGCCTGCAGCCCGACCACCAGCATCACGAACGGCACGAGCAGCAGCACCGACGCCCAGCGCCCCGCCGAAAAATATGCGATCCCGACCGCTGCCGCGAGGAACACCCACGGTGCGGCCTTCGCGATCGCCGTGCCGAACGGTGCGAGCAGCGACGCGAACAGCACCGCGAGCGGCAGCGCGACGAACGCGGCGACGATCGCGCCGGAAATCATCTTGCGCAGCGCGATGTGCGGTACGCCGAGCGCGCGCAGCAGCGTCGCCTGCTGCAACAGCGGCGCGGCCATCGTGTCGCCGGGAATGCCGAGCAGCGCCGTCGGGATCGAATGCGTGATGTGCTTGGCCACCGCGCCCGCGAGAAAGAACGTGAACACGCCGGCGGGCGGCACGCCGAGCAGCGCGACGAGCAGCGTAAGCGGCGCGATCGTCGTCGTTTCGTCCGTGCCGGAGATCAGGCCGATGCCCGAGAACACGATCGCGCCGAGCAGCCCCATCGCCAGCGCGGACGGCAACGCATGCACGAATGCGTCCATCAGCGGCCTCCCGTGCGCGCCCGCGCGGACGACGCTTCGTAGGAAGCGAACAGGTCGAGCAGCCCGAGTTCTTCCATTTCGGCACGCGCACTCGGTGACAGGTCGCTTGCCGCGCCGAGGCCGCCCGATGCTTCGGCAAGTTGCCGGAGCGCTTCGTCGCGCTCGGGGCCGCCGGCCGCGTGCTCGATCACCGTGCGCTTCGGCTTGAACAGCAACGCGCACAGCACGCCGCCCAGCAGGCAGCCGCCGAGGCCGATCAGCATTGCATAAGCCCGCGCGATGGCCGCATCCCGCACGAACGACGCGAGTGCGAACCGGCCGGCCTCGAAGGCGCCGAGGCTGATCGCGACGCCGAGCAGGACCGACCATGCCAGGTGTTTCGTGGCGACCGTGTCGCCCCACACCTCGACGAGCGTGTCGGCCGACGCATCGACATGCGCGGACGGCCGTCCGCGAGGCGGCACCGCCGATACGGCGCTTGAACCGGTCTGTTCCATGTGTCTCCTCCTTGATTGATATGTCGCCGGCCGTACCGGCGCGTCATGCGGCATGCCGCACGAGGGCCGCGGATCAGCCGTCGCTGCGCCCTGCCAGCAACGCGACCGCGAAATCCGTGCGCACGTCGTTCGACGCGACCATCCGTTGCGCGATCCGGTCGATGTCCGCGCCGGTTGCGCCGGCCGCCACCGCGATGTTGCGCGCATGCAGCGCCATGTGGCCGCGCTGGATCCCTTCGGTCGCGAGCGCGCGCAGCGCCCCGAGATTCTGCGCAAGCCCGACCGCGACCGCAATCTCGCCGAGTTCCTGCGCCGACGTCACGTTCATGATCTTCAGCGCGAGACGCGCGAGCGGGTGCGTCTTCGTCGCGCCGCCGACGAGCCCGACCGGCATCGGCATCTCGATCGTGCCCACGAGGTCGCCGTTGTCGGCCTTCTCCCACGTCGTCAGCGACGTGTAGCGGCCGTTGCGGCTCGCATACGCGTGCGCGCCGGCTTCCACCGCGCGCCAGTCGTTGCCGGTCGCGACCACCACCGGATCGATGCCGTTCATGATCCCCTTGTTGTGTGTCGCGGCGCGGTACGGGTCGGTCGCCGCGAATACGTATGCATCGATCACCCGATCGATCACCGCTTCGCCCGAATAGTCGTCGGTCGCGAGCGTCTGCGCCGAGTACCGTACCTCTGCGCGCGCCAGGCGCAGATCGGCGAGGTTGGACAGTATCCGCAACCGTACCTGCCCGCCGGTGATCGCTTCGATGCGGGTCGCGACGGCTTCGGCCATCGTGTTGACCGTATTCGCGCCCATCGCGTCGCGCACGTCGACGATCAGGTGCGCGACCACCATCGCACCGCGCGGCGTGTCGGGAAACACGTGTACCTCGATGTCGCGACAACCGCCGCCGAGGCCGACGAGCACCTTGTCGCGACTGTTCGCCAGTTCGATCAGTTCGGCCGCGTGCCGCAGGATCGCGAGCCGCGCGCCGTACGGGTCGCCGACGCCGATCACCTGCACCTGCGCGCGCATCAGCGGGCCGCTGCTCGACGTGCGAAAGCCGCCGGCCGCGCGGGACAGCTTCGCCATATACGATGCGGCCGCCACGATCGACGGCTCCTCGACGGCCATCGGCACGATCACGTCGCGATCGTTGATCCGGAAGTACCCGGCCACGGCCATCGGCAGCTCGAACGTGCCGATCACGTTCTCGATCATCCCGTTCGCGGTATCGAGCGGCAGCGCGCCCGGCGAAGCGAACAGCGCGTGCTCGGCATCGCCGAGCCCGACGACGCGGGCGAGGTGGGACAAACGTTGTGCGGGCGTCAGCGCACGGAAATTCGGCAACGCGGAATCGATGGACATGATGTCGTTCTGTCTCGGGGTGGCGGTGTGGCCTGCCACGGTTGCGGCGGGCAGCGGATAGCCGAATAATAGTCACGCTGTACCCATTGAAAAGGTACAGACCGACCAGACAGCCGGACATCCGTACCCATGACAGTGAATCCGCCCGACGGAACATCGCGATGAAACAGCGTGCAAGAGCCAGCCTGTCTGGCGCCATGGCGGACAATCTCGCCAGACAGATCGAGGAAGGCGTGTTGCCGGCCGGCGCGAAACTGCCTTCCATCAGGGAATACGCCGAGGCGTCCGGGTGTTCGAAGAACACCGTGATCAGCGCGTTCGAGCTGCTCGCCGCCGATGGCCTGATCGAGCCGCGCCGCGGCTCCGGCTTCTTCGTCACGCGGCGTGCGACGGCCGCGCCCACCATCGACGAGCCGAACTCGCTCGACCGCGCGATGGACATCGTGTGGCTGATGCGCGAGCAGCTTCACGAGAAGCCCGACGTGCTCAATCTGGGCGAAGGCTTCCCGCCGATCGAATGGCTCGAGGAGACGCGGCTGAACCAGTACCAGCAGCGCATCATGCGTACCGGCTCCGCGTCGCTGTTCCGCTACGGCAGCCGCTTCGGGTATCTGCCGCTGCGCCAGTCGCTGCAGCAGAAGCTCGCCGGCTACGAAATCGAGGCACCGCCCGCGCAGATCGTACTCACGCACGGCGCGAACCAGGCGATGGATCTCGTGCTGCGCTACTTCGTGCGCCCCGGCGACACCGTGCTCGTCGACGACCCGGGCTACTACCCGCTGTTCGGCAAGCTCAAGCTGAGCGGCGCGAACGTCGTGGGCGTGCCGCGCGAGATCGACGGCCCCGATGTCGCGAAGCTGGCCGAGCATATCGCCGCCTACCGGCCGAAGCTGTTCTTCACGCAATCGGTCGGGCACAACCCGACCGCGACCGATACCAGTGCGGCCAAGGCGCACCGCATCCTGCAGCTCGCTGAGGCGCACGACCTGATCATCGTCGAGGACGACGCGCTGGCCGACCTTCGGCCACGCTCGCTCACGCGCATCTCGACACTCGATCAGTTGCGCCGCACGATCTATATCGGCAGTTTCTCGAAATCGGTGTCGGCAGCGCTGCGCGTGGGTTTCCTCGCGTGCAATGCGGCACTCGCGAGCGACCTCGCCGACGTGAAGATGCTGACCCATGTGAGCAGCTCCGAGTATTGCGAGCGCACGCTCGACGCAATCGTCAGCGACGGGCATTTTCTCCGGCATACGAATCATCTTCAGGAGAAGCTGCGACGTGCGACCGGCACCGCCCTCGACGCGCTCGACCGGCTCGGCGCACAGGTCTATCGGCCGAGCGAGCAGAACCTGTATCTGTGGGCCGCGATGCCCGGCTGGCCGGATTCGATGGCACTGGCGCAGGCGATGCTGGAGCGCGGCGTGATCCTCGCGCCGGGCGCGGTGTTCTCGCCGCAGGCCGATCAGCCGTCCGCGTATTGCCGGTTCAACGTCGCGTATCTGGCGGACAAGCGGTTTGCGCACGCGTTGAAGACGCTCACGTCGCAATGAACGCGGGCCGGCATCGCAACCGGCCCGCGTTTTCCCGTCAAACCCCGCTTACGCGCGACGCAACGGCCGGAACCCGGCACGCACTTCTCGGGCAAACAATTCCGGCTCCTCCCATGCCGCGAAATGCCCGCCCTTGTCGACTTCGTTGAAGTAGATCAGGTTGCGATAGCTGCGCTCGGCCCAGCTGCGCGGCGCCTGGTAGATCTCGCCGGGGAACACCGTGATCGCCGCCGGCAGCGAGATGTCCACCGCGTTGAAGTTGTTCGAGTGATCCTCCCAGTAGATCTGCGCGGCGGACGTCGCCGTGTCAGTCAGCCAGTACAACGAAATGTCGTCGAGAATCTCGTCGCGCGGGATCGAGCGTTCGGGCACGCCGCCGCTGTAGGTCCACTGCGAGATCTTGTCGTACATCCACGCGGCCTGACCCGACGGCGAATCGGCGAGCGCATAGCCGACCGTCTGCGGGCGCGTGACCATCATCGCCGAGTAGCCGCAGTTGTCGCGGTAGAACGTCGCGAGCTTCTCGTACGCGGCCTTCTCCTTCGGCGACAGCGATGCCGGTGCCGGCGCGTCGGTCTGGAGCAGCGTCGCGATATCCGGCGGCACCGTCGCCGGCATGTTCACGTGAATCCCGGCCAGACCCTGCACGCGCTGCATCGCCATCCGGTGCGAGATCACCGAGCCGCAGTCGCCGCCCTGCGACACGAAGCGCGTATAGCCGAGGCGCGCCATCAGCTCGCCCCATGCACGCGCGATGTGATCGGAGCCCCAGCCCGTCTTCGTCGGACGGCCCGAAAAACCGAAACCCGGCAGCGACGGCACGACGACGTGGAACGCATCGTCGGCACTCGCGCCGTGTGCGGTCGGATCCGTCAGCGGGCCGATCGCCTTCAGCAGCTCGAAGATCGAACCCGGCCAGCCGTGCGTCATGATCATCGGCATCGCGTTCGCGTGCCGCGAACGCACGTGGATGAAGTGAATGTCGAGCCCGTCGATTTCGGTGATGAACATCGGGAAACCGTTCAGGCGCGCCTCGCCCTTGCGCCAGTCGTAGTCGGTGCCCCAGTAACGGAGCAGCGCCTGCATGCGCGCGAGCCGCACGCCCTGCGATTCGTCGGCGACGGTCTCGCGGCCCGGCCAGCGCGTCGCTGCAATGCGGCGGCGCAGGTCGGCCAGCGCTTCATCGGGGATATGGGCGGTAAACGGACGTATGCCGTCGCCGCCGGTTGCCGCCTGCAGCGCGGTGGGCAGCATCGCGGATACGCCGGCGGCCACGGAAGTGGCCAGCAGGTGGCGACGCATCGGGGAAAACTGTGTGGAAGACATCGTTCGGCATCTCCTTTCGTGAAGTGGAAAGTGAACATGCCGCGCGGCGGGGCGCGCCTTCGCTTTCATTCGGGCGGGCGCCGGTTGCGCGGCGTTGCCCATTTGAAAGGTCTGACGTATCGGGGATGTGTCTGGTTTGTACGCGTTTGTAGCCGGGACGCGACCGCGCAGTCAGGGCGCGATCCAGCGGCCTTCGTAGCCGTCGCCGCTCACGTCGAACACCGCGCGACGATGGCCGTCGCGGGCGAGGTCGAGCCAGTCGATGCGCGTCACCGTGACGTGGAGCAGGCAGAAGTTCCGGTAGCCGTCGTCGGTGGTCGCCGTGCCCGTGCCCGGGTTTGCGGTGACGTGCGCTTCTTCCGGCGACTCGATCGGCGTGCCCGGGCGCAGCGGTGCACGATACAGCAGCAGCGTATGCGGACGGCTCGATTGCCAGACCGCGCGACGTTGTGCTTCGTCGTCGCAAATCGTCGCAACGCCTTCCGCGCGAATCTGCACGAGTGAATCGAGATCGTACGCGACGATCGCGATACGCGGATCGCGGCGCAGCTCCACGACCTTCTCCGAGCGCGCATCGGTATGGAACGACAGCCGATGATCGGCGCGGCTCACCTGCCGCAGCACGATCGTGCGCACCTTCGGCGCGCCGTCGAGGCCGAGCGTCGCGGCCTGCACCATGGTGAAAGGCGAGCGCTGTGCGCCGACGCCGGACTCGAGGCACGACCAGAGGCGGTCGTACGTTTCCGTGAGCGATTCGATATCGATGTCGGACATGATGATCTGGCGATCCTGCGTGGTTCGATCACGCCAGCTTAATCGTTTCGGCGGCGGGATTGCGTTGCAGGCCCCCCGCCATGCGGTTCAGTTGTAGCCGAGGACGACCGGTGCGGCGTCGCGCGTGTCGGTCGAATCCGCGCCGAAGCGGCCGAGCACGTCGGCGACGTACTGCGGACCCGCGCCGATCTGCGACGACTTGTGTTCGACGGGACGGATACCGGCCATGCGCGGCGCTTCGTCCATCCGTGCGGTGTCGTTGACGACGATGCTCATGTGTCTCTCCTCCTCACGCGGCCAGCGCCGCACCATACGCGCGCACGAGGCGCGCCACGCCTTCCCGGATCGCGTCGACGTCGGGCGCGGCGAACGACAGCCGCAGCGAAGCGGCGTCGACGTTGTCAGCGAAGAACGCCTTGCCCGGCACGAACACGACCTTGTTCGCGATCGCCTGTTGCAGCAGCACGTCCGACGACACCGCGCCGATCCGCGCCCACACGAACATCCCGCCTTCGGGACGATGGAACGTGATCGCATCGCCGAAGCCGTCGCGCAGCGCGTCGCACATCGCATCGCACTTGCGCTTGTAGGCCGCCGTGATGCGCGGCAGATGACGCTCGAGCGCGCCGGCGGCGAGATACTCGGCGGCGGTGGCTTGGGTCCACGGCGCGCTGCACAGGTCGACCGTCTGCTTCGCGATCACGCAGCGCCGTGCGATCTCGGCCGGCGCGATCGTCCAGCCCACGCGCAGCCCCGGCGCGACGATTTTCGACAGGCTTGCGAAGTGCACGATCCAGTCGCGTGCGCCTTCGACTTCGTTCGCGAGCGCGAGCATCGACGGCACCGGTTCTCCCGCGAAACGCAGGTCGCCGTAGGGATCGTCCTCGACGATCAGGAAACGGTATTGCACCGCGAGACGCAGCAGCTTCAGGCGGCGTTCGCGCGCAAGCGTCGCGCCGGTCGGATTCGCGAAGGTCGGCACCGTGTAGAGCAGTTTCGGCTGCACGATCGCGCCGGATGCGAGTTGCGACGCGAGGCGGTCGACGTCGAGGCCATCGCCGTCGACGGGGATCGTCACGATGCGCGCCTGCTGCAGGCGCATCGCCGACAGCGTCGCCGGATACGCCGGTTGTTCGGTCAACACGACGTCGCACGGGGCGACCATCACGCGCAGCAGCAGATCGAGGCCCTGTTGCGAGCCGGTCGTGACGAGCAGTTCGGCCGGCGTGCACGTCACGTTGCGGCGCGCCATCAACGCGATCAGTTGCTGCTTCAGTTCGGCAAGGCCGTCGGTCGGGCCGTATTGCAGGCAGCGGACCGGCTGCGCGTACGCGCGTTCGGCAGCCGTGTTCAGGCCGTCGACGTCGAACAGGTCGCTGGCCGGGTAGCCGCCGGCGAACGAAATCATCCCCGGCTCGGAGAGGTACTTGAACAGCTCGCGGATCGGCGAACCGGCGGGATTCTGGAATGAGGGCGTGAACGCGTACATGTCGTCGTAATCTGGGTGGCGGCGACGGCCGGGATAGCCGACAGGGGCCGCCCGCCAAGGCGCGCTTCTGGCGCAACGGCGGGAATTCGAGCCACGATTGTCGATAGTCATTAACGCCGCGGCAAACGATATCTATGCACTAGGTCTTGCGGTTTGGTCATCAATTGGCGGGGATGGCAGCGGGCGTTAGCGCGCCGGTAACCGGGACACAAGCGCTTTATCGCACGCGTGTGTCCAGCCGCCGATGGATCTCCTTGCGCGGCACTGATCGCCCCGCTGGCGTCAGGTCGATCGCGCCCGTATGCCCGAACGACGGCGTCACCGCTTGCCCGAGCATCGACGTGTTTCCGGAAAGGTGAGCCGCTGCCTCGGCGGCCTGGAATCGCGCACTATTCATTCGGAGGCGATACGCCCTTGCGGACATAACACGCAATCGCCTCCAGCACGCCGAGGTCCAGGTCTTGCACGCGCTCGGCGCCGAAATGGGACAGCCACTTGCGCCAAAGTGCCGTCTCGGTTGCCGTATACGCGGTCGCGGCAAGGGGATTCATGCCTTCCAGGGCTGAACGCTGGTCCATATCTTCTCCTTGATGGGCGCGAGCCGGGGCGGTTGCCTGCGCCCCGGCATCAGGACGCCGTTAGACGGATTCCAGGGCGAGGGCGATGCCTTGGCCGCCGCCGATGCACAACGTCACCATGCCGCGTTTCACACCATCGCGGCGCATCGAATGCGCAAGGCGGGTCGTCAAGACGGCACCGGTTGCGCCGATGGCGTGACCGTGCGCAATCGCCCCGCCTTCGACATTCACCCGTTCCTCGTCGATGCCGAGCTCCCGGACGACCGCGATCGGCACGGCGGCAAACGCCTCATTGATCTCGAAACGCTCCACGTCGTTCAACGACCATCCGGCACGCGCGAGCGCCATCCTGACTGCCGGCACGGGCCCCAGTCCGAACATGCCTGGCTCGACCGCACCCACGCCATACGACACGAGCGTCGCGATCGGCTCGATACCGCGCGCCTCGGCATACTCCCGCTCCGCCACGATCATCGCCGCCGCACCGCTGTTCAATCCGGGTGCGTTGCCCGCGGTGATGGTGCCGTCGGAGCGAAACGCGGGCTTCAATCCGGCGAGCGACTCGACCGTCGTGTCCGGCCGCGCCTGCTCGTCGCGCGCGAATTTGACGGTCTGTTTCCGCCCCTCGATTTCGACCGCGACAAGCTCCGGGTCGAACGCCCCGCGTCCTTGAGCCTGCGCGAAGCGCTGCTGCGAACGCGCCGCCCACCGGTCCTGCTGCGCGCGCGTGATCCCCATTGCTGCAACGAGATCCTCCGTGTGCCATCCGGAATGCCGGTTGGAAAACGCGTCGACGAGGCCGTCCCCGAGCATGCTGTCGACGATCCCTGCATTTCCCATGCGATGGCCCCATCGCCCGCTTTCCAGCAGATACGGGGCGCGGTCCATGTTTTCCATTCCGCCCGCTACCGCGACCGGGCCGAATCCAAGCCAGATTTCCTGGGCTGCATTCACGATGGCCTGGGCACCCGAGCCACACACGCGGTTCACAGTAAGCGCAGGCACGGCCACCGGAACGCCACCCCCGATGGCTGCCTGACGCGCGGGATTCATCTTGTTTCCTGCCTGGACGACGTTGCCCATCACGACCGCGGCCAATTCCGCCGGATCGACGTTGCTGCGACGTACCGCTTCGCGGACCACGACTGCGCCGAGCGCGGTCGCGGCAACGTCCTTCAACGCGCCGCCGAACGCGCCGATGGGCGTTCTGACGGGACTGCAGATCACTACCTGTCGTGCAACCATTTCCACACTCCATTCAAAGGTCGGTTCCGGCTGAACGGATAGCACCGCCGCCGCACGAGTCGCCTGCCGGGAAGGGGTAGCGCAGCGCCTGCCCGGCACACGCGTAAAACCTGCTGTTGCGCTGCCGGGCGCGAGGAAAGGCGACGCGCGCCCCTCCATCACGTCAGATCGATACCATTTCGAAATCTTCCTTGCCGACACCGCACTCCGGACATTTCCACTTGGCTGGAATGTCTTCCCAGCGCGTTCCCGGCGCGATGCCGTCGTCCGGCGCCCCCCGTTCTTCCGAATAAATCCAGCCGCACACCAGACACATCAACGTCCGCATCTCCACCGCTGTCGTGCTCATCTCGCCAACTCTCCAAAATTCGACATCTGTCGCGTCACAAATTCGCGCACCTGCTCGCGCACCCTCGCGTCGGAGAGGATTCGCCCATGCCCCGCGCCCGGGGCCGGCCACAGCGTCGCCTCCTGAAGACCGGCCACGACCCGCTGCGCCTCGCAGTACGGCACCACCGAATCGGCCGGATCGTGCACGACCAGCACCGGAACATCGAGCGACGTGCCGCGCGCGAGAATGTCCCAATGGCTGACCGGTACGCCGTTGCGGCGATGCAGCTCCGCAAAAATGCGCTCGACCACCGGGCGCGGGAGCGCCATGTCGCGGCTCGCCCAGCGCTCCAGCACCTCGGTCAGCCCGCTCGTCGGAGCAATCAGCACGATGCAGCGCAACGATGCGCGGCGCGAGCGTTCCGCCAGTGCGGAAACCGCCGCGATCGACCCGAGCGAATGCGCGATCACCACGTGCGCGCCTTCGATCGCGTCGAGCACCGCGCCCGTCGCGCGGGTGAACTGCGTCATCGTCGTATGCTTGCCCGGCGAACGACCGTGAGCAGGCGCGTCGAATGACGCCACCGAGAAGCCCAGGTTCTGCATCGGCTTCACGAAGCTCAGCATGCTGCTACTGTCGGTGCCCCAGCCGTGCACGAGCAGCACGCGCGACGCCCCACCCTCCCAGCAATAAGCCCGGTCGATATCCGCATTGCCCTCGATCGGCGTCTCCGTGGCGCCGAGCGGCACCCGATCGCTGACAGGCAGCCCGTAGCCGCGCGTGAAGCCGAACGCGTCGGCCGCCCGCCTCCCGGCAATGCGCGGCGCGAGGGCATTCAGCATCCGGAACGCACGGCGGCTCAGTTGCACGCGCAACGATGGCGCATTCGCCTTGCGCCGTGCGATCGGCGAGGCTTCCGTATGGTTCGCGGACACCATCACCGGCCCTCCGCCGCCGTACGCGCGCCGACGGGCACGGCTTCCCGGGACAGGCTCCGGTAGTAGCCCGACTCGGTGTCGTAGAAATGGCAATGACGAATCACGTGCCAAAGATCGCCGAACGTGAAATCCTTTTCGCGGATCATTCCCGGGAACGCCTCCTTGAGCGCCGCCTGGGCCTTCGGCAAGTTGTAGAACGGCACGATCGGCGCGACGTGGTGCGCCGTATGCACCGAAATGTTGTGAGTCATGAAATGCAGCCACTTCGGATACCGGTAGTCGGTCGTCACGAGCAGGCGACTGGCGTTCGGCGTCCAGTGCTGCGACGGCAGGAACGGGATGTCGTCCGACGTGTGGTGCATCAGCGTCGTGGCGCTGAACCAGGCGTGAATCATGAGCCACGGCACGACGAAGTACAGGAACAGGCCCGTGATGCCCGTGAAGTAGATCAGCGCCGGGAAGTAGAGCGCCGACGCGATCAGCACGAACGCAATCGAGCGTTTCACGTCGCGCCGCATCTCGCGCTTCGGATAGAAGCCCGGACGGAATCCCGATTCCCTCCAGTAGCTGACCGTACCTGCCCAGAACAGCCACTTGCGGGTACCGGCGTACTCGAGACGCTTCAGGAACGACATGCGATCGTAAAGCGGCGCGGGAATGGGCCGCCAGTCCGTGTCGAGTTCGAGGTTGTTGGTGTTCGCGTGATGCAGGTTGTGCGTATGGCGCCACGCGTGGAACGGATACAACAGCGGCAGAAGCGACAAATGACCGATCGCCAGGTTGAACCATCGAGAGCGGGAGAACGAGTTGTGCCCGCAATCGTGCGCGATGCAGTGCAACCCCCAGCCGCCCAGCCCCGCGAGCAGCCACAGCGGAACATAGAACAGCCAGTGCGGTGCGTACGCGATGCCGACTATCGCGCCGATGTACGCGGCATAGCTCACCACGAAACCGAGAACGCCGCGCCACGCACGCGGTTCGTACAACGACTTTGGAATCGCGTCGGTCAGCCGCACGCCCTCGAGCGCCTTCGATTTCTGCAGGAATTCGTCGAAACGCGCGGGCGGCGCGCTCGGGACGGTGTATTTTTTCGTCATGTCGATCTCCCGCTTACGCAGCCTGCAAGCCGAGCTCGGTCGACAGGTGGCGCGCCAGTTCGTCGATGCTGTTGTGTTCGAACAGCAGCGCCGGAGACAGCCGCTGCTCGACGACCTTCTCCAGATCGCCCGACACCTGCACCGCGACGATCGAATCGAGGCCATATTCGTCGAAGCGCTTCGCGGGGTCGATGGCAGCCCGGTCCACCTTCAACTGCCTGGCGAGCCGGTCGATCAGCCAGCTACGGATCGACGCTTCGGTGAGGGGGCCGATATCGGCGGCCATCGCCTTCTTGCGGCCGAACAGACCACCCAGAATTCCAGCTTGAGACATGATGAATAATCCTTCTATACGAGGGAAATGAACGAAATCACGACGGCAACTTTCTTCAATACGGCTGCTTGGCGAGCTTCCGGATTGCGGCCGGCCCGGGTTGGCGCAGGTCCCACACGACGCCCAGCTTGCCGAGTGTCCACAGCACCCACGCGCTGAGATCCGGCTCGTACCACTTCACCGAGTGGCGATATGAAGCCGGGAACGCGTGGTGGTTGTTCTGCAGGCCTTCGCCGAACGTGAGCACGGCGACCGTCCAGTTGTTTGCGCTGTTGTCGTCTGTCCTGAACGGCCGTCCACCGAACATGTGGCACACCGAACCCACGCACCAGGCGGCCTGGTTGGCCAGGAAAATCCGCGCGAAACCGCCGAACAACAGACCGTTCCACGCGCCGTGCCAGGAGCCGGCAATGGCGCCACCGATCCCGGCTGGCAGCACGAGACCGAGCACGATCCACCAGACATAGGTACGGTGATAGAAAAACAGACGGCGATCGCGCAACACGTCGGGGGCGAAGAACGTCCAGCCCGATACGTCCGCGGCCAGCATCCACGGCATGTGCGCATACCAGAGGCCGCGCAGCTTGGCGAACAGGCCCTCTCCGACCAGGTTCGGTGAATGCGGATCGCCTTGCTGGTCGCTGTACAGATGATGACGGCGATGCGTCGTCACCCAGAACATGATCGGTCCTTGGGCGGCCATCGACCCGCAGATCAGCAGCAGTCCCTCGAACCATTTCGAGGTCCGGAACGTCTTGTGCGCGAGATACCGATGGAAGCCCATCGTGATCCCGCCCATGTGCAGAAAATAGAACGCCCCGAACAGCACCAGATCGGTGACGGTGAAGTCTCCCAGCACGAGTTGGCGTGCCGCCAGCGCAAAGCCGGCGAGCGGCACCAGCATCACGGCCAGGGCGGTATAGCGCTTGACGCGCGCACCACTGCCCTTTAGCGGCGAAACACCGGGGATCTCACCGTCGGCGGCCGACAGCCCGCCGGCGGCAGTCACGCCGGGTGCAACCTGAATCGACGAATTCATAGGATTCTCCAAACGCTAACAGGATTACGGCGAAGTTGAGGGGGCCGCCGAGCGGCGCTTCGGGGCGTAGCGCACCTCCGTGACGAGCCCCAGCGCGTCGAGCAGGCGGATGATCCAGGCGGAGGGATCGAGTTGCCAGAACGTGTGATCGTTGTTGGCGAAGGCCGGCTGTGCGTGATGGTTGTTGTGCCACGCGCCGCCCACCGAAACGATCGCGAGCAGGCCCAGATTGCGACTGTGGTCGCGCGTCGCGTGCGGGCGGGTGCCGATGGTGTGGCACAGAGAGTTGACGGCCCATGTCGACTGATCGAGCAGGAAGATCCGCGCGAGGCCGCCCCACAGGAAGCCACCGACGGCCCCGAACAAGGCCTGCCCCGCGGGCGCGAGCAGCGCACCCGCGAGCGCGGGTATTGCGAGGCCGAGCACCACCCACCACGCGTATCGAAGATTGAGATTGACGATCAGGCGGTCGCGCAGCAGGTCCGCGGCATACGCGCTCCAGTTCTCGCGCCGCACGGTGAACAGCCAGCCCACGTGACCGTGCCAAAGGCCCGCGAGCCGGCTCGGCTTGCCGTGCCGGTTCGCGCGCGGGCGCGGCGAATGCGGATCGCCGTCCTGATCGGTGAACGCGTGATGCATGCGGTGCGTGGCGGCCCAGAACAGGATCGGCCCCTGGGCAGCCATGCTGCCGAGTACGCCAAGCATCACGGTGACGATCGGCCGCCCCTTGAACGAGCGGTGCGAAAAATATCGGTGCATGCCGGTTTCGACGCCGATCGCGGTCGAGAAATACATCACCGCCAGCAGCACGAAGTCTGTTGTGCGAACGCCGAATATCCACGTGTAGGCGATCGCCAGCGCGAAACCGAGCGCGGGAATGCCCACGGTCAGATAAGCAAGCCTGCGTGCGCGCACGTCGGTATCGGCTTCCGCGACAGGGGTGGCTGCCGGCGTACGCGAAGCCAAGGAATCCGCTTCAGCCATGACTGGCTCCGAAGAAAGAAAGCGACGATGGAAT
Source organism: Burkholderia sp. Bp9012 (assembly GCF_003853825.1). Classification (NCBI taxonomy): domain Bacteria; kingdom Pseudomonadati; phylum Pseudomonadota; class Betaproteobacteria; order Burkholderiales; family Burkholderiaceae; genus Burkholderia; species Burkholderia sp. Bp9012. The sequence continues at coordinate 63,059 of NZ_QTQA01000001.1, read as the reverse complement.
TTGGAAATGAAGTGCTGGCGGGCGGCTCACGTGCGTGCCTCGAGCGCGCTCAGGCGACCTTGCTGGAACGCCTGCTTGCACGCTTGCCGGCGCACCTTGCCGCTGGTCGTAAGCGGAATCGAGCCGGTCGGCCCCAGGTGCACCACCGCCGGCGACACCCCGTGGTCTCGCGTGACCGCCAACGTGATCGCCGCGCGCACCTCGCGCATTTGCTCGGGATTCAGCCGGCGCGAGCGCTTGAGTTCCGCGACGATGACGAGCGACTCCGCTGGACCGCCGTCGATCGAAAACGCCACCACGCCGTTCGTGCGAATCGCGTCGTGCGCCGATTGCACCGATCCCTCGATGTCGTTCGGATAGAGATTGCGCCCGGCGACGATCACGATGTCCTTGATCCGCCCGGTCACGAACAGCTCGCCGTCGTTCAGAAAGCCGAGGTCGCCCGTGCGGAGGTAGCGCACGGATTCGCCCTCGCCGTCTCCGTCACTGAGCGAGGCCGCGAAAACTTCGGCGCTGTCGTCGCGATTCAGATAGCCCGCGGCGACGTTCGGGCCACTGAACCAGATTTCACCGATGGCCCGGTCCGGCAGTACGCGCTTCGTCTCAGGATCGACGATCAGCAGCCGATGCCCGGCTGCCACGGGTCCGCACCCGACCAGCGTGGTACGCCCGCGCACATCGGATTCCGACGCGTGTAGCTCGCACCGGCCATGAGCAAGTGCATCCTTGTCGACATCGATCAGGGTGATCGGCGAACGCCCCACCTTGCCGGATACATAGAGCGTCGCCTCGGCCATCCCGTAGCAGGGCACCACGGCGCGACGCTCGAAGCCATACCGGCCGAAGCGCGCGAAGAAACGTTCGAGCGTCGCGTGGCTCACCGGCTCCGCGCCGCAAAATACGTGCTGCAGCGAGCCGAGATCGAGCGTGTCCGCCTCTTCGTCGCTGATGTTGTCGACGCACAGATCGAACGCGAAATTCGGCGCGACGCTGGTGGTCACGCGGTAATCGCTGATTGCCTTGAGCCAGCGATACGGCCGCTGTACGAAATGCTGCGGCGACAGGATCACGAGCGGAAAGCCGCTGAACACCGCGAGCAGCAGCGCGCCCATCAGTCCCATGTCGTGATACGGCGGCAGCCACGTGCACCCGACACGATCGCGATCCGGGCCGATCCGTTCGGCGATCACCGCGCAGTTGCTGACGAGGTTCTCGTGCGTGACGACTACGCCCTTGGGCTCGCCCGTCGATCCGGACGTGTACTGAAGCAGCGCCGGCCGGTCCAGGTCGACACCCCGCACCGCGTCCCGCATGCCATATGCCGACGCTTCGATTTCGTGGAAGGCACTTTCGTCGAGCGTCAGCAATGCAGGCGCGTCACGCTGACCACCGTAGAGCGCGTCGAGCTGTGGCTGCAGTGAGCGATGATGCTTGCCGGCTATGACCACGTCCGGGCGAGCATCGCGACAAATCGATGCGAAGCGGGCCACCGCGCGCGCACCGGCCGGCGGAAACGAGGGTACCGCGGTGGCACCCGCCAGCAGGATGCCGAACAGCGCCGCGACGTAACCCAGACCGGGTTCGAGCAGCAGCAATACGCGCCGCTCGTGCAGCGGGTGCTGCAGAACCATGTCCCGCACATGGACGGCAGCGGCGGCGAACTGCCCGTACGACCAGTTCACGACATCGTCCTCGCCGTCGCGAAGAAAATGAAATGCGATCCGCTCCGGCGTTTGCTCGGCGCGCGCTCGAAGAATGTCGAGCAGGGACGAGCGCTCCGCCGTCTCAGCGGAGGGGGGAATACTACCGGTCATCATGAGGCCCTCGGATAATCGATGTTGTTGTTGTAAAAGCTTCGTGCGCGAACCCGTGCCGGACGACACGCTTGCATCAGCGCGCGGCCGCGGATGCAAGCGCTCGAGGTCGGGTATCGACCGGCGCGCACAGGATCGCGGTAGCCAGGCCAAGCGCGATCTGCAGATAACAGAGGGTGCGGAATTCGGCGAGGCGCGCTATCGCATTGCCAGTGATGGCAACCGTCAGCGCGACGCCGAAAACGGATCCCACCTGGCGTATCGCCTGGTTGACCGCCGAGCCCACGCCAAATCGCGCCGGCGGCAGATGCGCGACAGCCGCCGCTGACAGCGAAGGCATGACCATGCCGACCCCCAGCCCAGTGAGGAGCGCACCCGGCAGCCACGCATGCACATAATCCGGATTGACGCCGGGCACCAGCGCGAACCAGATGCTCGCCGCCGTGGAGATCAGGCTGCCCGTCACCAGCAGAATCCGGTGCCCCGCGCGCGCCGCGAATCGTCCGCACACGATCGCCGTGGGAACAACCAGCAGCGGCCCGGGGCTGCCGGCCAGTCCCGCACGCGTCAGCGAATACGACCAGACACCCGTGGTGAACAGGAACGTCTGAAAAAACATCATCGCAAAGCCGATCGCGAAGCACAGCGAAGCAAGATTGATGAAGCAGTAAGTCCGATCCCGAAACAGCGAGAGATCGATTGCCGGCGTACGTACCCGGCGAGCCCATGCAACGAATGCCGCCAGCATGCCCATCCCGCCTGCGATTGCAAATGCCACTTCCGGCGAAGTCCAGCCGACCGCCTCGGACCGCACCAGACCGACCGCGATGGCGCCGACGCCAAGAATCAGCAGGACCACCCCCACCAGATCGAGCGGTGCACCGCGCTCGGGATCACGCGACTCGTCGAGAATGCGCCATCCCCGCCATAGCGCGATTGCGCCGAGCGGCAGGTTGAGAAAGAAGGCCCAGGGCCAGCCGAAGCGATCCACCAAGAACGATCCGAGGCTCGGCCCCAATGCCCCGGCTACGCCGCTGACTGCGCCCCACAAGCTCACGGCCACTGACCGTTTGCCGACCGGGAACGCCGCCAGCAGGATCGACAGCGATGCAGGCAACAACAGCGCCGCCCCCGCTCCTTGCACCGCGCGCATTGCCCAGAGCATCTCGACATGGGTGGCAACGCCACAGCCGAAAGATCCTCCCAGGAACATGGCGAGTCCGAACAGGAACGTGCGCTTGCGGCCGCGCAAGTCGGCAAGGCGGCCCGCCGGCACGAGCAACGCGGCGAAGACGAGCGTGTACGCGTTCAGAACCCACGACAGGCCGGCGGAGTCGGCATCGGGAAACGCCCGTCGCAAAGCGGGAAATGCCGCATAGAGCACGGTCACGTCGATCGAGACGAGAAACACCGCCACGCTGGCGATCCAGAATACCGGCCACGGCGAAATCGAGCTCGGCTGCGCCTGCGCGGCGGACACGCTGGGTCCGTTCATGGACTTACACCTCGCCAAGCTGAACGGGCGTCACACCGTCACGCGATTCGGATTCGAAATACGACGGATCGAGAAACGGGAGCGTTCGCGCCTGCATCCGCGCCTGAAACAGCGCAACGACCGGCCAGGGGCGCATCGCCATTGCCATGCCCTTGACCGTCCGGGCATCTTCCCAGTAGATGACGTTCGCCACTTCCAGCGGCAACCCGCCAACCTCGCCTGTCCAGAGGCTCAGCGTCGTCGCGTTTTCCGACAGACGCGGCCCGCTCGCTCGGCCACCGTAGACCGCCATCGAATGGCCGCAAACGCGCTCGACGTCATCACGGCCGCGAATCGGTTTGCAGGCAACCGGGCTGGTCAGAAACATCTCGTCGATGATGGGGAACGGCAACTTGGCGTCCAGCACTTCGTCAGCAGGTATCGGCGGCAACGCGGTATCGATTCCCGGGGGCAGCACCCACGCGTCCGCGTCGACGAGATCCCGGCTCGCGTCATACAGCGCCCGCCGCACCGGCGCGGGAAACGAGCCAAGGAAGATGTCGACCTGGATGCGCGTGCCGGACCGGCGTGCCACCGTCACGCCGCGAATTTGACGGCCCTGGAAGTAGCCGAGCCATTCGCGCCCGCCGATGTCCGCACCGCTCCATGCGTGTTTCGACTCGACTTCGGAAAAGATGCCGGCGGCGGCAGTCGCAAGACGCTCGACGCGGGCGCGACCGACGATCGCTCCGAAGGTCATGGGATGTAGCAAGCTGACCTCGTCCTGCGCCGACGATCCGAGTTCGCGCAGCAACTCGCCGACATAGAGGCTGGACTGTCCCTGGTGATGCATCGTCGCTTCCTTCTCGATCATCGTCGTTTCTTCCTGCGCGTGCGGCACGCGCTCCGTCCCGACGGGCGTCATACGGACGCCCGAATGGATGCGTTCGCACCCATTCGCTCCAATATCCGTCGCGCGGCGAACGCCGGCCGATCGAGCTGGATGTCGATCATCGGTGCCGTGGGGCTCCAGTTCGCCTGCAGGCTCTCCGCAACATCCTTGTCCTCCATCACGGTGGCGAACACTTCCTTCGCGGTGAACTCGGTAAACCGTTCGTTGTCGACGTCGAAATCGCGATGCATGCCCACGAAGACATGCGTCGTTGTATCCGTGGCGGGCGTGAAGATCGTCGTCGTATAGACATGGAAGACCTGGCCGCTCGCATCGTCGCAGGCATGTGCCCTCGTTTCGACCCGTGTGTTGCCGATGGGCCAGTAGAGCACCTCCTGGAAGCGGTCGATGTAGTCGAGCTTCAGGATATGGGTGTAGAGCGGCGGCGTCTTCTCGCGGCGCAAATAGCGGCGCACGCGGACTTCGCCGTCGTTGATCACGATTTCGGGCGGCGTCTCGACGATGTCGAGCGAGCCGAGCGTCTTCGCATGCACGAAGGCGGCGTGCGAGATGTCGAGGATGTTGTCGATGCCGAACAGGTAGCTGCACGCGATCGTGCAATAACTCATCGTCCCGGCAAGCTCGGGCGCCGAACACACCCAGTGGTCGGGGATTGCCGCCTCGTCGGCCTTGTCGGGCTCGCCGGTCCACAGCCAGATGAAGCCGTATTTCTCGACGGCGGGGAACGACCGCACGCGTGCGCCCTTCGGGATCACGCTCTGGCTCGGAATGCCGACGCACGCGCCGGAGCAGTCGTACCTGAGCCCGTGATACCAGCACTGGATTTCGTCGCCGACCACCCGCCCCCGCGACAACGGAACCTGCCGGTGCGGGCACCGATCTTCAAGCGCGACGATCTGATTCGCCTGCGTGCGGTACATGACGATCTTCTGGTTCAGAATCGTCCGACCAAAGGGCTCCCGCTGGACTTCCGCTGAAAGTGCTGCTGCGTACCACGCATTCTGGATAAACATAATTCCTCACTTTGCTACTTGGGCGGCGATATGGCACACCCGACGCGAACTCGAGTCGCCGTGTGCGTTCGATCTGTCCTACCTGCGCGCGACCGCGACCAGCTGGTCGTCGTCCCGAGCCTCTGCTCCGGCCGCCTCGCGATCAAGACGGCCGTCCGCCATCCGCTCGAGAAATTCGTCCGACGCCGACTGCAAACTGACACAGGGATACTGGAAGCGGCCGGTCGTGTAACGAAGCGCGCCAAGGAAGGACGGCTCGACCGGCGCACCTGCCGCCTCGAACAGCCCATGCGACGACAGATACGTGTGAAGCGCGGGCAACCGGTAGCACGGGACGGCCGGATACTGGTGGTGTTCAAGGTGGAAGTTGCTGCCGAAGAACAGCGCGGTATAGATCGGCGACGTGTAGCTGCGACTGTCGCGATATCGCCCCGGCACGGTATCCGTGTGTTCGATGTACGCGCGGATGGTGCTGAATACGTACACCCCGATATACGGAATCAGCATGACCGTGAAACCGAGCCACAGCGAGCGATGCCAGATGAATCCGTAGGCGGTTATCGCGCACAGGCTCAGCGCGATGTTGATCCGCGAAATCCAGCGCATTTCGCGCTGGCTGAACGGCAGCCGCGTGTTCTCCGGCCACGGCAAGCCTGCCGCCATGCGCATGGCGTTCCTGGTGTAAATCCTCACGCCCTTGGAACGCGCGAGAAAGAAGCGTGACCAGAAGGTTCTGTACTGCGAATAGATCTGGACATCCGGATCGATGTCCTGGCCGGTGAAGCGATGGTGCTTCCAGTGAGTCATGCTGAAGCCCACGATCAGGAAACCCGGCACCAATGACGAGCAGATCAGCGCCAGCGCGGCGCTCACGTACTTGTTGCGATGCAGGTTCGTATGCATCCCCTCGTGCCCGACGAAGGTCAGCAAATGCATGCCATGTCCGCCGATCACACCCAGGACGATGGCCATCGCAATACGGACCGGCGCCGACGCCGGAATATCGACGATGGCGAACGCCACCGCGGCCGGAATCAGGAAGAACGCGAGCGCGTGTGCCAGATAGAGAATCGTGGCGACCGAGCTGATCCGATGGAAGTTCCGCGGCAGCTTGAGCCGCGACAATGTGACGTCACTGTCCAACGCGGCTGCGATGGTCATGGCCTCTCTCCTCGATTGATGTGACGCAGTACTGACGATTGGCGAACGGGCCGCGCCCTGGCTTGAAATCACGTGGCCGCAACGACCACGCACCGATGTTCCGCGCGCTCACATGGATTCCCCGACTGACGCGTCGCGCTCGACGCCGGCCACAGACGATTCAAGTTCGTCCGACCCGGGCGCACGCGACCGCCGGGCACGCGCCTCTTCTTCAAGACGCACGCGCCGCGCCATCTCGGCGCGAATCGCCTCGCCTCGCCGGGACATGTCGATCAACGGCTGGATCACGCCGGTTTCGCCGCCGGCAATTGCCTCGTCCGCCCACTGCTTGATATCGCTCGGATCGAATACGGCAAACGGCGAGCACTGGCGACTCTGCGAAGCGAGCAAGCGCGCCTGCAGCACCGGGTCGCTCGCAAGCTTGCGGTAAAGGATCCGGCTGAGCGGATTGTTGTGGCCGAGTGCGCCGCGGCCGCGCGAGTATTCGAACAGGTCGATCGAGGTTGCGTCGCGCTGGCGCCAGTAGCACTCCAGCGCATGGTCGTCGCCGTCGACGATTGCCTGGGCGAGCGCGCGTGCATCGCGAAGTGCGTCGGTAATCCCGAACCCGGGCGACGGGTCCATGAAGAGGCCGGCATCGCCCACCAGGGCCCAGCCGGGCCCTGCAGCCTGACGGAAGAAAAAGCGCAGCTTCAATGCGCCGAGCAGCTTGCTGGCGGGCGCGTCGGCAATCAGCGGGGCCGTATGGGGGTTGCCCTTCAGCGTCTCCGTGAGCTTCTCGAGCGCGCGGCCTTTCCATTCCGGCAACTCCGTTTTCGGGAACGCCACGCCAATCAGCAGCAGGTCCCGGTTGGTCGGAAAGACGAAGACAACATCGTCGCCGAAGGTGCAGTTCATCGCCCCGCCGCGATAACGCGGATCGGTGTCGAACCAGTCCGGGCGCGGCCAGTACGCCCAATACATGGCACGCGGGCAGTCGTAGCCGTGGTACTCCTCGGCACCGACGAGTTCCGCCATCGTCGAGTGCGCGCCGTCCGCGCCCACCACGACTCGCGCGCGGATCTCTTCACGCACCCCGTCATGTTCCACCACGGCGCCCGTCACCCGTTCGCCGTCGCGCAACAGACCGACCAGCCGGGTCCGCGTGCGGACCTGAGCCCCCGACGCTCGCGCCTCCTCCAGCAACAGTGCATCGAGATCCATGCGACGCGGACAGGAGCAGCGTCCGCCGACGGGATACTCGACGCGGCCGAGTATGTCATCGACCCCATACATCATGCTGGGCACCGGCGGCGCGAAACGTCGCACCTTGTCGCCAAGCGACAGTTCGTCAAGCAGCGCCATGCCGTAGGGCGAAATCCAGTGCGTGGACATTGGCTGGTCGCTCGGCAGATTGCTCGCATCGATTGCCAGAACGCGCTTGCCGGCGCGCGCCAGATGAATCGCGAGCGTGGCGCCCGCGCAGCGGGCGCCAACGATGAGGGTGTCTAACACGGAGAATTTCCTTAGGATGACGACAAGAACCGGAATTGCACGTGACGCGACCTCGCCATCGCCGTCACCAGCGAGTCGATGAAGAAGCAGCGGATACTGACGATGCGACGTATTTGCGAAATCGGACGCGTGCGCGCAGCCGGTGCGCGTCGCTCAATGCGTTTCTGCAGCCCGATCCGGCGGGTATCGCTTGAACAGCACCGACGCATTCACGCCACCAAATCCGAAACCGTTGGACAGCGCAATTTCGACGGGAACGTGCCGCGCCGAGGGTCCGATCAGATCGAGTCCGGCGGCAGCCTCGTCGGGGTGCTCGAGATTCAGCGTGCCGGGCATCACGCCATCCCGCAGCGCGAGAATGGAGAATGCCGCTTCGATCGCGCCGGCCGCCCCGAGCAAATGCCCCGTCGCCGACTTGGTCGACGAAATCGCCGGGCCGGCACCCACGCCGAAGACAGTCTTCAGCGCCTCGATTTCTCCGGAATCGCCGACTGGCGTCGATGTCGCATGCGCGTTGACGTAGTCGACCTGCTCCGGGGCGATGTCGCCCATCGCGAGGGCCAGTTTCATCGCGCGCATTGCGCCGGATCCGTCGTCGGGCCCGGCGGTCATGTGGTAAGCGTCCGCCGTGGTTCCGTACCCGATGATCTCCGCGATGGGGCGGGCGCCACGCGCGATGGCATGGTCGAGAGACTCGACGACCAGCATTGCGGCCCCCTCACCCATGACGAATCCGTCCCGATCGCGGTCGAATGGCCGCGAGGCGCGAACCGGCTGATCACCGAAGCCGGTCGACAGCGCTCGCGCCGCGGCGAATCCGCCCAGACTCACCTTGTCGAATGCCGCTTCTGCGCCGCCGGCCAGCACGACATCGGCCTCGCCGTTCCGGATCAGGCGCAGCGCATCGCCGATTGCCTGCACGCTCGCCGCACAGGCAGTCACGGGACAGCCCAGCGGCCCGCGAAACTGATGCTTGATCGAAATCTGGCCGGCGGCCAGGTTCGACAGAAAGTACGGAATGGTGAATGGCGACAACCGCCGCACGCCGCGCGTCTCGCCGATTCTCACCGCCTCGGCCAGACCCGGGAATCCGCCGATGCCCGACGCCACGACGGTGGCCGTCCGCTCGCGTTGATGTTCCGCTTGCGGCGCCCATCCCGCTTCCGCGAGCGCCTCATCCGCGGCAACCATCGCCATCTGGATGAAACGGTCCATCTTCCTCAGCTCCTTGTTCGGCACCGAGCACTCCGGATCGAAACCACCGTCAGGATCGTCGGCCTTCGCCGGTACGGTCCCGCCGACCTTGGCGGGCAGGTCGCCGACGATATCGTCACCGAGCCGGCGAAGCCCCGAGGATCCGCCGATCAGGCGCTGCCACACCAATTCCTTGCCGCAACCCAGCGGAGACACAATGCCCATACCGGTTACTACCACTCGAAGCGTCATTTCACATTCCTCTCGCGGACCGGGACTTGCCGAGCCACATCATTAAAGCTGTTCATCTTCATGCGCACCTTTGAAACACTGCATGCACGCGCCACTCCGGAAGCGCCCGGGCCCGCCGGATGCATGGCGGAGCGCAGACGGTCACCATGCGCGTCGCGCACTCACACCGCTTGCCCGAACGCATGCGACGCACGCGGAGCGCGCGGCATGTCGAGCGGCACGCCGTACTCCGATCCGTCGAGGTCCAGCGCGGAGCGCGTCTGTTCATCGATCTCGATCCAGAACGGCAGGGTCGGCTTACCTTCGATCATTTGGGGCGGCGCGGCGCGATGCACATTGACACCCATGCGCTTCAGAAGCCGTTCGTTGCCGAGCACGGAAAATGCAATGAGACGGTTCGCGCCATGTGCGTGCGCGACGCGGACGATTTCGGACATGAGCGCGCGCGTGTTTTGCCACGACTCCTCGGCAGTCAACGACTCGCCGCGCGGCATGCTCATCGCGAAGCGGGACAACTCCCAAACATCACGCGCACGGGGGAGAGAAGCGTCGCCCATCAAATCCGAGAAAACATCACCGAGCAGATAGGGCTCGTCGGTCGGCAGCAATCGACCGCAACCGACAATTTCACGGTTGCGATCGAAAGCGACAACGTAAAGAGTGTCCGCGTGATCGAAATCGTCAAATTCGATGCCGTTGTCGGTCGGCAATGACCAACCGAGTTCCTGTATGAAGACCTTATGCCGAAACTTCGCAAGTCGATACATCACCTCGCGACTCAAATCAGCGCTTCGCCCCGACAACAAAGTCAGCATCTGAAAGCCCTCTCTCTCATCCCAGAATTGTTAGCGCGATTGAACCCGAAATTGCCGCGACAACATAGCTGCCCGAATGGGCAGGGTGGGCGCTTTGGACGAGACTCATCACGCCGAATGCGCTGAAACACTCCGGCGGGAAAGCGGATTCTGGATTTAGCTGGCGACGGCCAGTGGGGCGGTCGAACGAACCATCGCGAGCACGCCTGTCATGAACGGCTCGAAGCGAGCCTAGCGTGGTGCCGCGTCACGGTATGGATAATCGTGCCCGCCATCGAATCATCGCTGAAGCCGATGAGGACGATCGGCGGAAACGGGCGGTTGCGCGGCACGAAACTTTAATGCCAAAGCATTATTTACTCGCCGAGAAATAATGAAGCGCCTTGAACACGAAATCAGTGATCGGCAAAAATAGCCGATTCAAGTTCGCGTTGGCGCGCCCCCGAGCACAGCCAGTTCTGGATTAACGCCTGGCTGTATCGCGCGCCGTAATCGTCGCCGTCCGTATCGAGAAGCATGACATTGCTGCTGATGTCGTCCGCCCCGACGTTCACATCGGGCCGCCCCACTGCCACGTACCATACGCAGCCGACGCTCGCGGCCGGTTGCGTCTCGGTGCAGACCAGTTCGTAGTAGCCGGCATTGACGGCGCTGATCCCCTCACCCCATAAGTCATGTAACAAATCCGGGGCTTGTTGACACATATGCTGACGGAAACGCAGCGCGTAGAACGCCGGCAGGGTCAATCGCACGTATCCATCATTCAGCTTTTTTGGCATGTTCGTTCTCTCAACGTGGCACCTGTTAAAATTGGCACGGCATAGCCTGGCAAGATTAGCAGTGGAAACGGGCCGCGAGGCCTTTCGACACGCGTAGCGCTCGTGTTGCGGCTGGTGAATATCCACTGCGATCACGCACAGATTATTTACGATTATTACAGACCACCCGGGAAATGCCATTGCATCATCGAGATCACGCACGATCACGAAGCAATGCCAGGATTTTCGAACTTGCGATTTGCGGAATCTGAACTCCGTTCGGTCAAAATATATACATACCCACATGCAAGATCGCGCAATTCAATCGACGGCAAGCCCCGACACTATCCCAAAATCGATTCGATAGAAAATTGCATTCGACGTCATGTTTGACGCTTGAAACGTCGAAGCGTAAGACCAGCCCTGAATGACTTTTGAAGGACCGGCCAACGCCCCCGGGAACACGATCCCTTGGGGCAAGATTGACCGCAAAGGTAACGATATGCATGCATGGAAAGAGAAGTATCTGAATGGATACGCCGCGGCAAAATCCGAGGCCGACGTGTTTTTGGAGTTGACGGCGGATGTGCGAGCACTCGGATTCGAGTATTGTTCGTTCGGCCTGCGCATTCCGTTCCCGGTGACCAATCCGCAGTTCATGCTGCAGTCCAATTATCCGGAGCCGTGGGTCAAGCGCTATGTGAGTCAAAACTACTTTGCCGTCGACCCGACCGTCCGACACGGGCTCAGCCAGTTGATGCCAATGATCTGGCGCGCCGACACCCCGACTCAAAGCTTCGAATTCTGGAAGGAAGCGGATCACTTCGGCTTGCGTCACGGCTGGTGCATGCCGTCCGTCAGCCGCACCGGCGCGATTGGACTCGTGACCATGGTGCGATCGAGCGAGCCGATCGACGAGTGCGAACTCGAGGAAAAGGGATACCAGATGTCATGGCTCGCGAACACAGCCAACTGCGCGATGAGCATGCATCTGCTCGCGCAGCGTGCGCCCGAATATGCCGTCGAGTTGACGGCTCGCGAGCGGGAGTCGCTGCAATGGTCTGCTGCGGGGAAAACCTACGTCGAGATCGGCAAGATCATGCACGTCGACGAGCGCACCGTGAAATTTCACCTCGTCAATGCGATGCGCAAGCTGAATGCGACCAACAAGACCGAAGCCGCGGTCAAGGCGACCATTCTGGGACTCCTGTTCTGACGCCCTTCTCTTCATCGGCCGCGCGCCGACTTTTTACAACGCAGCGCCATGCTCGCGGGACGGTAACACCGTCAAAACGGCAACCCCGGTTGCCCGGTTCAATGGTCGGCAGCCTCGCAGCTCGCCCTGATTACCTAGGTAATTGACACGTATAGACCTAGGTAATTGTCCTCCTTACCATGGTTTTCGACGCGAATCCAAGCGCCCACATAAAGAGGACACGACCATGACCACCCAGGACGTCGATACCAGCACGCTACGACGCGTGATCGCCGCAGCCTCGATCGGCAATTTCGTCGAATGGTTCGATTTCGCCGCATACGGCTTTCTCGCCACCATCCTGACGCGCGAATTCTTCCCCAGCGGCGACCCAACAATCGGGCTCCTGAAGACTTTCGCGGTGTTCGCGGTGGCCTTCGCATTCCGGCCGCTGGGCGGCCTCGTCTTCGGCGTGATCGGCGACCGGATCGGACGCAAGCGCACCCTCGCGCTGACGATCCTGATGATGGCCGGCTCGACGACGTTGATCGGCCTGCTCCCGACCTACGCGAGCATCGGCTACTGGGCACCGTTGCTGCTCACGATCATTCGCTGCGTCCAGGGGTTCTCCGCAGGCGGCGAATACGCCGGCGCATGCGCGTACGTGATGGAACATGCACCGCGCCGCCGCCGCGCCTTCTTCGGCAGTTTCGTGCCGGTATCGACCTTCTCGTCGTTCGCTTGCGCGGCAGTGGTGGCCTATCTGCTCGAATCGTCGCTGTCGTCGCAGGCCATGGTCGAATGGGGCTGGCGCGTGCCGTTCCTGATCGCGGCACCGGTCGGCCTCATCGGCGTCTATCTGCGTGTGAACCTGAATGAAACGCCCGCGTTCCAGGCGCTCGAAGGCAAGCACGACATCGCACATGCCCCACTGATGGAAACGCTGCACTCGCAGTCGTTGAATATCCTGAAGCTCGGCGCGTTCGTGTCCGTGACGGCGCTGTCGTTCTATACGTTCACGACGTATTTCGCGACCTACCTTCAAGTGGCCGGGCACTTGTCTCGCGGCACGTCGCTTCTCGTGACGGTGCTCGCGCTCTTCTTCGCCGCGGCCCTGTGCCCGGTCGCCGGCTTGTTCTCCGACCTCGTCGGCCGCCGCGCGACGATCGCCACGACCGGCATCTTCATCATCGTGTCGGTTTATCCGGCGTTCTCGCTCGGCGGCTCGGGCGTGCTGTCGCAATCGCTGATCGGCGTCGCGCTGCTTGCGATCGGCGCGGTGTTCTCCGGCGTGGTGACGGCACCGCTGATGTCGGAAGTGTTCGCGACGAAAACGCGCTACACGGCATCGGCGATCACTTACAACCTCGCCTACACGATCTTCGGCGGTACCGCGCCGCTCGTCGCCACGTGGCTGATCTCAGCGACCGGCACGAACCTGTCGCCCGCGTACTACCTGATCGCCGTGTCGCTCTTCGCGATGATCGGCGGCCTGTCCCTGCCGGAAACGTCGAAGACGGCACTCGAGGAAGCCGGTCCGGCGATCGCGGGCGCCGCCCGGTCCGCCAAGCGCGGCGTCGAAGGCGCCGTTTGAGCACGGGCGCCGCTTCCGCAGCCTGTCCGCAAGCATCCAACGCATCGACAGACACCATGACCAGCCTTCACGACTCCAGCATCATCATCGACGGCCTGAACATTTCCCGATTCGAGCGTTCGGTGTTCGAAGACATGCGCGCGGGCGGCGTCACTGCCGTCAACTGCACGGTCTCCGTGTGGGAAGACTTCCAGAAGACGATCGACAACATCGCGGAAATGAAGCAGCAGATCCGCGAATACAGCGAAATCCTCACGCTCGTGCGCACGACGGACGATATCGTGCGCGCGAAGCGGGAGAACAAGACCGGCATCATTCTCGGCTTCCAGAACTCGTATGCGTTCGAGGACAACCTCGGCTATATCGAGGTATTCAAGGAACTCGGCGTGAATGTGGTGCAGCTCTGCTACAACACGCAGAACCTCGTCGGCACGGGTTCCTACGAACCCGACGGCGGGCTGTCCGGATACGGCCGCGAAGTGATTCAGGAGATGAACCGGGTCGGCATCATGGTGGATCTCTCGCACGTCGGCGCGAAGACGTCGTCCGACGCGATCGCCTGTTCGAAGAAGGCGGTCACCTATTCGCACTGCTGCCCGTCCGCGCTGAAGGCGCATCCGCGCAACAAGACGGACGATCAGCTGCGCGAGATCGCGGAAGCAAACGGCTTCGTGGGCGTGACGATGTTCATGCCGTTCCTGCGACGCGGCGCCGACGCGACCATCGACGATTATCTGGAAGCGATCGAATATGTGATCGACTTGATCGGCGAGGACAAGGTCGGTATCGGCACGGACTTCACGCAGGGCTACAGCACCGAGTTCTTCGACTGGATCACGCACGACAAGGGCCGCTATCGTCGCCTGACGGATTTCGGCAAGGTCGTCAATCCGGAAGGCATCCGAACGATCGGCGAATTCCCGAACCTCACGGCCGCGATGCAACGCGCCGGTTGGAGCGAATCGCGCATCCGCAAAGTGATGGGCGAGAACTGGCTGCGGGTGTTCGGCGAAGTCTGGAACGGCTGAATCGCACGACGCATACACACCCGCCATGCAACCGCAATTGCCCATCGACGTCGATCCGGACACCGGTGTCTGGACCACCGACGCGCTGCCGATGCTGTACGTGCCGCGCCACTTCTTCACGAACAATCATGTCGCCGTCGAGGAAGCGCTCGGCCGCGCCGCCTACGCGTCGATTCTCTACACGGCCGGCTACAAGTCCGCCCATCACTGGTGCGACAAGGAAGCGAAGCAGCACGGCATCGGCGGCATGGCCGTGTTCGAACATTATCTGAAACGGCTGTCGCAGCGCGGCTGGGGCGTGTTCAGCATCGCCGAAGCCGATCCGGCGACGTCGCATGCGCGCATCCATCTGCACCACTCGTCGTTCGTGCTGGCGCAGCCCGACAAGCACGGCAAGCTCTGCTACATGTTCGCGGGCTGGTTCGCCGGCGCGATGGACTGGGTCAACGACACCGCGCTCGACACGGCGAGCAAGGGCCCGCGCGCGCATGCTTCGGAGGTCCGGTGCGCGGGAGAAGGACACGACTGCTGTGTCTTTCATGTCGGGCGCAAACCGTTGCAAGCGCTACAATCCGACGGGAGCGAACCCGCCCGATAGCCTTGGTCCGAACACGGTTCGGACCCGTCGACAAGATGCCGACCATGACCGACACGATGCCAAGCCTCGACTACGAAGATCTCTTCAGGCATCTGCCCGTCGCGGCCATCGTCGCCAGGGAACGCATCATGGTCGACTGCAACGAGAAGGCGCTGCAACTGTTCCGGGCGACCCGCGACGACATCATCGACCAGTCGTTCGCGAAGCTGTATCCGCAGCAGAAGGACTTCGCGACGACGGGCCGCCGCCTCGCGCCGCTGCTCGCGAAACATGCGGGGTTCAGCGACGACCGCATCATGCGTCGCGTCGACGGCAGTCATTTCTGGGTCACCGTGTGCGGCTTCGGCTACAACCCGAAGCGGCCCTTCGAGCTGGCCATCTGGACCTTCACCGACCTGTCGGAGAACGCCAAGCATCCCGACGTCACCAGCACCTTGACCGATCGCGAGCGCGACGTCGCGGCATTCCTGGTTCACGGGCTCACCAGCAAGGAAATCGGCAAGGAACTGAGCATCAGCCCGCGCACGGTCGATATTCATCGCGCGAGCTTGTTGAGGAAATACGAGGTACGCACGACCCACGAACTGATCGCGTGCCTGCTGGCGTGAGTTGCGCGCGCGAGAGCGGCGCATCCTGCATCCCCGCTCCGAAAAAAAGCCCGGCAAAGCCGGGCCAATCAGATTGAGACACAAGGAGAATCCCGCCCACCCCACACCGGGCGGTCACGCCGCGCTACACGACGTTCTTTTCGACGATCGGCCGGTTTTCGAGCACACGCTCCCAGCCGAGCGACGACAGGTCGAGCGATTCATACCGCCCGCCCAGGATCAGTTCACTCACTCCACGCCCCGTCGCGGGCCCTTGCTGCAGCCCGTGCCCGCTATACCCGTTCGCGAACACCACGTTGTCGAGTTCGGGATGATATCCGATGATCGCGTTGTGATCGAACACGTTGTATTCGTAGTACCCGGACCAGCAGTTCTCCACGCGCAGCGCTTCGAACTCCGGCACGCGATTGGCGAGCGTCGGCCAGATCACCTCGTCGAACAGGTCGTGATCGACCTCGTCGAGCGGCAGGTCGTCGGGATCGCGATCCGGGCTCGGCGATGTTCCGCAGATGTACGTGCGCCCTTCCGGCCGAAAATACACGCCCGTCGGATCGATCAGCAGCGGGCAATCGGTCAGCTTCGCCGGCGACGACACGTTGAAGATGCTGCGACGCCGCGCATACACGGGGATGTCGATGCCCATCATCGACGACAGCGTGCGCGTCCACGCACCGGCCGCGTTGACGAGCGTGTCGCATGCGTAGCGCTCGCCGTCGTTCGTCACCACGTGCGTGACCTTGCGACCGTCGCGAACGACGCCGGTCACATCGGCCGGCACATACCGCGCGCCCAGTGCCTGCGCCTTCTTGCGCAGCGCCTGCACGAGCCCGTAACCGTCGAACCACCCTTCGCCGCTCACGCCATAGCAGCCCGACACGAGATCGTCGACGTTCAGCCAGGGAAACTTCGCGCGCAGCGCATCGCGATCCATCAGCAGGATATCGGCACCGAGCTTCGTCTGCAGCGCATGGTTCTCGCGCAGCGTCGCATCGCCCGCCGGCGTCGCGAGAAACAGATAACCGCCTTCGTGCAGATCGATCGACGGCCGCGTGCCGTCGACCTCGAGCCGTTCGCCGATCGTGCGAAGGAAGTCGATCCCGAACAGCGACATTTCGATCGACAGCGGCGTCGAGAACTGCTGGCGAATCGACGCGGCCGACAGCGCCGACGACGACCTCGCATAGGTGGGATCGCGTTCGATGACGGTCACGGACACCGTCGGATCGGTAGCACGCAGGAAATAGGCGATCGAGCTGCCGATCACACCACCGCCGACGATGACGACTTGAGAACTCACGACTGACTCCAGTTGCACGTGAAAGGCGCGGCCGGCCGGCCGCGCCGAAGGTTGTTCGTGCCGCGTCGCGCGCGGCGCCGTGCGAGCGGACCACCCGGCGAATCGCCCCGACGTGCGCCGCGACCGCATCCGATCGCTCCGGCTATTTCAGCACGTCCTGCGTCGCCGCGAAAGTCCGCGCGCGTTCGGGTATTCAGTCCGCCGTTTGCGTGGTGACGGGCTGCCACGCGGCGTTCTTCACTTCATACAGCGTCGAGCTCGGGTTCTTCAGGTCGCCCGTGTTCGTGAACGCGATCGTGCCGGTGATGCCGTCGTAGCGCGTGCCCTTCAGCGCGCCGTTGAACTCGGCCGGCTTCGTCGAGTTCGCCTTCTGCATCGCGTTGATCGCGATCCACGTCGCGTCGTACGCGAACGGCGCATAAGCGAGCATGTCGACGCCGTACTTCTGCCGGAACTTCGTTTCGAACTGCTTGCCCTTCGCGAGACGCGCGAGCGGCTGCCCGTATTCCCACACGGCCGCGCCTTCGGCCGCGTTGCCGGCGAGCTTGATGAAGTTCGCGTTCATCACGCCGCCGCCGGCCAGGAACTGCGCGCGGATGCCGAGCTGGCGCATGCGCTTGACCAGCATCGCGGACTGCGCGTCGAGGCCGCCGAAGAACACCAGGTCGGCATTCGTGCTCTTGATCTTCGTGAGCTGCGCGCTGAAGTCGACGGCCTTGTCGTTCGTGAATTCGCGCGCGACGATCGTGCCGCCGTTCGCCTTCGCGGCCTTCTCGAACTCGTCCGCTTCGCCCTGGCCGAACGCGGTGCGGTCGTCGATGATCGCGATGCGCTTCGCCTTGGTCACACTCGCCGCATACGAACCGGCGTTGCCGGCGTTCTGCGCGTCGGTCGCGATCACGCGATACACGGTGCCGAGCCCGGCGCGCGTGATGTCCGGATTGGTCGCCGACGGCGTGATCATCGGAATGCCGGCCTTCGCGTAGATCTTCGATGCGGGCAGCGTCGTGCCGGAATTGAAGTGGCCGATCACGACGGCCACCTGCGCGTCGGTCAACTGCTGCGCGGCCTGCACGCCGATGCGCGGATCGCTCTGGTCGTCCTGCGACGCGACGACGAACTTCACCGGCTTGCCGCCGATCGTCGTGTGCGCGGCGTTCGCTTCGTCGACGGCCATGCGCACGCCGTTCTCGATGTCCTTGCCGTATGCGGCGCCGCCGCCGGTCAGCGGCACGGCCACGCCGACCTTGACGACCGTCTCCTGCGCGTGGGCCGCGCCCGTCTGGAATGCGAGGATCGCGGCGGTCAGTGCAATACCGGAAAGCGAACGAATGCGGAACGTCATCAGCCAATCCTTCTTCTGTGGGTCGGGATGCGACGCGCGATCATCGCGCGCCGGCGACCTCCCGCGTGCCGGTGATTGTTCTGTCGCCGGCCTGGCGCCGATGGCGCGTCACTTGCCGGTCGATCTTCGCGGTTCCGTCTCCGGGAAACCTGTCGGCGCGAAAGAGGTGAACCGATTGTGGGTAGCCAATACGCGTGCAGCAAACGAAATATCGGAACTACGTTGTGAGGAATTGTCATCAAGTGCCGACGCTGCCGACGGCACGCGGCCCGCGCGACGGCGGGCCGGGGAGAAGAAACATCAGCGGGGTGCGCGCTTGCCCCGTTGCACCGAGGCTGCGCGGGGGTAATGCCGATGAAGCATCATCACCGAATCAGGCAGCGGTAACGCTCGGCACATCGCGCGATCCGGTCGATGACGCGGGGCCGGTCAATGCCTATCGGTGCCCGTCTGCTTGCGCACGGCATCGGCCGCCTCGCCGGCCTTCTCCTGGACCTCGCCGGCCTGCTGTTCGGCCACGCCTTCCGCTTCCGTCTCGCGGTCGCCCGTCACCTTGCCGAGCGCTTCCTTGACCGAACCCTTCACTTGTTTGAGTTTGCCTTCGATGCGATTCCTGTCCATGGTCGTCTCCTGCGATGAGTTGGGGAGAGAGAGCCGACGGCACGGCAGCCTGCGCCGCACCGCCGAGTGGACAGGATCGCAGCCGCGCGCCGCGCGCGGCAGATGCGGATGCACCAGCCTGCATGGTGCATTCGCACCGATGGCCCGACGCCCGGCGTCAGTCCTTGCCGCTCGTGCCGCCCTTCTCGGCGCCCTTCTCGCCCCGCGCGCCGTTCGTGTCGGACGCGCCGACGATCCCCCGCTCGCGCGCCCACACGATCGCCTCGCCGCGGCTATGCACGTCGAGCTTCGCGTAGATCGTCGCGACGTGATTGCGGACCGTGTTCGGCGCGAGCCCGAGGCGAGCGGCGATCTCCTTGTCGGCGAGGCCGTGACACAGCAGGTCGAACACGTCGCGCTCGCGCGCGGTGAGGTCCGACAACTGCGCGCCCGCATCCGGCGCATTCGCGCGCCGCACGTTCGCCAGTTTTTCGATCAGCGTGCGGCTGAACCACGACGCGTCCTGCATCGCGGTCTCGATCGCATAGACGAGTTCCATCTCGGTGCGCTTGCGGTCGCTGATGTCGAGCAGCGCGATCAGCAGGCAATCCTGCCCGTGAATCGCGACCGGTTCGGCCGACACGACGCAATCGCGCACATCGCCGTCGCGCGTGCGGATCTGCACGTCCGCGTTGCGCACGTTGCCGTCGCGCGCGAGCTGGCTGTCGATGCGCTGCCGGGCCCCGCGGTCGGCCCACAGCCCGATCTCGTCCGCCGACTTGCCGAGCAGATCGTCGCGCGCATGGCCGGCCATCCCGACGAAGGCATCGTTCACGTCGAGCAGCTCGAAGCGGCCGGCCGTGACGATCGCGGTCGCGACCGGCGCCATCCGGAACGCCTTCGCGAAACGCTCCTCGCTCTGCCGCAGCGCGAGCTCGGCCTGCTTGCGCGGCTCGAGATCCATGAACGTGAACAGCATGCACGCCTCGCCGTTCATGTCGATCGGTTGCCCGGCAACCACCACCGCCTTCGTGCCGCCGTCCGCGCACTTGAGCACGGCCTCCATCTGCGGGATCGTCGCGCCCTCACCCAGCCGCTCGATCGCGAGTTCGCGCCGCTCGGCCTGTTCGAGCACGTCGACTTCGTAGACGGAGCGGCCGAGCACGTCGTCGCGCGCATGGCCCGTCATCTCGAGGAAGCCTTGATTGACCTTCACGTAGCGCAGGTCGTCGAGCCGGCAGATCACGGCCGGCGCCGGGTTCGCGTTGAACGTGCGCTCGAAGCGGTCCTCGGCGCTCGCCCATTCGGTCGCATCGTGCAGCACGAGCGCGAGGCAGTCGGGCTCGCCGGCCGCGTTCGTCAGCACGAGGCTGCGGATGCGGTGGACCCAGCTCACGTTCTCGTCGGCGGCCGATTCGACTTCGACGGTCACGTCGCTGAATTCCTCGCCCGCGATCACGCGATCCATCGGATAGTGGCCGTCGCGCACCGGATGATTGTTCCGGTAGCGAAGCCGGAAGCGCTCGCGATACTCGGTGACGTCCGCGCCGAGCGCGTCGAGCTCGGCGACGCCGTGCATCGCGAGCGCGGCCTCGTTCGCCCACACGATGCGCTGGTCGGGCTCGATCAGGATCACGCCCTCGGCGAGCCCCGCGATGATCTGGTGCAGCTGGCGCCTGTCGGTATGCGACTTCAGCGCCTGTTCGTTTACGCGTTCGTCCATTGATCGGTGGTCCACATGGTCGACATGGTTGACGGGCCGGTCGCCTCCGCGCCAACCTGCGCCGGCTGGCGCGTGCACGCGATGATCGCGTGCGGCCGATGCAATCGACAGGCGCGGATGCACCATGCGCAATAGTACATTCGCACGCCGCTCCGCTTGCGTGCGCTATCCCGCCGAGCTGCGCGCGGCACGACTGGCGCGCCGATCATCCCGCATCGCGCGCATCACGACGCACGTCCCGTTCCCGCTCCTTCGTTCCGTCCCCGTGCAAACGCACTAGCCGATCCGGTGAATTTGCGCGATGTCCGCGTGCATTCGCGCCGGTACGCTGGTAGTGCATCGGCGCCCATGCGCCGCCCTTTCATACCGCAGAGGAGGATCCCCTGATGAAGCTGCATCAGACACCCGATCCGACGCGACCCGAGCCGGCCCCGGACCATCCGCCCGAACCGTCGCCCGGCACCGATCCGCCGGTGCCGCTGCCGCCCGACGTGCCGCGCCCCGACATGCCGCCGCGCGAGCCCGGCTACGACACGCCGATCGCACGGTAAAGCACGGCGCGCCTGCGCCGATTCCCATCCACCACGTCAATCGAAGGAGCACATCCATGAACAAGACCTCGAACCTGTCGGCGCTGCTCGCCGTCAGCGCGGCGTTCCTGCTTTGCGCCGCCCCGCTCACGAACGCACAGGCATCGTCGTCGACCGACGACGGCATGAAGGCGGAATCGAACCAGCCCGTCACCGACACGTGGATCACGACCAAGGTAAAGAGCGAACTCGCGACCACGGATGGCGTGAAAAGCGTTCACGTCAACGTGAAGACGGTCGATGGCGTCGTCACGCTGACGGGCGTGCTGCCGTCGAAGACCGCGGTGAAGAAGGCCGTCGCCGTGACGCGCTCGATCAAGGGCGTGAAGCACGTCGACGCATCCGGCCTGAAGGCGAAGGCCTGAACCGTCGCGCGGCCGAGCGTCGCGCTTTTTTCCCCTTATTCCAGGAGCACACGATGAACGAAGACAAGATCAAGGGTCAATGGAAGCAGTTGACCGGCAAGCTGAAGGCCAAGTGGGGCAAGCTGACCGACGACGATCTCGCGGTCGCCGAAGGCAACCGCGACTATCTGGCCGGCAGGATCCAGGAGCGTTACGGGATCGCACGCGACGAAGCCGAGAAGCAGTTGAAGGAGTTCGATCGCGACCTTTGACGCGACGTCGCCTCACCCCGCCGCGATGCGTCCTGCATCGCGGCCACGCGGAGGACCACGACATGGGCAAATATCTGATCGCATGGCTGCTCGGCGTACCGCTCGGCGTGCTGGTGCTGTTCTATCTGGTCACGCACCTGTTCTGACGATCGCGCCGCCCATCCAATGCAAACGGGCCGGCGGCTGTTGACAGCCGTCGGCCCGTTTGTCTGCGTGCGTGGCGTCTACTTCGCCGCGTTCGCCGTCATCTTGAAGATGCCCTGCGCGTTGCCCGCGTCGAAACGCAGGTCCGTCACCCAGCGGCGCGCCGCCTGGTCGAACGTGCGGCGGCGCGTGATGAACTCGTAGAACGAGCCCGGCACGTTGCGTTTCACGGTCCCGCCGTCGCGCGTGCGGAATTCGCGCTCGACGATGTCCGCGCGATAGGCGGTCTGGAACACGCGGCCCGAACGCGAGCGCTCGACTTCCGGCTTCATCGGCCGGC
Organism: Burkholderia sp. Bp9012; assembly: GCF_003853825.1. NCBI lineage: Bacteria > Pseudomonadati > Pseudomonadota > Betaproteobacteria > Burkholderiales > Burkholderiaceae > Burkholderia > Burkholderia sp. Bp9012. Next base: position 40,493 of record NZ_QTQA01000001.1, on the reverse strand, counting down.
CCTTCGCCTTCTCGTCGTCGGATAGCTTGAACACGTCGGCCACGCGATCGGTCGCATGGTTGAACGCGTTGCCTTCGGTCGCGATCCACGCCATCTCGGCCGATTCGAGCAGCAGCGTCTCGTAGTCGAGTTCGTTCGGCAGGTCGTGCTGGCGCGCGAATGCGCCGACGATCTCCGGCAGCAGCGCATGCGCGGCGTCGAGCGGGAGCCAGCCCTCGCGCTCGATCTCCCACAGGAGCGCGACGGACGCCGGCGACAGCGGATCGCGCGACGAGCTCACGACGTTCGTCACGGCCTGCTGAAATTCCCTGGAGAAGCGCTCCGGATGCAGTTCGCTGACGAAGAACTGCGCAATCTCGTCCGGTGCGTCTTCATGCGCATACGCGCGGCCCGTCATGCCGAGCTTGTCGAGCGGATAACGGCCGTTCAGGCGGAAGCCGAGCGGACGCAGGATGCGCGTGAACGCGGCTTCGCCCGGCGGCAGCGCGCCCGTGTGCGGCCAGCGCACCGTTCGCAGCGCGCCGTGGTCGAAGTAGACCGAGCCGCCGTTTTCGATCGCGTCGGCCGTGTACGCGCGGCCGTTCGCCGAACGTTCGAGCAGCCCTTCGAACAGCGCCATGTTCATCGCCTGCGCGATTTCCGCGCGCGTGACGACGTCGGTTTCCCATTCGTCGAGGATGGCCGGCATGTTCAGGGTCGCGAACAGGGCGTCGGTCTTCGCCTGTCCCAGCAGCTTCGTCAGCAGGCTCTCGATATTCGGATTGCGCATCAGGATTCTCGTGTTCGGGGGACCGCCGGCAAGCGTGCCGGCAACTCGATTGGCCGGCCGCCCAGCGGGCGCCTGGCCTTGCGTGGGATGCATTATTCAAAGGGTTGCAGCGGGGCGTAAAGCGAGATTAAATTGAGACGTGATGAGTTTTTGGAATTATCGGCCGTCTCCGCACTCGTCCTCCGGCCCGCCGCGGGCGGGTCCGTTCGTCAGACAAAACGAGCATCATGCGCAAATTCAAGATCCCCAACATGGGTGCGCTCGTGGCTTTCGAAGCCGCGGCGCGCCACGAGAGCTTCACGCACGCGGCCAAGGAGCTGTTCCTGACCGAAAGCGCGGTATCGCGGCAGATCGCGACGCTCGAGGCGAGCCTCGGCGTGCGGCTGTTCGCGCGCGTGAAACAGCGCGTCGTGCTGACGCGCGCCGGCAAACTGTACGGCACGCAGGTGCGGCGCGCGCTGGAGGCGCTCGATCGCGACACGCTGTCGATCATCGCGCACGGCAGCGGCGGCGGCTACCTGGAGCTCGCAGTGCTGCCGACCTTCGCGTCGCACTGGCTGATCCCGCGCATCAAGAGCTTCTATGACCGCACGCCGGACGTGCGCGTGAACATGGGCAGCCGCACCGACCTGTTCTCGTTCGAGGACACGCACTTCGAAGCCGCGATCCACTACGGCAAGCCGACCTGGCCCGGCACGTCGTCCGATTACCTGTTCGGCGAGGAAGTCGTGCCGATCTGCTCGCCCGCGCTGCTCGACGGGCCGGTCGAACGCGTGGAGGATCTGCTCGCCTATCCGCTGCTGCACTCGACCACGCGTCCCGGCGCCTGGGCGCAATGGTTCGAGACGCACGGCATCGAGGACATCCGCACCATGCAGGGCGTGCGCTACGAGTTGCACACGATGCTGATCAGCGCGGCCGCGGCCGGGCTCGGGATCGCGCTGGTGCCGAAGTTCTTCGTCGAGGAGCAGTTGCAGCAGCTCGGCCTCGTCGTGCCGTGCGACGCGGCGACGGTTGGCGATTCGGCGTACTACCTCGTTTATCCGACGGAGCTCAGTCACAGCAAGCCGCTGGAGTCGTTTCGTGCATGGTTGCTGGAGCAGGCGAGCGCGTATGCGGCGCCGGGGCGGGACGAGAACGAAATGGAGGACGATGAAGACGACGAGGACGTCGAATAACGCGGGGCATCGCGAGGTCGGGCGACGCGGGTGGCCGGCTGCGAAAGTCCGGTGCGCGCCGGGCGGGCAACCCCGACCCGGCGCTCCGGGCAGCCGACCTCGCTTCGGCAGCGCGGCGGACCTTCTCTCATTTCTTCACTGCGTGTGTTTTCTCTCAGGTTCCGGGGCAATTTTTGCTTCGCCGCGCCGGGCCATTATCCGCCCAATCCGGCCGAAGTGAAACGTTTGCGCATGCACCAGGCGACTTATACCCGCCATTCGGACACATTCCTTCAAATTGCTTACGCATTGTGCGATCGCGTTCGGCAAATCTTGCAATCGGTTCGGCGTTCCTTTTAAATGGAACTGGTTCCAGTCCGCGTTTCGGCCATGCCGCCGCGTGACGCCGCTTCGTCCGCGCGTCATGATGCCGATTCAGGTTCGAGGATCGTTCAGCTCAGGATTCCGCATCGCCCGTCCTTCCCGGACACCCCGTCAAACGAGACCGTCATGCCCGATTCCGCCTCCCTGCAGCAGCTGTTTCCCGCCTATCAAGACATCCCCGCCGAGTTCCGGCTCGCCGCGCCGATCCACCAGCGCGTGTCGCTGGTCGACGGCGAGTTGCGCCCGTGGGACGGCGCGACCAAGACCGTGCTGTCGCCCGTGTGCGTGCGCCAGCCGGACGGCAGCGTCGCGCAGATGGAGATCGGCAGTTATCCGGTGATGAGCGAGACGGAAAGCGATGCGGCGCTCGACGCCGCGGTGCGCGCGTACGACTCGGGCCGCGGCGAGTGGCCGACGATGAAGGTCGAGCAGCGCATCGCGTGCATGCAGGACTTCATCAAGCGGATGGTCGCGCAGCGCGAGCTGGTCGTGAACCTGATCATGTGGGAGATCGGCAAGAGTCTCGCCGATTCGCAGAAGGAGTTCGACCGCACCGTCACGTACATGACGCAGACGATCGACGCGCTGAAGGAGCTCGACAACGCGAACTCGCGCTTCGTGATCGCGGAAGGCACGATCGGCCAGATCCGCCGCACGCCGCTCGGCGTCGTGCTGTGCATGGGGCCGTACAACTATCCGCTGAACGAGACCTTCGCGACGCTGATCCCCGCGCTGCTGATGGGCAACACCGTGGTGTTCAAGCCGCCGCAGTACGGCACGCTGCTGTTCGAGCCGCTGCTCGAGGCGTTCCGCGACGCGTTCCCGAAAGGCGTGATCAATACGATCTACGCGCCGGGCGCAGTGGTCGTGCCGCACATGCTCGCGTCGGGCAAGATCAACGTGCTCGCGCTGATCGGCTCGAGCAAGGTCGCCGATCACCTGAAGAAGCAGCATCCGAAGTCGCACCGCCTGCGCGCGATCCTCGGCCTCGATGCGAAGAACGCGGCGATCGTGCTGCCCGACGCCGATCTCGATCTCACCGTGAAGGAGTGCCTGCTCGGCGCGCTGTCGTTCAATGGCCAGCGCTGTACCGCGCTGAAGATGCTGCTCGTGCATCGCTCGATCGTCGACGAATTCCTGAAGCGCTTCACCGCCGCGCTCGAACAGCTGAAGATCGGCATGCCGTGGGAAAAAGGCGTCAGCATCACGCCGCTGCCGGGCATGCATCGCACCGCGTACATGACCGACGCGATCGACGACGCGAAGGCCAGGGGCGCGCAGGTCGTCAACCATTCGGGCGGCGAATTCAGCAAGACGCTGTTCTACCCGGCCGTCGTGTATCCGGTGTCCGAAGGGATGAAGCTGTATCGCGAGGAGCAGTTCGGGCCGATCATTCCGGTCGCGCCGTTCGACGACGTGGAAACCGCGCTCGACTACGTGACGACGTCGGAGCACGGCCAGCAGGTCAGCATCTTCGGTTCCGATCCGGCGCAGATCGGCGCGCTCGTCGATCCGCTCGTCAACCAGGTGTGCCGCGTGAACATCAACTGCCAGTGCCAGCGCGGGCCGGACGTGTTCCCGTTCGCGGGGCGCAAGGATTCGGCGGAAGGCACGCTGTCGGTGACCGACGCGCTGCGTGCGTTCTCGATCCGCTCGATGGTCGCGGCGAAGCAGACCGACGGCAGCAAGCAGCTGCTCGATTCGATCGTGTCGGATCACTACTCGAAGTTCATCAACACGGGCTTCATTTTCTGAAGCGCCGAAGCCGATCCGCCGCGTGTTCGCGCGGCGGATCGTTCGTCTGGCTGGACGCGTGCGGGTTGTCCGTTCACACGTTCGACGCCAGCAACCGGATCCCCGCCACGCCGAACACCACGGCAAGACACGCTTCCATCGCGCGGCGTCCGCGCACGTACAGCCGGCGTGCGCCGTCCGTCGAGAACACCAGCGCATAGCCGCCGAACACCAGGCATCCAATCGCGATGCAGCCCGGCACGACGGCGCCGTGCGACGCGCCCGCGCCGTTCGACGACAGCGCGACGATCGACACCCACACCAGGATCGCTTTCGGATTCGTCAGATGCAGCATCGCGCCGCGCGCGTAGAAGCGCGACAGCTTCCGATCGGCCGTCGCCTTCGGCGTGGCGGCCGCCCTGGCCGACCACGCGGTGCGGCCCGACTTGAACGCGAGCCACAGCAGGTACACGCCGCCGAACAGCTTGATCGCGACCAGCAGCTGCGACCAGGCGAGCAGCGCGGCCGACACGCCCAGCGCGGCCACCGCCGCCCAGAACATCGAGCCCGAGATGACGCCGAGCGCGAACGCGAGCGCCGCCTTGCGGCCGTGGTTCGCGGCGACCGACATGATCGCGAGATTGCTCGGGCCGGGGCTGGCCGTACCGACGAAATAGGCCGTGTAGGCCAGCAGCAGATTCGCCGAGAAGAAGGCGTGGGCGCTCATGTCGAACCTCGCGGAGATGATGCGATGATTGTTCGCAAACACGACGCGGCTGCCCATGGACAGTTGTCCGGTTATTCGCTGGGCCAGTTGGGCGCCGCGCGTCCACAGGTTGCGCATGCATCCGGCGGGCCGCGAACGAGACGTCTCGGATATGAAACATCCGGCGCATCCATCGTGCGCTTTCATCGTGAGGCGGGTGACGCCGCGGCTCGCCGCGCGAGAGCGTCCCGACCTCGGGCCGACGCCGGGAGCGGCACCGGCACGCGCGCGACACGACATTCCCAGATTCGTCGACCGAAACACACGGCCGGTTTCAGCCCGGCGTTACGTTACATCGCTGAAGCATTTCATTCATCCGGCCCCTGTCGCGCTGCCGCTCGCGATCGCGCGCAGCGTATGGATTCCCTTCTCGATTTTCCGTGCAAGCCAGTGTCGGCGGGACGCGACGACCGCTGCCGCGCCCGGCGTCAACATTGCTCAACACTTGGATCGCGGGGCTGGTACGGAACGTGCATTCCCGTCGGATGACAGTCGCGCCGCCGATCGGCGCGGACATGAACCCGGATCGGGACCCTCCATCGGACACGCCCGAACGATCCACGCAAGTTACGAGGCTCTTCATGGATGCGCTGCCCAACTCATCCGATACGTCGTTCCAGATCTTTCTCGCGAAACTGCTCGACCAGCCGCAGCCCGAGTGGACGGAAAAACAGCAGATGGAACTCGAGATGGCACGCACGCTGTCGACCCAGATGGTCCACTTCGCCGAAGGCATGCGCGGCGGCAACGCGGATCTCGCGCGCTGCCTCGTGCTGCTGCGCTACGCGAAGGTCCTCGACTTCATGCTGACGTCGCTCGCCGCGCACCGCGACATTCATCCGCAGACGCTGCGCACGCTGTTCCGGCTCGCGAACCTGAAGGTCGACGATGCGTATCCGGTGTGAGCGGGCATCGGGCAGCCCAACGCGGCGCCTTCGCGGCTAGCGCGCCGCCCGCCCCGCCATCCACTTGCGGTAACGCCGCGTCTGGCACTGCGCGGCGAGTTGCTGCGACACCAGCGCGCGCAGCGGCGACACGCCCGGGTGCGTGCGCCGCCCGACACTCAACCTCGCGAGCTGGAACTTCACGACGGCCATGTTGGCCAGCGCACCCAGCGCCTTGTTCTTCCAGCGGATCGGCTGCAGCGCCGGCGCGCTGTCCTTGCCGGCCTGCCAGTCGCGCGGCAGGTTCGGCTCGATCGACAGCGCGGTCGCGATGCCGACCATCGCCACGCCGCTGGCGACCACCTGCTCGGCCACCGCGCGGCGCCGGATTCCGCCCGTGACCATCAGCGGCATGGCCGCGACGGCCGTGATGTCCCGTGCGAATTCGAGGAAATACGCTTCGCGGGCCAGCGTGCGCCCGTCGCGCGCCTCGCCCTGCATCGCCGGCACTTCGTAGCTGCCGCCCGACAGCTCGACGAGATCGACGCCGAGCGGATTCAACAGTTCGACGACGCGCTTCGCATCGTCCGCGCTGAAGCCGCCGCGCTGGAAGTCGGCCGAATTCAGCTTGACCGACACGACGAACGCCGGCGACACCGTCGCGCGCACGTCGCGCACGATGTCGAGCAGCAGCCGCGCGCGGTGCTCGATGCTGCCGCCCCACGCGTCCTGCCGGCGATTCGTCAGCGGCGACAGGAACTGGCTCAGCAGATAACCGTGCGCCGCGTGGATCTGCACGCCGGTGAAGCCGCTTTGCTCGGCGAGCTGCGCGGCGCGCACGAAGCGCTGCCGCACGTCGACGATGTCGGCTTCCGTCATCTCCTTCGGCACCGGGAACTGCTTCGACAGTGCGCCGAGCGCGAGCGGCACGGCCGACGGCGCGAGCGTCGTCTGGCCGAGCGCCGCCTGCATCTGGCGCCCCGGATGGTTGATCTGCATCCACACGTGCGCGCCGCCGGAGCGCGCGACCTGCGCCCACCGCCGGAAGCGGTCGAGATGCGCGTCGCTGTCGAGCACGACGCCGTTCGGCCCCGTCATCGCGCGGCCGTCCACCATCACGTTGCCGGTCAGGATCAGGCCCGCCCGGCCGTCCGCCCACGCCTGGTACAGGCGCAGCAACGCGTCGGACGGCGCGTGGTCCGCATCGGCCATGTTCTCTTCCATCGCGGCCTTGGCGAGCCGGTTCGGGATCACCGCGCCATTGGGCAGTGTGAGGGGCGCAAACAGGTTCATGGTGGACATCCTCGATTGACGATGCCCAACCATAACTTTAAAGTCAGCTTCAAGGTCAAGCCCCCCCTGGAGCACAAAGATGAAGATCGGCGAACTGGCGCGAACCAGCGGCATCGCGGCATCGCGCATCCGCTTCTACGAAGCGAGCGGCTTGCTCGAGCCGGCGCGCCGGCAGGCGAACGGCTATCGGGAATACGGGCCGGAAGCGCTGACGCGGCTCGCGATCATCGACCGCGCGCAGCGCGCGGGCTTCGCGCTCGACGAGATCCGCGCGGTGCTGCCGCCCGATCTCGGCGCGTGGCCGCGCGACGAACTGCTGCGGGCGTTGCGGAACAAGGTCGACGAAATCGCGCTGCTCGAACAGCGGCTCGCGCAGAACCGGCGCAACCTGCAGGCGCTGATCGACGAGATCGCGAACAAGCCCGCCGGCGAGGACTGCGCGGGCGCCGCGCAACGCATGCTCGACAAGCTGTGCAAGGAAGCCGCCGAGTCGGAGCCGGAACCTGTGCCGCATCCCCGGCCGATCCGCAAGCACGCGTGAGTGCGTCGCGCGCCCGATGTCCGTGACGTGCCGCACGCGGCACGCGACACGCGACACGCGACACGCGACACGCGACACGCGACACGCGGTATGCAGTATGCGCGGCCCACGCGCGGCCGGCATCGCGCACGGCCACATGGATGTGCTTACGTCGCAGGTAATCGACGCGCGCCGCCCGCGCGTCGATCATGGCTTCACCGATCGACGCATCGCGTCGACGCCACGGAGCCCGCCATGACCGCTTACGCCATCGCCCACCTGCACGACGTTGAAATGTGCGACGACATCGTCGAATACCTCGAACGCATCGACGACACGCTCGCGCCGTTCGACGGTCATTTCGTGATTCACGGCGCGCGGCCCGACGTGCGCGAAGGCGTGTGGCGCGGCGACCTGATCGCGATCGCGTTTCCCGATCTCGATACAGCGCGCACGTGGTACGAATCGGATGCTTACCGGCGGATCCAGCCGCTGCGCGCGCGGCACGCGAGCGGCCCGTTGATCCTGATCGACGGCGTGGACGAACGGCACAAGGCGACGGACATCCTGCGCTGATCCGCGACGCCGGCGGCGCCTGCGATGCTTACTTCGCGTTGCGCTCCATCGGCTCGCCCACGACGAACCCGCCGCCCTGGAACCGCTGCGCGGGATCGTCGTAGTCGGCGGTCGGCGCCGTCACCGGGAACAACCCGGCGAACTGCTCGGAGCTGTCGCGCGGGCGGAAGCCGAGGAAGCCGGCCTTCGTGTTGTCCCACCATTTCACCGGGTTGTCCGACGCGCCGTACACGATCGCATGGCCGACGCGGTTCGTCAGCAGCGAACAGCGCACCAGCTCGATGAAGTCGCGATAGCTGAGGAACGTCACGAGCATGCGCGGATTCTTCGGCACTTCGAACGACGAACCGATCCGCAGGCACACCGTCTCGATCCCGAAGCGATCGAAGTAGTAGCGCGACAGCGATTCGCCGAAGCACTTCGTCACGCCATACAGGCTGTCGGGGCGCAGCGGCGAATCGGCGTCGAGCACTTCCGTGACCGGATGAAAACCGATCGCATGGTTCGAGCTCGCGAACACGACGCGCTTCACGCCGTGCTTGCGCGCGGCTTCGTACAGGTTGTACGTGCCGGTGATGTTCGCATCGACGAGATCGTCGAACGGCGCGTCGACCGAAATGCCGCCGAGGTGGACGATCGCGTCGACACCGTCGACGAGCGCCATCACCGCCGGCCGGTCCGCCAGATCGACGACCCGGATTTCCTCGTGCGGGGCCGCATCGTCCAGCGCGGCAATGTCGCTCACGCGCACGATGTCGGCCCAGCTCGCCAGCGCGCCGCGCACCTGACGGCCAAGGTTGCCGGCCGCGCCGGTCAGCAGCAGGCGCCCGAACGGCTTGCGTGCGCCGGTGGATGTGGCGTTCATCGAATCTCCTTGAATCTGTTCTGAAGTGTCCTGGACGTCGTCCGAACCCGACGGAATCGGAAAACGTTTTCCAACTATACGCGGGACAAAAGCCGAACGTCAATGGTCGAATCCGCCCGCAGCCATCCGCACTTTCCCGATATCGGTCGGTGGCCGGACGCCGGCTTTTTCTGCCACAATCCGGTGCAATCGAACGAAAACGTTACCCTTCCGATGAAAAAAGTTTCCCCGACGATCCGCGACGTGGCGGCGGAAGCCGGTGTGTCGGTCGCGACGGTATCCAAGTACGTAAACGGCACGCAACGCTTTTCGCCAACCGTCGAAGCGCGGCTCAAGGAAGCGATCGAGCGGCTCGGCTACCGTTCGAACCCGCTCGCGCGCTCGATGATCACCGGGCGCACGCGCACCATCGGCCTCGTGATCCTCGACATCAGCAACCCGCACTTCACGAACGTCGTCAAGGGCGCGAACCGCGTCGCGCTCCAGCACGACTACACGCTGCTGCTCGTCGATACCGAAGAGAACCAGGCGCGCGAACGCTCGCTGATCGAGGCGCTCGCGCAGCGCGTCGACGGGCTGATCGTCAGCACGCGGATGCCCGACGACCAGGCCGGCTGGATGCTCGACCTGCACAAGCCGCTCGTGCTGCTCAGGCGCAGCCCCGGCCTGCCGATTCCGAGCGTCGGCATCGACAACCGGCTCGCGACCTACATGCTCGCGCGCCACCTGCTCAATCTTGGCCATACGCGCATCGCGTACCTCGGTTTCGGCCCCGCGCGCGTCAACGACGAACGGATCCAGGGCGCGCGCGACTGTCTCGCCGAAGCGGGGCTCACGCTCGACGTGCACGATGCGCATGCGCCGACCGCCGAAGCCGGCGAGCGCGCATGCTCGCGCGTGATGCTCGGCCCGAACCGTCCGCAAGCCGTGATCTGCTACAACGACCTGATCGCGCTCGGCTTCATGAAGGAAGCCGCGTCGCTCGGGTTCCGGCTGCCGCAGGATGTGTCCGTCGCCGGCGTCGACAACGTGCCGTACGGCGAATACGCGGCACCCGCGCTCACCACCATCGACATCCAGAGCGAGAACATGGGCGAGCTCGCGATGCAGAAACTGATCGACGCGCTCGCCGGGCGCACCGACGCCAGCTATTCGACGTTCGAGCCGCGACTGATCATGCGTGCGTCGACGGCCGCGGCCGGTTGAATTGCGCGGTCGCGTCCGCCGCCTGCCGCTTCTTCCTCGTCACTGCGCCGCTGTGCGTCGCAAATAAAAACGCGCCGCCTCCGGGCGGCGCGTTCGTTTGCCCGCACGCGATCAAGCGTCGAGCTTCGCTGGCTTCATCTTCGGCGTGAGCACGTGCATGACCGCCAGCGCGAGCAGGTAGGCCAGCGCGCCGATCGCGAACAGCACCCAGTAGTGGCCCGTGCGTTGCAGCACCTGGCCGATCACTTCCGAGAACAGCACGCCGCCGATCGAACCGGCCATCCCGCCGATGCCGACAACCGACGCGACCGCGCGGCGCGGGAACAGGTCGGACGCCGTCGTGAACAGGTTCGCCGACCAGCCCTGGTGCGCGGCGGCCGCGAGGCCGACGATCAGCACCGCGCCCCACAGGCTCTGCACCTGCGACACGAACGCGATCGGCAGCACGCAGCAGGCGCAGATCAGCATCGCCGTCTTGCGCGCGCCGTTCACGCTCCAGCCCGCGCGCAACAGCATCGACGACAGCCAGCCACCGCCGATGCTGCCGACCGTCGTCAGCGCATAGATGCACACGAGCGGCAAGCCGATATGCTGCATGTCCATCCCGCGCGACTCGTTGAGCCACTTCGGCAGCCAGAACAGGTAGAACCACCACACAGGGTCGGTCAGGAACTTGCCGATCAGGAACGCCCACGTCTCGCGCTTGCGGATCAGTTCGCCCCAGCGCGGCGCACCGGCATTCGCGTTCGCCGCGTCGAGCGCTTCGGCTTCGTCGCGCGGCTCGTCGTATTCCGCGGCGAGCGCGCGCGTGTCGGCCGTGCGATACATCACCAGCCAGACCGCGAGCCACACGATGCCGATCGCGCCGATGATCACGAATGCCGCGCGCCATCCGTAAGCCACCGCGATCGCCGGGATGATCGCCGGCGCGAACACCGCGCCGATGTTCGCGCCCGAGTTGAAGATACCGGTGGCAAGCGCGCGCTCGCGACGCGGAAACCATTCGGCCGTCGTCTTGATCGCGGCCGGGAAGTTGCCGCCCTCGCCGATCCCGAGCAGCGCGCGCACGGCCGCGAAGCCCATCACCGAACCGACCGCCGCGTGAAGCATCGCCGCGATGCTCCACACCAGCATCGCGACCGCATACGAGATGCGCGTGCCGAGCCAGTCGACGATGCGCCCGAAGCCGAGCAGGCCGATCGCGTAGAACGCGGAAAACGCCATCACGATGCGGCCGTACTGCACCTGGCTCCAGCCGATGTCGTGCTGAAGCATCGGCGCGAGCAGGCCAAGGATCTGTCGATCCATGTAGTTGATGACGGTCGCGAAGAACAGCAGCGCACAGACGGTCCAGCGGTAGCGGCTGGCGGCCGCGCGCACTGCGCCGACGACGGCAGATTGCATGAGTGTCTCCGATGCGCGGTCGCGCCCGTCGCGCCGCTGGATGTTGTCTGTCCGTGACCGGCGACGGGCGCCGGAGCGGACGGCGGCCCGCCCCTTGCGTGGCACGGCCGCTCGTCCGTCGAGTTCTGGAAAACGTTTTTCAAAGGATAGGGCTTGGCCCGGTACCGTGTCAGTCGGGGATTTCGATGAGTCATCTCAAATCCGGCCGCGCAAAAAAGACGACTGTTTCGCAAAGTGGCATTAACCGTTTTTTCGGGATTTTCCCGTGTGCGAAAAGGGGGCATGACGCGAGCCGGCGCGTCGATACACATGTCCGATTCCAGCCGGAATCGGCAGCACGGATGGTTTACAGTCGTCTCATGCACCTCGATCCAGACACCTGCTACGACGCCCTGCTTTCGCGGAACCGCCGCTTCGACGGCTGGTTCTTCGTCGGTGTGTCGACGACGGGCGTGTATTGCCGCCCCGTTTGCCCGGTGAAACCACCGAAGGCGCGGAACTGCAGTTATTACCCGACCGCCGCCGCCGCGGAAAAAGCAGGCTTTCGGCCGTGCATGCGGTGCCGGCCCGAACTCGCACCGGGCCACGGGCTGCTCGACCTGTCCGGCAATCTCGCCGACGCGGCCGCCTCGCTGATCGAGGACGGTTTCCTGAACGCGCACTCCGTCGATGCGCTCGCGCGGCGAGTCGGCGTGACCGAGCGCCATCTGCGCCGAATCTTCGCCGCGCAGTTCGGCGTGTCGCCGGTCGAATTCGCGCAGACGCACCGTCTGCTGATGGCCAAGCGCCTCCTGACCGACACCGCGCTGCCGGTGGCCGTGGTTGCCTCGACTGCCGGGTTCGGCAGCGTACGACGCTTCAACGATTTGTTCCGCCAGCGCTACGGTCTCAATCCGCTGCGCCTGCGCAAGGGCGCCGGCGCATCCGCCAGTGGCGACATGACCTTCCCGCTACCGTACCGGCCGCCGTTCGCTTGGGCCGAATTGATGCGCTTCCTCGCGCAGCGGCAGCTCGACGGCGTCGAGCGTATCGATGCGCACGGCTATGCCCGCCTCGTCGCCCTGCCGAACGGGCACGGCGACGCTCAGGTGACGGGCTGGCTGTCCGTCACGCACGTGCCGCAGCGGTTCGCGCTCGCGGTGACCGTGTCGCCCGCGCTGACGCCCGTCGTCCCGGCCGTGCTCGCGCGCGTGCGGCGGCTGTTCGATCTCGACAGCCGCCCCGACGTGATCGACGCGCATCTGGGCGAGCTCGCGGACGGCTCGCCCGGCCTGCGCGTGCCCGGCGCGTTCGACGGGCTCGAGATCGCGATTCGTGCGATCGCGGGCGAACGATTGGCTGCGATGCAGGCAGGCGCCGTGCTGGCGCGTGTGGCCGAACGCTTCGGCACGCCGGTGGACCACGCACCGCCGGGGCTCACGCATGCGTTGCCTTCCGCCGCGACGCTGGCGAGGGTGCCGCCGGCGGCGCTCGAAGCGATCGGCACGGCGCGTGATGCGGCGCGGGCGATCGTGTCGCTCGCACGTGCAGTCGCCGACGGCACGCTCGCGCTCGAACCGATGGCGCCGCTCGATGCGACGCTCGCTGCGTTGCGCGCGCTGCCCGGCTTCGACGAACGCGCGGTGCAGTATGTCGCGATGCGTGCGATGGCCTGGCCGAACGCGTTCCCCGCAGACGACGCGTGGCTTGCGCCGCGCGCCGCCGCCACCGAGCGTCCGCGCAGCATCGCATCATCGGCGCCGCAAGCGGTGCGCTGGGCGCCATGGCGCGCGTATGCCGCACTGCATGTGTGGCGCCTTCATGGAGACGCTTCGCGATGACTCCCGCTCATCTGATTCCGAGCCCACTGGGCGACATCGCCATCCGTATCGAAGACGATGCCCTGACGGGCCTCTTCTTCGTCGGCCAGAAATACTATCCGTCGCTCGGGATCGCACCGGATGCGGACGTACGCAACGCGTCGCCGCTCGCGCGCAAGGTTGCCGAAGAAGTCGCCGAATATTTCGCCGGCACGCGCGAAACCTTCTCGGTGCCCATTCATCTGCGCGGCACCGCGTTTCAGCGCAGCGTGTGGAAGGAACTGCTCGCGATTCCGTTCGGCAAGCTCGTGTCGTACGGCGACATCACCGAACGCGTCGGGCTGCCGATGAGTGCCGCGCGCGCCGTCGGCGGCGCGGTCGGCCGCAACCCGGTATCGATCATGGTGCCGTGCCATCGCGTGATCGGCGCGTCGGGCAGCCTGACCGGTTATGCAGGCGGCATCGATCGCAAACGCGCGTTGTTGTCGCTCGAGGGCGCCGGGTTCGCGCGCGGCGAGCGCCATCCGATGCAGCAGACGTTCGCGTTCTGACGCCGCGCGCGTGCCGTTCGACGTGTGTCGTGCGGTCTAGGCGTCGCCGCGCTTGCGCATCGCATGCGTGACCCGCGCGTTCGCCTCGAACTTCGCGCGATGCGTCGAGAAGAACGTCCGCACGTTGCGGATATTCGATGCGCCGGTGAACAGCCGCCGCGCGAACGCGTCGTATTCGGCGACGTCGGCCAGATCAGCCACCACCACGAAATCCGGCCCCGGCGACACGCGATAGCACTGCGTGACCGCCGGCTCCGCGCACACGTAGGCCTCGAATGCGTCGTAGTCTTCCGCCGTCTGCCGGTCGAGGCTGATCTCGATCAACGCCGTGACGGCCGTGCCGATCGCGACCGGATCGAGCACCGCGACCTGGCGGCGGATCACGCCCGCTTCCGTCAGCCGCCGCACGCGGCGCATGCACGTCGGCGGCGACGACAGCGCGCGCTCGGCGAGTTGCAGGTTCGACACCGATGCGTCGTCCTGCAGGATCGCGAGAATGCGCAGGTCGAGATCGTCGAGTGTGATGCCAGCCATCGGCGGCTCCTTCCGGTCAGGTTCGTGAAATTTAATTTCAACATGATAGCCGACGTCTCGCCTGCTTCATTTTCTTGTGTATTTTGAAATTTAATTCCATTCGACCGCTTCTAACATTGCTGTCACGGGTCCAGACAGGACATTTACGGAGCGCGATATGTGTGGAATTGTCGGGGCGGTGGCCCAGCGGGACATCCTGCCGAACCTCGTCGACGGGCTGAAGCGGCTCGAATACCGCGGCTACGACTCGTGCGGCGTCGTGGTCTATCGCGATCGTGCACTGGCACGGGCGCGCAGCGTCGACCGCGTCGCCAACCTGCAGCGCGAGATCGCCGCGCACGCGCTGTCCGGCTACACCGGCATCGCGCATACGCGCTGGGCAACGCATGGCGCGCCCGTCACGCTCAACGCGCATCCGCACTTCTCGCCGAGCGACGACAACGCGCGCATCGCGCTGTCGCACAACGGCATCATCGAGAACTGCGATCAACTGCGCGCGGAATTGCAGACGCACGGTTACGTGTTCGCGAGCCAGACCGACAGCGAAGCGATCGCGCACCTGATCGACCACCTGTACGACGGCGACCTGTTCGACGCGGTGCGCCGCGCGGTCGCGCGGCTGCGCGGCAGCTATGCGATCGCGGTGATGTGCCGCGACGAACCGCACCGGATCGTCGGTGCGCGCGACGGGATGCCGCTCGTCGTCGGTGTCGGCGATGGCGAGAATTTCCTGGCGTCGGATGCGATCGCGTTGTCGGGCATCACCGATCGCATCGCTTACCTCGAGAATGGCGACGTCGCCGATATTCAGCTGCATCGCTACTGGATCGTCGATGCGGCCGGCCAGCGCGTCGAGCGCGCGGTGCAGCGGGTGGCCGCGCACAGCGGCGCGGCGGACCTCGGCTCGTATCGCTACTACATGCAGAAGGAAATCTTCGAGCAGCCGCAGGCGGTGGCCGATACGTTGCTCGATGTCGGGTCGATCATGCCCGAGCTGTTCGGCGACGGCGCGTGGCGCGTGTTCAACGACATCGACTCGGTGTTGCTGCTCGCGTGCGGCGGCAGTTATCACGCGGCGCTGACCGCGAAATACTGGATCGAGAGCATCGCGAAGCTGCCGGCGAGCGTCGAGATCGCGAGCGAGTTTCGCTATCGCGACAGCGTGCCGAATCCGCGCACGCTGGTCGTCGCGGTGTCGCAGAGCGGCGAGACGGCCGACGTGCTCGGCGCCGTGCATGTCGCGAAGCAGCGCGGGATGACGCATACGCTCGCGATCTGCAACGTCGCGACGAGTGCGCTGATGCGCGAATGCGTGCTGCAGTTCGTCACGCGCGCGGGGATCGAGATCGGGGTGGCTTCGACAAAGGCTTTTACGACGCAGCTCGTGGCGCTGTTCTTGCTGACTTTGTCACTGGCGCAGGTGCGCGGGCGGTTGAGCGATGACGAGGAGAAGGCGCATCTGCGTGCGCTGCGGCATCTGCCCGATGCGATGTCGAAGGTGCTCGCGCTGGAGCCGCAGATCATGGGCTGGTCGGAGCTGCTCGCGCGACGCGACAACATGCTGTTTCTCGGACGCGGGATGCACTATCCGATCGCGCTCGAAGGCGCGCTGAAGATGAAGGAGATTTCGTATATCCACGCGGAGGCTTATCCCGCAGGGGAGTTGAAGCATGGGCCGCTGGCGTTGGTCAGTAACGAAATGCCCGTCATTGCCGTGGCGCCGAATGACGTGCTTCTGGAAAAGCTCCGGTCGAACATGCACGAGGTCAGCGCGCGCAACGGCAGGCTTTTCGTGTTCGCGGATGTGGACTGCGGGTTGGTGCCGAGTGAGGGAATCGAGGTGATTCGGCTTAACGAGTACTACGGGCCGCTTTCGCCAATCCTGCATACGGTGCCGATGCAGTTGCTGGCTTATCACGCGGCGTTGGCGCGGGGGACGGATATCGATAAGCCGAGGAATCTTGCCAAGTCGGTGACGGTGGAGTGAGGGTGGCCGTGCGGTTTTTTCCGCTCGCTGAGTTGCATTGATTCCAGTTACGGACACTCGATTTAGGTTTGGTTACAAGGGCCTTTTGTGCCGCCAAGCCTTGTTCGGCTTACGTTGCAATTATCGATGCCCGTAAGCTGAACGATTACCACTCGCTCGAGGCCGAGCACGGCCGACTTGTCCTCCTGGATGACGCCGAGAAGGGGCTCAAGGACGCGCTGGCAGGTAGGGTGATGTCCGACGAGAGCTTCCGTAAAACACTGCGGCGGATGCGGACCGTGCGCTGGCGCGGGTCGAGGAATGCAGGAGGCGCTCCGCTTCATCGACCGGTTCAAGTTGAGATGACACCCGGTGAAGCGTTGCGGCAAATGTCATAGCCGAAATTCCGAGAAGTTGGCTAAAATGGCGCCCTACAATTGTTGCCATGAAATTCCTCCGGACACTTTTCCTGTTGACGCTGTGTGCGATGCTGCCCCTCAGTGGGCTGGCAGCCAGCGGTCTGACCGGCGAGTGTCCGATGCAGCAATCGATGGCCGGGGATGTGGGCGAGCATATGTCTACGGATATGTCCCACTGTGACATGATGAAGTCCCAGTCAGTCGACAAGACCAAGGTTAAGGGCGTGTTCTGTAAGGTAACTGCCCAATGCCAGTTTGGCAGCCTCTACCATCCGACCGGTCGCGCAGACGTCAGCCGACCTGCCGCGCTCGTCCGCCCGGTCGTCTTCCACTACGCTGATTCTCTCTCGGTCCGCGACCCGAACGGGTTGTGGCGACCTCCACGCGCCATCTAATCCCACGCTGACAGGTTTCACCGCAAATGCGGTGAAGTTCGTCCTATGCCAGGACGTGGAATCCCTATTGGATTCCGCCGTTGGGGTAAGAACATGACATTCAATTTCGGCACGCCGCGGAGTCGGCGTGTTCTTCGGCGCGCGCATACGCTTTTTGCCGCGCTACTTGTCGCGGGTGTCGTACACGCGCAGGAAGCCACTTTCAATCTCGACGCCGCGCTGCAGTCCGCCAGTGACCACTCGGCTTCGATGCAGGCAGCGCAAGCGTCTGTGCGCGCCAGCTCGGAGGCAGCTGCCAAAGCCGGACAACTGCCGGACCCGATGCTCAAAGCCGGCATCGACAACCTGCCGGTGAACGGACCGCAGCGGTTCACCGTCGGCCAGGATTTCATGACGATGCGGCGTATCGGCATCGAGCAGGAGTGGGTATCCGGCGAGAAGCGACGCCTGCGTTCGGCGCTAGCCAGCGAGATGGTCGGACGCGAACGCGCCGGCTATCTGGCTCAGCTTGCCAATGTCCGCCAGCAAACGGCGACGGCCTGGCTGAACGCCATCTTCGCGAAGCAAGCGCTCGCGCTTCAACAAGAATTGCTGGACCACATGACCCACGAGTTGGCGGCCACGAAAGCCTCGTACCGTGGCGCGAAGGCGAGCGCTGCCGACGTGGTTCAAGCCAAAGCCATGCTGGCGCAGACTCAAGACCAGGTACTGAAGGCACAGCAGACCTACCGGACCGCGCTCATCGGCCTGTCACGCTGGACGGCTATGCCCGCTACCGATGTGACGGGTGAGCCGCCGGCACCGGAATCCTTCGTGTCGTCATTGCCGCCGGACGAGCTGCGCCTTTCCCAGCCAGCGCTGGTGGCAGCCGCCGATGATATCGCGGTCGCGGAAGCCGATACGGCGGTCGCGAACAGCGAGCGCAGCCCGAACTGGAGCTGGGAGATTGCGTACCAGCAACGCGGCGGTGCGTATTCGAACATGGTATCGGTGGGTGTCACCATCCCCTTACCTCTGAACCGCAAGAACCGCCAGAACCGCGACGTCGCTGAAAAAGCCGAACTCGCGACGAAAGCCCGGCTGATGTACGAAGACACGCTACGACAGGTCCAGGCTGATATCCGAACTCAATCGGCCACGCTGGCGAGCGGCCGGGAGCGCATCGACAACCTGAGTCACTCCTTGCTGCCTGCCGCCGAGCAACGTGTTCAGCTCGCCAACGCCGCCTACCGGGCCGGGACCGGCTCGCTTGCAGACACGTTTGCTGCCCGGCGCGCACAACTGGAAGCGCAACGCCAAGTGCTCGACCTGAAGCGCGAGGTAGCGCAAACCTGGGCGCAACTCGAATATCAAGTCGTGCCGTCCACGATGGCTGCAGCCCAGTGAAGGAGAACAACATGACAAAGAAACCACTGGTGCGCGCCATTTTTGCGGTACTCGCCGGCGCAGCGCTGCTCGGCGCGGCCTATTTCGCTGGCATTCACCACGCCTCGACCCGTGCGGCGGCCGTTCCAGTTGCCAGCGCCGCTTCAGGTGACAAGATTGACCCGAAGACTGGCCGGAAGGTGCTGTACTGGCACGACCCGATGGTGCCCAACCAGCACTTCGACAAGCCAGGCAAGTCACCCTACATGGATATGCAACTCGAGCCCGTCTATGCGGACGAGGGCGGCGGTCCATCCGGCATCGAGATTGACTCGGGCCTGCAGCAAAATCTCGGGATTCGCTACGCGACGGTTCGTCGGAAAGAGACAGCGAGCGGTTTCGACGCGGTGGGCACCACACAATTCGATGAGTCGCGCTCGGACGTCGTTCAATCGAGGGTCACCGGCTACATTGACCATCTATACGCCAGTGCGCCGATGCAGCGAATTGCCAAGGGCGCGCCAATTGCATCGTTGTTCGTACCGGACTGGTTGGCGCCGCAAGAGGAGTACCTTGCGCTCAAGCGCGGCGGGATGGATGCCAACCTGATTGAAGCATCGCGGGCGCGCATGCGCGCGCTGTCGATTCCCGACGGGGTTATTGCGAGCCTCGACCGGACTGGCAAAGCGCAAACCCATGTCGTCCTGGCGTCGCCGGAGACAGGTGTCGTGAGCGAACTGAACGTTCGGGACGGGGCGATGGTGGCACCGGGACAGACGCTGGCGAAAATTGCCGGGCTCTCGAAGCTCTGGCTCATCGTCGAGATTCCAGAGGCGCTCGCGCTGAACGTGCAACCCGGGATGGCGGTCGATGCGACATTCGCTGGTGACCCGACGCAGCATTTCACCGGACACATTCGCGAAATCCTGCCGGGTATCAGCACAAGCAGTCGCACGCTCCAGGCACGCCTGGAAATCGACAATACGTCGCTGAAACTGACTCCCGGCATGTTGATGCGCGTGCGCGTTGCCGGCCAGAAGAACGTTTCACGATTGCTCGTGCCGTCCGAAGCGGTCATCACCACCGGCAAGCGCTCGGTCGTCATCGTGAAGAACAACGATGGTCGCCTGCAGCCCGCCTCGGTCATCATCGGCAATGACGTCGGCGACGAAACAGAAGTGCTCAGTGGATTGAACGACGGCGATACCGTTGTCGCATCGGGGCAGTTCCTCATTGATTCCGAGGCGAGCCTCAAGTCCGTGCTGCCAAGACTTGGAGCGAACGCAGGCACGAGCGCTGCGAGGCCGGCATCGGGCCCGGCGGCCGCGGTGCAATCGTACGAGACCACTGGCAAGGTCGAAAAGGTGACGGCCTCCGACATCACGTTCTCTCACCAGCCCGTGCCAGCGCTCGGGTGGGGGGCGATGACGATGGCGTTCAACAAGCCTGCTCCCACCGCGTTCCGCGACGTGAAAGTCGGGCAGACGGTGCATTTCGTCTTCAAGCAATCGGACGATGGCTACCAACTGATGAACGTCGAACCGCTCGGAGGCGCCAAATGATCGCGCGTCTCATACGCTGGTCCATTCATAACCGGTTCCTGGTGCTGCTCGCGACCGTGCTGGTCACCGCTTGGGGTGTGTACTCGGTAAAGGAAACGCCGCTCGATGCACTGCCGGACCTCTCGGATACGCAGGTCATCATCAAGGCCTCCTATCCCGGCAAGGCTCCCCAGGTCATCGAGGACCAGGTCACATATCCGCTGACGACGACGCTGCTCGGCGTACCGGGCGCAAAGACCATTCGTGCGTATTCATCGTTCGGCGATGCGTTCGTCTACGTGCTGTTCGACGATAAGACCGACCAGTATTGGGCCCGCTCGCGTGTACTGGAGTACCTGAATCAGGTGCAAAGCCGTTTACCGCAGGGGGCGACCGTATCGCTTGGCCCTGACGCGACGGGTGTCGGCTGGGTGTACGAGTACGCGCTCATCGACCGAAGCGGGAAACACGACCTCGGGCAACTGCGCGCACTCAACGACTGGTTCCTCAAGTTCGAGCTGAAGGCTGTGCCGGACGTTTCCGAAGTTGCGAGTATCGGTGGGATGGTTCGTCAGTATCAGGTGATACTTGACCCCGACAAGCTGCGAGCCTACGGCATCACTCAGCCGACGGTGGCCGATGCGCTCAGCAAAGCCAACCAGGAATCGGGCGGCTCCGTCATCGAACTTGCCGAGTCCGAGTACATGGTGCGCTCGTCCGGATACCTGCGCTCGCTTGATGACTTCCGCCATGTCGTGCTCCGTACGAACGAGGCCGGCACGCCCGTGTTGCTCGGCGATGTTGCGCGTATCCAAATCGGTCCGGAAATGCGTCGCGGCATCGCCGAATTGAACGGCGAGGGGGAAGTCGCGGGCGGCGTCATCGTCATGCGCTCGGGAAAGAACGCGCTGACGACCATCGATGCGGTGAAGGCGAAGCTCGCCGACCTGAAGGGCTCGTTGCCTCCCGGCGTGGAAGTCGTCACGACTTACGACCGCTCGCAGCTCATCGAGCGTGCAGTCGACAACCTGAAAGACAAGCTCATCGAAGAGTTCATCATCGTCGGACTCGTCTGCGCGGTATTTTTGTTCCATTTGCGCAGCGCCCTCGTCGCCATCCTGTCACTTCCGCTCGGCGTCCTGGCTGCCTTCATTGTCATGCGCTACCAGGGCGTGAATGCGAACCTCATGTCGCTGGGCGGCATCGCGATTGCCATCGGCGCGATGATTGACGCGGCCATCGTGATGATAGAAAACGCGCACAAGCATCTGGAGGCGTATGAGCATGAGCATTCAGGGGCGCCGATGTCGACTGCCCACCGTTGGGAGCTTATCGCGACCTCCGCGACCGAGGTCGGACCTGCGCTGTTCTTCTCGCTGCTCATCATCACGCTCTCGTTTATTCCGGTCTTCTCGCTTGAAGGCCAAGAAGGCAAGCTGTTCTCACCGCTCGCGTTTACGAAGACCTACACAATTGCCGCCGCAGCGGGCTTGTCGGTGACGCTCGTGCCCGTGCTGATGGGCTATCTCATCCGTGGCCGCATTCCACACGAGAACGCGAACCCCATCAACCGCGTGCTGATTCGGCTATACAAGCCACTGCTTGAGGGAACACTCCGGCGTCCGTGGCTCACCATCGGTCTGGCGGGTGTGGCATTGGCGCTGACCCTCATCCCGGTCTCCCGTCTCGGCGGCGAGTTCATGCCCCCGCTCGACGAGGGCGATTTGCTCTACATGCCGACCGCGCTGCCGGGCATTTCGGCGCAAAAGGCCTCCGAACTGCTGCAGCAGACCGACCGGCTCATCAAGACGGTACCGGAAGTGGCGACAGTGTTCGGCAAATCGGGGCGCGCCGACACGGCCACGGACCCCGCACCGCTCGAGATGTTCGAGACGACGATTCAGTTCAAGCCACGCAGCCAGTGGCGGCCCGGCATGACGCCGGAGAAACTGGTCGACGAGTTGGACCGGGCCGTCAAGGTGCCTGGCTTGTCGAACGTCTGGGTGCCGCCTATTCGGAATCGTCTCGACATGCTGTCCACGGGTATCAAGACGCCGGTCGGGGTCAAGATTTCCGGTCCCGACCTGATGCAAATCGACAGCATCGCGACGCAAGTCGAAGCCGCCGTAAAGAGCGTGCCCGGCGTGACGTCCTCGCTGGCAGAGCGACTGAACGGGGGCCGGTACATCGACGTTGATATCGACCGGCTCGCGGCCGCGCGGTATGGCCTGTCGGTCGCGTACGTCCAGTCGGTCGTGTCGTCGGCGGTCGGCGGCGAAAACGTCGGCGAGGTGATTGCCGGCCGGGAGCGCTTCCCTATCAATATCCGTTATCCGCGTGAAGTGCGCGACTCGCTCGAGAGGCTGCGGCAACTGCCCGTCGTGACAGACCGTGGCGCGCAAATCCAACTCGGGGATGTCGCGCACATCACGATTGCCGACGGTCCACCGATGATTCGGAGCGAGAACGCGCGGTTGTCCGGTTACGTGTATGTCGATATTCGCAATACGGACCTTCAGTCTGCGGTACAGGCGATGCAGAAGGCCGTTGGGCAACAGGTCAAGCTTCCGCCCGGCTATTCAATCGCCTGGTCCGGACAGTTCGAGTATCTGCAGCGGGCAGCCGCCAAGCTGCGCACGGTCATTCCGGTGACACTCCTCGTCATCTTCGTGCTGTTGTTCCTGACGTTCAATTCGGCAGCAGACGCGCTGCTGCTGATGTCGACCGTGCCGTTCGCGCTCGTTGGCGGATTCTGGCTCATCTGGGGCCTGGGGCACGCGGTTTCCGTCGCGACGTCGGTTGGCTTCATCGCGCTTGCTGGTGTGGCAGCCGAATTCGGCGTCGTGATGCTGCTATACCTGAAAGGCGCGCTGAACCGCCGGCTGGAAGCCGGCGAGCTTCTCACGGAGGCATTGTTGTTCGATGCGATTCGCGAAGGCGCCGTGCTGCGTGTGCGCCCGAAGGCCATGACGGTTGCGGTCGTGCTGGCCGGTCTGATTCCCATCATGGTCGGCCACGGTGCCGGCTCCGAAGTCATGCAGCGTATTGCCGCTCCCATGGTGGGTGGCATGGTTACGGCGCCACTCCTTTCCATGTTCGTTATCCCCGCTGCCTGGTTCCTGCTGCAGCGCCGTCGTGCGCGAAAGCTGAATCAGACGCGGACATTCCATGCAGTCCCATCCGGCATGAAAATGCCTTCTACCCAACCTGGAGAAACTCGATGAAGAAGCTGTTTGCCACCACGATCGCCGTCTGTGCAATCGGCGTATTTGCCGCTCCGGCGTTCGCCGGCGATGACATGGCCGGCATGACCATGTCGATGAAAGCTTCGGCATCCACATCGTCGAATGCAGCGCTCACCGACGCGGAAGTGAAGAAGGTCGATGCTGCCAGCGGCATGGTTACGCTGAAGCACGGTGCACTCGAGAATGTCGGCATGCCGCCGATGACGATGGCGTTCAAAGCCAAGGATGCCAAGATGGTCAAGCAGATTCACGAGGGCGACAAGGTCAAGGTCCGCGTCGAGAGCGTGAACGGGACGCTCACCATCGTGAAGCTGGTGAAGCAATCCTGACGGCGTGATGAAACGCGCGCAGGCTTACCCTCGTGGTTAGCCTGCGCCGTGAATGCGAAGGAGGGCAACGGCTGCCAACCAGACGAAGCTTGGCTTCGACACGCACGTGCCGAACCAGGCGCATGCTCCAGCGTGCGTTGCACGCTGCCGTCGGTTTCTTGTTTGCCCTGTTTTCACTTACAACTCTTGCGTCCAGCGAAGCGGACCTGCTGCCACCTGAACGTGCCTTTCCCCTGGAGGCCTCGCTCAGCGGCGTAACCGGAACTTGCGATTACCCGTAACCAGAACCAATGTGCGTCGGCAGCGACGGCCACGCCGGAGCCCCATCGGAATCATCACCTCGCACAAGATAATCGCTACTTCGACAAACTCAGCTTCTTCGACAGCACGACACCGCTCGACGGGCTCACCAGCCGGATGGACTGGAGATCCATGTGCAACGTGGAGATCCGGGTCGTAATGTCGGTGGGCTCCTCGATGCTCGGTTCGGCATGTTCGACTTGTTCGGTCAGGTAAGGCCGAACCAGGCGCCCGGAAAACACGAGCGCGAAGTTGCCATGCGCTTGGGCGTACACGGCGGGCGAAAGCCGCATGCGGCTGCGAACCGTGGTCTTTTTCCCTTGCCCGGACTCGAGTTCGATGATGTCGACCTGCTGGATGTACCCTTTTGCCTTCGCTTCGGGTGCAATCACGAGCCCTCGTCCTCGCGGCCCCGTCGTGACCTTTCTGAGCAGGATGCTCGTCCGGTCGTCGCGCTCCGCGTCGAACAGGTCGACGTCCAGCGTCAGCAGGCGCTGCTGCGACCGGTACCTCAGCCCGTACCGCACCGGCACCACGAACGTCACGTCACGATCGAGATCGACGGCTGCAAGGTCGGGGTTCGGGCCATGCCGATCGGTGGCGCTGGAGACCAGGCCGCGAACCCGCGCACTCAAGGACGGCGCGGCGGCGCTGACGTGCTGCTTCTTCAGCGCATCCCGGATTGCAACCGGATCGTCGCCGACAATCGGCCGGCTGGGCGAGGTCTCGTGATCGGCAACGGGCGCGATGCGCGCCGTGCCGTCGACAGCCTCCGCCTCCGCATGCGCCGCCACTGGCGTTAGCATCATCGCTAAGGCGACGACCCACGCGAAGTTCGAACGACGCAACTCGGATTTGATGTGAAGCACGGCGAACTCCTGATTTTTTCGCAGATCGGTCAACGACGAGCACTATAGGGTGGAATGACCGGCAGCGCACCCACCGTTTGAAGTTACCCATGGTGCGGTCGCCGATCAAGAGCCTGCCCCTCATCCCCGCCCATCCCCCCGCCGATACTCCGCCGGCGCCTTCCCCACCATTTTCCGAAAATCGCGCGTGAAATGCGCCTGGTCGAAATACCCCAACGCCTGAGCCAGTTCCGCGAGATCGACCGGCTCGCCGCCGGCGAGTTTGTCCGCAGCCTCATGCAGGCGATAACGACAAATCACCCACTTCGGCGACACGCCCACATAGTTGGAAAACAGTTGCTGCAGCGTGCGCTCGCTCAACCCCGCGCGCTCGGCCAGATCGCGCACCTGCGTGAGCCCGAGGTCCTGCTGCAGCATCTCCAAGATGGCATGAATGCGCTCGACCTGCGGATCGGCCGGCGGCAGCACCCGCAACAGCAATGCCTCCGCGGCGGCCACCATCCCGGCATCCGCTTCGGCACCGAGCACGGCGTCTTCGGCTTGCGCATCGCCACAATCGAGCAGCGTCGACACGGGAAGCACCTTGTCTGTCGACAAATGCACGGGCTTGCCGAAGAACGCCCGGAACGCCCCCGGCCGAAACCGCAAGCCCATCACCTTCCCGGCGCCGGCCAGCGTCGTCTCGAACGCCCCCGACACCACACCGAAGATCCCCGTCTGCCGCCGGTCGAACACCAGATTGACGCACGGATACGGCAGCGTGCGCTGCACATACGGCGGCCGGTCGCGCAGATCCCATTCGACGATCCAGTGGTGATCCAGCACCCCGGCCAGTTCGGCACACGGGTAATAGCGATTCAGCCGGAAGCGCTGATTGAAGGCTTTCGGGCCGACGACGCCTTTGGGCGTCTCGGTCACGTTACGCAAGTCGGCCATGGTGACGAACCGTTGAGGTGACGGCGTGATGATGCACCGCCACAGCGGATTTTTCCAAGACGAAGCCG
Source organism: Burkholderia sp. Bp9012 (assembly GCF_003853825.1). Lineage (NCBI taxonomy): Bacteria > Pseudomonadati > Pseudomonadota > Betaproteobacteria > Burkholderiales > Burkholderiaceae > Burkholderia > Burkholderia sp. Bp9012. The sequence continues at coordinate 14,618 of NZ_QTQA01000001.1, read as the reverse complement.
CACGGCCGTCCTACATTGGAATACCTGTCCCGAACGCACACCGGAGCCCGCGATGCCGCAAGACCGTCACCTGACCCTGTACCACTCGCCGCGCAGCCGATCGGCCGGCGCGCGGATGCTGCTCGAGGAACTGAGCGCCGACTACGAACTGCACGCGTTCGACCTCTCCGCCGGCAAACATCACGACGCCGAATACCTCCGCATCAACCCGATGGGCAAGGTGCCCGCACTGCGTCACGGCGACGTGATCGTGACCGAGCAGGCCGCCGTCTACATGTACGCGGCGGAACTGTATCCGGAAGCCGGCCTGTCGCCGGCGCCGGGCGATTCACTGCGCGGCCCGTACCTGCGCTGGATGACGTTCTATGGCTCGTGCTTCGAGCCGGCCATCGTCGACCGCTCGATGAATCGTCCGCCCGCGGCTTACTCGACGTCACCCTACGGCGACTTCGATGCCGTCATCAACGCGATCGATGCGCAACTGGCACAGGGGCCCTGGCTGCTGGGCGAGCGCTTCACGGCGGCAGACGTGCTGTGGGGCTCTGCGCTGAACTGGACCACGATGTTCAAGCTGGTGCCCGAGACGCCGCGCATACGCGCCTATATCGATCGCGTGCTGGCTCGCCCGGCCATCCAGCGCGCGCAGGCGGCAGATGCGGCACTCGCGGCGGAGCAGGACAAAGCCAAGGAGGCGGCGTCCGCTGCGAGATAGTCCGGTGCGGGGCGGACCTCGATGCGTGTTCCGCCCCGCAATCCGTCAAAACATCGTATGCACCCCGACGCGCGCCACGGCCTGACTCGCTGAACTCGACGCCCCGTTCGGATCGAGCACGCCGTTGATCTGCGCGTTCGCCCCGCTGTTCGCGCGCTGATAATCCGCGGAGACGTAAACCATCGTCCGTTTCGTCAACAGGTATTGAAGCGCAACGCTGACCTGATGCGCGTGGTTGTCGTTCACAGCTTCGTTGCCCTTCATGTACATGTACTTCGCGCCGAGAAAGACATCCGGCCGGATGCGCCACACCCCACCCGCTTCGGCCATCCACACGCCTGCGTCGTTGAACGAATTGCGTACGGTGGTCAGCAGCGCCTTCGCGGTGACCGCGCCGAAGTCATAGTGCATCCCGACGCCCCAGTTGCGCACACTGGTCGACGGTGTGCCCGGCGCCGGACCATACTTCTCGTTTGTATAGGCCGCACCGACACCGAACGCCCCGGCTTCGTAGTTCAGCCCGGCACTCACGGTATTGTCCGCGCCGACGGAACCGGCCACACCGCCGAACGCATACATCACACCCCCGGAAAACCCGGCAATCGTCGGCGAGCTGTATTTGACCGAATTCGCGACCGGCTTGCTGCCCGCCGTGCGGTCCCAGTCGAATGCGCCGGTCGGATTGCCCGGCAGCGCGAGACGCTGGAACGGGCCATTCCTGAACCCGTACAGCCCCGTAAGATCCATCGAGATCGCGTTCCCCTTCGCAAACAGGGAATCCACCATGAAGTCGTACTGATTACCCAGCCTGACGCCGCCGAACCGGTCGCTCTCGATGCCCACGTATGCGTTACGCCCGAAGAGTCCGGTCCCGACGATGCTGCCGTTCGCCATCGAGAACTGGTTCACGAGCGCGAACGTCGCGTGATATCCGCCACCGAGATCTTCAGTGCCGCGCAAGCCGAACAGGTTCGGCGTGAAGATGCCGTCGTCGAACTTGACGTTCGTTCCACCAGCCTCGTTGCTGACATACGAGATGCCGCTGTCGATCAGACCGAACATGGTCACGCTGCTCTGCGCGTATGCACCTTGCGCGATGACAAGCATCGCGACTGCTCCAAACCTCAGTTTCATTGTGTCTCCGTCTTTTTTCTGTCAATGCGAACCGGTCGCCCACTGTCTCGCGGGTACTCGCCCGATGCTTCGTGAAACAACGACTTCCCCGGCCCGGCTTCGCATTCATCCAGGTCGGAAAACTGGTATTCGATTAGCTTTACTGATTGAATTGAACGAATGAAGTCCCGCTCATTCTCCATTTCATCCCGCGTGATGCGATTACCGCACGGCCCGATTTCCGCTGGGCAATCCGACCTTCCGAATCAAGCGCTCCGACAAATCACCCACGCCGCCGAATCCACCTCGACAGCCACGGCTTCCAGCCCGGCACCCGAACACGGTCCGTCGATGCACACGCCATCGTCGAACCTGAACAGCGCGCTGTGATGCGCACACATCAGCACCTGGGATCGGTAACAGGAAACGTTGCCCGGCACGAAGTCGAGCGGAACCGAGAAATGCGGGCAACGATTCACGTAAGCCCACACCTGCTCTCCGCGCCGCACGACGATGACAGGACGCCCGATGCACGCTTCGTCGACGACCCGTGCCCCGCCATCCGGCACATCGGAGAAGCGGCAGAGTTGCACGGCACCCATGAATCACGCTCTCCGCTCGGGATTGCCAAGGCTCCAGTCCCACGGTCGAACCTCCACCCGCGAGAACAGCCCTTCTTTCACGTACGGATCGTTGCCGACGAACTGCATCACCGCATCGATGTCGTCCGCCTCGACGACGAGCAGCGTGCCGTTCATCGCATCGCCCTGCGGATCGAGCGTCGGCCCGCCGAGCCGCACATACACGCCGTGCTGCGCGGCGGCGCGCAGATAGGTCCGGTGCGTGGACCGCACGCGGTCGCGCACTTCGCGCATCCCGGGCTGGTCCGTCGCAAACACTGCAAAGAATCGCGCCATGTTAGTCAGTTCCGGTCGAGCACGAAGTCGTACGTCGCTTCGCGGTATGCGCCGCTCAATCCGACCCGGCGCGCGAGTTCATCGCCCGCCGCACGCGGACGATAGGCAACCATCAGCGACGGCTTCACGCCGAAGACGGCATCCGAGTTCAGATACGCGTCCTCCTCGTCGAACAGATGCGTGACGAGCTTGCGGTAGCCCGGCGCGTCGATCATGAAGTGCAGATGCGCAGGCCGCCACGGATGACGGCCGGTGGCATCGAGCATCTTCCCGACCGGGCCGTCGGTCGGAATCGGGTAGCTGACCGGCAGAATCGTCGTGATCGCATAACGGCCTTCTGCATCGGTCCGGTAGCGGCCGCGCAGATTGCCGTGCGGCTGCGCCTTGTCCTGCCCGGAATACATGCCGTTCTCCGCGGTCTGCCACACGTCGAGCACGGCGTCGCACACCGGCGCGCCCTCGGTGTCGAGCACGCGGCCATGCACGACGACGGGCGTGCCGGGCGTGAACGCCATGTTCTCGCCATACGCGCGCTCGGGCATGCCTTCGATGTAGAACGGGCCGAATACGGTCGTTTCCGTCGCGCCGGTGGCGAAGCGATGATTGATCGCATCGACCAGCATCGACACGCCCAGCGTGTCCGACAGCAGGATGAATTCCTGGCGCACGACGTCGTCGCACATCTGCCCGGTTTCGGTCAGGAAGCGAATCGCGGCCATCCACTCGGCCTCGGTCAGCTCCGTCTCGCGCACGAACGCATGCAGATGCCGCACGAGGCTCTGCATCAGCACGCGCAAGCGCGGGTTCGGCGTACCGTCGAAGCTGGCGACGACCTGCTCGGTCAGCCGCGTATCGCCGTCATCATGATGCTCATTCGTCACGTTCGTCTCCTGTGATGCAGCCGGCCGCTCAATGCGGCTCGCGCCCTTCCCACGCATGCTGAAGCAATTCGCGAATCGGCGCACGTTCGATCGGCCGCGGGTTCGCATACGGATTCCGGCACGCGAGGTCGGCGGCTTCGTCGAGGCCCGCTTCCTGCATCCCGATGTCTGCAAGCGCCGCCGACAGGCCCAGTTGCCGATTCAACCGGAACAACAGCGGGCCGGCGTCGGCCGCGTCCGTGCCGCCCAGCGCCCGCGCGACACGGCGCAGCGCGTCGGGCGCCGCGGCATGGTTGTAGTGGGCGGTATGCGGCAACATCGCGGCGTGCGTCTGCGCATGCGGCAGGTTGAAGGTGCCGCCGAGCGTATGACACAGCTTGTGGTGCAACGCCATGCCGACCGCGCCGAGACACGTGCCGGCGAGCCATGCGCCATACAACGCGCGGCTGCGCATCTCGCGGTCGTCGGGCGCGCGAACGATCGCGGGCAGTGCCTCGCCGAGCGCACGAATCGACTCCTCGGCCATCAGGCTGATCACCGGGTTCGCATCTTCCGCGTAGAGCGCTTCGACCGCGTGCGCCATCGCATTGACGCCCGACGCCGCCGAAATCCCCGGCGGCAGCGACAGCGTCAGGGACGGGTCATAGAGCACCGTCCGCGGCAGCACGCGCGGATCGCGCCCGGTGCGCTTCAGCCGGCCTTCCGTGAGCCCGAAGATCGGCGTCATCTCCGAGCCCGCGTAAGTCGTCGGCACGGCGAGGATCGGCAGCGACGACTCGAGCGCGATCGCCTTGCCGAGCCCGATCGTCGAGCCGCCGCCAATCGCGATGCAGCAGTCCGCGCCCAGTTCGGCGGCCATCTCGCGTGCGGCACGCGCGACTTCGACCGGCACGTGCATCACGGCCTGCGCGCATACGCCGGCGGCGCGCTCGCCGAGCACGCCCCTGACCCGTTCGGCGAGCGGCTGCTGTTCCGGCGTCGACAGAATCAGCGCCCGCTGCGCGCCGAGCGCGGACAACTCGTCCGGCAACCGTTCGAGCGCACCCCATTCGAACACGACGCGGGACGGCGTTCCCTGATAGACGAAGCGCTCCATCCCGGCCTCAACGCTTGAAGTGCGGCGGCACCTTGCCGTCGACGTTGACCCACACCGAACGCGCTTCCGTGTAGTCGTGCATCGCCTCGAAGCCCATCTCGCGGCCGTAGCCCGACTTGCCGACACCGCCGAACGGGCTGCCCGGATTGACGCGCTTGTAGCAGTTGATCCAGCACATGCCCGCGTCGATCTGCGACGCCATCTTGTGTGCGCGGGAAAGATCGTTGGTCCACAGGCCGCTGCCGAGCCCGTATTCGGTCGCGTTGGCGATCGACAACGCTTCCTCGTCGGTGCCGAAGCGCAGCACGGTGACGAACGGGCCGAACACTTCCTCCTGCGCGACGCGATCGGTGGCATGCTTCGCTTCGATGACGGTCGGGCGCACGTAGTAGCCGTTGGCGAGTGCGGCATCCTGCGGCGCACTGCCGCCCGCGAGCACGTGGCCGCCCTGCTCGCGCGCGACGTCGACGAACGACAGCACGCGATCGAGGTGCTGCTTCGACGTCAGCGGGCCCATCTCGGTGTCCGGGTCCAGCGGGTTGCCGACGCGGATCGACGAAGCCAGCGACACGAAGCGCTCGAGGAATTCGTCGGCGATGCGTTCATGCAGCACGAGGCGCGAACCCGCAATGCACGCCTGCCCCTGATTGTGGAAAATCGCCCACGCGGCGCCGTTGATGGCGGCATCGAGGTTCGCATCGTCGAAGACGATGTTCGCGCCCTTGCCGCCCAGTTCCAGTTGCACGCGCTTCAGGTTGCCCTGCGAGGCCTCCACGATCCGGCGGCCCGTTGCCGTCGAACCGGTGAACGCGACCTTCCCGACCCCGGGGTGCTCGGCGAGCCGCTGGCCTGCCGTATGACCGTAGCCGGGGACGATATTGACGACACCTGCGGGGAACCCGACTTCGGCCATCAGTTCGACGATGCGCAGCGTCGACAGCGGCGTGATCTCCGACGGCTTGAGCACGACCGTGTTGCCTGCCGCCAGCGCCGGCCCCATCTTCCAGCTCGTGAACATCAGCGGGAAATTCCACGGCACGATCTGGCCGACGACGCCGATCGGTGCGCGCTGCACATAGTTCAGGAAGCCGGTTTCGACGGGAATCACCGAGCCCTGCAGCTTGTCGGCCATGCCGCCGAAGTAGCGGAAGCATGCTGCCGTGCGCGGCACGTCGAGCGCGCGCGAATCGCGGATCGGGTGGCCGGTGTCCAGCGATTCCAGCTGCGCGAGTTCCTCGGCGTTGGCTTCGATCGCGTCGGCGAGGCGCAGCAGCAATCGGCCGCGCTCGGCCGCCGCCATGGCCGACCACGCCGGGAACGCGCGGGACGCGGCTTCGACCGCCAGGTCCACGTCCACCGCGGTGGCGGCGGCGATCTTCGTGATCAGCGAGCCGTCGTGCGGATTGAGCACGTCGATCGTGCCGCGCTCGACGGCGTCAACGAAGCGGCCGTCGATGAAGGGTTGGGTTTGCATGAATCGTCCTCGATTTTTTGCTGAAGTGCGGCTTAAAACTCGATCGGATACGGCGCCAGCTCGCCGCTCTCGTATCGCTGCGGCAGGTCCGGCGTCGCGTTTTCCCAGACCAGCAGCATCGAGCGCTTCGTCGAATAGCCCTGGTGGCGGATGTCGGCGGGCATCGCGCAGATGTCGCCGGCCCGCATCGTGATGCGCGCGCGCGGCGCGCCGGTGTTCTTGTCGCCGATGTCCCATACGATTTCGTCGGACAACTGAAGGAACCATTCGACGCGGTCGTTGCCGTGGAACACCGGCAGGATGAATTCCTCGGTGGTCGGGCAAAACAGGCTGCGCCCGCACACGGACGTGACCGACGGATTCCACGTCACGTCCGAACGCGACAGGTACTTGAACAGGTTGAACGCGTGCAGTTCGCCTTCGAAGCCCGGCTTCACATGCACTTCAGGCTCGTCCTGGCCGACGTCGAGGAACGCGCGGTTGACCGGCAGATCGTCGCGCAGCGGCGAGTCGCCTTCGAGGCCCGGCATGCGGCGCGTCGCGATGCGCGTGCGTTCGATCGCCGCGCCGTTCTCGCCGTGCTTGCGGCCGAATGCCGTGCCGGTTTCCTCGGGTGCGGCGAACGGATCGAAGCCTTCGTTGGTCCAGTCGTGCAGCATGGCCTTGAAGGTCGCCATGATCGTCGGTGTTTCGAACGTCTCGGTGTAGTCGACGCCGGCTTCCTTCAGGATCCCGTTGAACGTGCCCGCATAGACGTCGACCTTGCCGTAGTGATTGCGCGTGCCGAACACGTGATCGAAGTTCACCCAGCCGTAGAAGAAGCCCCATGCGACGTCACGCATCATCGCGCGCAGGAACGCGTCCGCGGGCATCGCATGCGTGCGCGTGCGGCCTTTCGCAGGCCAGCTGATTTTCACGAAGTACTCGTCGCGCTGGAACGCGAACGCGCCGAGCCGGAAGCGGCGGTAACCGGTGACGGCATCGGCTTCCGTGGCCTGCACCAGATCGGCGGCAAAGCCAGCGGAAAGATCGAGGGTCTCGAGGGTGGCCATAACGTGTCTCCTGGAATGTTTGAACGGGGCAGTCGGATGGATCAGCGCAGGCAGATGTCGGCCCACTTCTCGACGGACAGCTCGCCGAGCACGGTCTGCACGAGCGCGACGCCCGGCTTGCCGGCGGCGAAGCGATACGCGCAGCCGGCCGGCAGCAGTGCCTGATGCCCCTTGCGCAGGACGACGTAGCCCATCTCGCGGCCCGCCGGCTGCGTGCCGGCGCTCACGGTGCCGCGGCCGGTGGTCGGCGGGCTGTCGAGCTTGATGAATTCGATGCGGACTTCGCCATCCATCTGGATCGCGAACTCGTCGTGCGCGCACGCGAACCAAGGCGACTGGCCGTCGGTCCGCAGCACTTCGATCACGTATTCGAGGTTCTTGCCGGCCACGACCTTTTCGTAGGGAGCCGACTTCGATGCGATCTCGAATACGTTCGAGAAGGCGTAGTGTTTTGCGCTGCCGCTGGTGATTTCGATCTCGCCCTTGGTATGGCTGTCGAGCGAGCCAAAGACGGTATGGAATGCCGCGTCGGTCATTGCTGTCTCCTGAGTTGAACCGCTTGTTGGATTCAACTCTAGGGGCAAGGGCGCCCCTCAACAAGGCAACGGAGCGCGACTACGGCATTTGCGATTCGCGAATAATCGCTTCGTTCAGCGAACCCAGCCGCGCTCCAGCAGTGGACGGTCCCACGGCGACTCGTCGCCGATGTATTCGACGAGGAATTCGACCAGCGCCTTCACCTTCAACGCCTGTCGCTGCGTTGCGGGATAAACGGCGGCAAAGCTGAGCGGCGCGATCTGGAAATCGGTGAGGATGGGCACCAGCCGGCCCGCGACGAGCGCGTCGCTCGCAACCAGCGTGGGCAGGCAGACGACACCGCCGCCCGTCAGCGCATACTCGCGCAGCAGGTGCACGGAGTTCGAGCGGATCATGCCGGGCAACTCCATCTCGACGACCTCGTCGCCGCGCGTCAGGGTCCAGCGGTTGCGCGACGGATAGCCGGAATACAGCGCCGTGGTGTGCTGCAGCAATTCGCGTGGATGTTGTGGCGCACCATGCGCTTCGAGGTAGGCCGGCGACGCGCAGAAAAGGCGTCGCACCACGAACAGGCGCCGCTCGATCAGCGACTCGGATATCGGCGGGAAGATCTGGAACGCGATGTCGAACCCTTCTTCGACAGGGTCCACGACACGGTCATTGACGATGATGTCGAGCTGAATGCCCGGGTAGCGGCGATTGAATTCGGCGAGCGGCACGCCGAAGTGATCGAGCGCGAAACCGGGCAGCATCTGGATCCGCAGCCGCCCGGTCGGCGTCGCGCGCAGTTCGCGCATCTGGTCGGTCAGCTCGTTGACGCGCCCGACCACCTCGGCGCATTCGCGGTAGAAGGTCTCGCCGACTTCGGACAGGCGCACGTGGCGCGTGCTGCGATGGAACAGCGGCGCGTTGACGAACTTCTCCAGCTGCTGGATGCGGTTCGTCACGACCGAACTGGTGACCCCAAGCTGTCGCGCCGCTTCCGCAAAACTGCTCGCCTCCGCAACCCTGACGAATGCTTCGATGCTCAGAAACCGGTCCATACCGCGCCCTTTCCGAAAGCGAAACCGGCAGTCTAACCGCACCTGCCGGCCGGTTGGGTCATGCCGAACGCGTCACACTGTCACCTGGCGGGTGTCAATCCCGCCGACAGCCTGGCACGAGCATGACCGAGGGTACGTTACGGCTGCTTGCCTGCCGACAGCTCCGGCTGCAAGCCCACGCGACGCTGCAGCACGGCCGGCGCGGTTTCCCGCAGCAGCAAGCTGACCACGATGCCGAGCAGCACTGCCCCCATCGGCAGCCACAGAATGTTCTGGATCCCGAAGTGTGCGGCAACGTAGCCGCCCATCGCCGGTGCGATGCCGCCGCCGAAGATCTCGCCGCAACCGACCACCACGCCGATCGACGTCGAAACGAGGCCGACGGGCGCGGCTTCGGTCGCCACGGGGCCCGACAGCAGCGACACCAGCCCGAGCGTGAAGAACGATGCGACGAACAGCACCGCGAACAGCACGAGCGGTTGCGGACCCAGCCCGCGGAACAGGTAGAGCATCACCGCCGTGCCGGCGAAACCGACGATGCTCGCGAGGCGGCGGCCCACGAGGTCGGACAGGCCCGGCAGCCCGAACTGCCCGAGAAAGCCGCCGAAGCCGATCGCCGACACCACGAGGCCCATCTTCTGCGTGCCGAGCCCAAGGTAATCCGTCAGGTACAGCGGCAGCAGCGCGCCGAGCACGAACACGCCGGTCATCGCACAGCACAGCGCGCCCATCGCGACGAGGATGTTGCGGCTCTTCAGCACATGGCCGAGCGACGCCGGCGCGTGTTCCGACACCACCTCCCTCGCGCGCTTCGGTTCGCGGATCACGAAGAACATGATCGCGCCGAGGATCAGCCCGGGAATCGCCACGAGCGCGAACACCCAGCGCCACGACACGACGTTGAGCAGCTGCGTTGCGATGATCGGCGACAGCGCGAGCCCGAACAGCGCGAAGCCGCTTTGCTGCAGCCCGAGGTTCAGGCCGCGCCGCCGCGGATGCGACGCGTCGGCGGTGGCCGCGAAGCTGGTCGGGCAGAACGAGCCTTCGGCGACGCCCATCAGAGCGCGAATCGCGATCAGCCCGAGCAGCCCGCCCGCGAGCCCCGAGAAGCCCGACAGCAGCGAGAACGCGATGATCGCCGGGATCAGGACCTTGCGGCGGCCGACCTTGTCGGAAATGCCGCCCATCAGCGCCGCGAAGATGCCCCACGACAGGCCGAGCACGCCGATGCAGTTGCCGACGTCCTGCGCGGTCAGGTGCAGGTCCTTCATGATCGAAGGGAACAGCGGCGCGATGAGCCAGCGGTCGAGGCCGACCAGCCCGAAACCGAACGCCAGCAGCGTCACCGCCTTCCACTCATAGGAGGTATCCCACTCGTTTGCTTTCATGTCCGTCTCCGTGGACCGGTCCGCCTGCACGCGCCGGGGGCGTCCGTGCATGAGCCAGGTCCGTTGTCTTGTGTGTGCGATGCGACGTGAGCCGCGAGGAAGTGGCGGCCGCCTTTCCGGTTGCAGGCGTCGAATTCAATCAGCCGACGCTCGAACGATAGGTGCGCGCACGCAGATCGGGTATGGAACATCCGGCGAACGCGCCATTCGCGAAACGCAAATAATCGGGGCATCGGTGCGGGAGGCGTCAGCGGGCAGCGCAGAGCGCGCGGCGGCACGGACGAAACGGCGCGAATGTGTGCGTCACCGGGGGAATCCCTCATGGACATCGGCGGATCGTTGCCGGGTGCCACCAGGAGCCAACAGGATACGATTCCAATTAAATCAACGTCGATGGAATATTTTTCCACGCATCAGCGAAGCGCCAACCCATTTTGGATCCTTTTTCCCCGCTCCTCCTCGTATCATTTCTCCCGTTACGAAAAGAAAGAGCCAGAGAAGGACATGAGCGATACCACCCCGCTGCACTACCTCGACTACGCGGCCACCACCCCCGCGGATCCCCGCGTGATCGAAGCGATGACGGCCTGCCTGGGTGCCGACGGCATCTTCGGCAATCCCGCGTCGAGTTCGCACGCCGCCGGCCGGCTGGCGAAGGAAAAGGTCGAGCACGCACGCGCGCAGGTCGCCGCGCTGATCGGCGCGGATGCCGACGAGATCGTCTGGACGTCGGGCGCCACCGAATCGAACAACCTCGCGCTGAAAGGCTATGCGGAGACCGCGACCGACAAGCGCCACCTGATCACGAGCCGCATCGAACACAAGGCCATCCTCGACACGATGGCGAACCTGTCGAAGCGCGGCATGACCGCGACCTACCTGTCGCCCACCGCCGACGGCGAAATCACCGTCGCCGCCGTGGCCGCGGCGATCGGCCCCGACACGGGCCTGGTGTCGCTGATGCTCGTCAACAACGAACTCGGCACGCTGACCGACATCGGCGCGATCTCGCGCATCGTGCATGCGGCCGGCGCGCTGCTGCACGTCGACGCCGCGCAGGCGCTCGGCAAGACACCGATCGACGTGCGCGCGCTCGGCATCGATCTGCTGTCGATGTCCGCGCACAAGGTGTATGGCCCCAAGGGTATCGGCGCGCTGTTCGTCCGCCGCGAGATCGCCGACCTTATCGCGCCGCAGATCCACGGCGGCGGACACGAGCGCGGCCTGCGCTCGGGCACGCTCGCGACGCACCAGATCGTCGGCATGGGCACCGCCTGCGAGCTGGCCGCGGAAAAACTCGAGCGCGAAGCCGTGCGGATCGCGGCGCTCAGCGCACGCCTGAAGGACGCGCTGCTCGCGCTCGGCGGCATCACGCACAACGCGGCGGCGGCACGCCGCATCCCACACACGTTGAGCCTGACGGTCAACGTGCCCGGCTTCTTCCCGTTCATGCTCGGCGATTCGCTCGCCGTGTCGTCGACCTCCGCGTGCAACTCGACCAGCGGCGCGCCGTCCCACGTGTTGACCGCGATCGGCCTCGACGCCGAAGCCGCGGGCCGCACCGTGCGCATCAGCTTCGGCCGCTTCACGACGGAGCAGGACGTCGATTTCGCGATCGCGTGTTTCGCGCGCGCGCTCGAGCAATGCCGTGCCGCGGCGGCGACCGGGTTCGCCGCATCGCGACAGATCACGCCGGCGGACATGAAGGCGATTCGCAACGCAGGCTTTCGCGCGGTGATCTGCAACCGGCCGGACGGCGAAAGCGCCGATCAGCCGGCATTCGAGGAAATCGCCGCCGCCGCGCGCGAACTCGGCCTCGACGCGCGCTATCTGCCGGTCGAACGCGACCAGATCGGCGATGCGGAAGTCGATGCGTTCGGCGCGCTGGTCGATGCGCTGCCGAAGCCGGTGCTCGCGTATTGCCGCAGCGGGAGCCGCGCCGGGATGCTGTGGAATCGCCTGACGGCGCGGCGGACCGCAACGGTCTGAGCGCAACCCGTATGTAACCGGGCATCGCCCGCGATCGCGCACGAAGCCGACGGCACGGTGCGCGATCGCGCGGGCACGAGCACCGTCACCTGAATGTTCACGCTGAACAGGATCGTGAAGCGTCGCGCGGGCGCCCCGTACCAATCGGTGACCGGATGAATCCGATACTGCGCCGTTCCGCATCCATCTGCCCGTCTCCTGAAGCCGCATCTTCCGTCAACCCGCTTCGCCACGCGGATTGATGCCACTCCAGCGGGCATTTTTTCCCCGGGTATCGAGGTTCGACAAGCACGGATCATCCGCGATCCGTACGGATTTCTTACAAAACTTCAACCCGGCATGCGATGCCTCCGAACGGTGCATCCGCCCGGAGTTTCAGGTGCATTGCCGAAATCCGATAGCGCCGCGAGATTTGGCTTCATAACGTTCCCGCATCGGACCGGAAAGCGACTCGTCATTCACCCATGACGTCGCGTGCCGCCGACGAATTCCAGGAGCGGGCCGCCGTGCCGGGCCCGGGCAGCGATGACGGTCCTGCCATGCAGGACATTCGTGACGGAGCGAACATGGACGCGAAAATCCAGCCTGACTTGGGCACCGACAGTGACGTAAGCCTTCTCCACAAGATGGGATACGCGCAGGAGCTGTCGAGACGCATGAACGGCTTCTCGAACTTCGCCGTGTCGTTTTCGGTGATCTGCATTCTGTCGGGCGGCATCACGGCGTTTCAACTGGCGTTTTCCGCGGCCGGCGGCGCATCGATCGGCCTCGGCTGGCCGCTCGGCTCGCTGTTCGCGCTGATCGTGGCGGTATCGATGTCGCAGATCGCGTCCGCGTTTCCGACCGCCGGCGGCCTCTATCACTGGGGCGCCATCCTCGGCGGGAAGAAATGGGGGTGGATGACGGCATGGCTCAACCTGATCGGGCTGATCTTCGTGATCGCAGCGATCAACTTCGGCACCTACGATCCGTTCTTCAAGACGCTGATCGCACCGATGTTCGGCGTCAGTCCGGACAGCCTGACATGGTGGCATCAGACCGCGTTCATCGCGGTCATCACCCTGTCGCAGGCGATCCTGAACGCACGCGGCATCAGGATCGCGAGCAAGATCACCGACCTGTCCGGCTACCTGATCTTCGTCGTGACGATCGCGCTGGTCGTGTCGCTCCTGGTCTACTCACCGGTCGCGTTCGACCTGCATCGGCTCGTCACCTTCACCAATTACACGCACGTCGACGGCAGCGCCTGGCCGAAACAGAGCATGCCGCTCGCGTTCCTGTCCGGCCTGCTGCTGGTGACCTACACGATCACGGGTTTCGACGCATCCGCGCACACGTCGGAAGAAACGCACGACGCGGCGAAGAACGTGCCGCGCGGCATCATCGGCTCGGTGTTCTGGTCCGCGGCGTTCGGCTACGTGATGGTGTGCACGTTCGTGCTGGTCATGCCGGACCTGACCGCCGCGATGAAGCAGGGCACCGGCTTCTTCGAAGCCATCCTCGCGCCGATTCCGAAGACGTTGCGCGTGTGCCTCGAGCTCGCGATGTTCTTCATCAACTACGTGTGCGGACTCGCCGCGATCATGTCGACGTCGCGCATGATGTATGCGTTCGCGCGCGACGGCGGGCTGCCGGCGTCGAAGCTGCTGCGGAGCGTGAATCACAATCATCGGACGCCCGGGCCCGCGATCTGGACCTGCGCGGTGCTTGCAATCGTCGTCACGCTGTACGGCGACGCGTTCTCGGTGTTGAGCGCGGGCAGTGCCGTGTTCCTGTTCATCTCGTATGCGATGCCGATCGGCTCGGGGATGCTCGCCGAAGGGCGCACGTGGACTGAAATGGGCCCGTTCCGGCTGGGCATCTGGTCGAAGCCGTGCGCGCTGCTCGCGCTGGTGGGCGCCTGCGTGCTCGCGTACGTCGGCATCCAGCCGCCGAACGAGAAGGTGCTTTACGTGCTCGTCGCGTTCGTGGCAGTACTGATGATTATCTGGTACGGATTCGGTGTGCGCACGACCTTCGCCGGGCCGCCGATGCTCAAGGACACGCGTAATGACGCGCGCATTCGCGAACTCGAGGCGAATGTCGATCCGAGCGTGTGACGCGACACCGATTCGCGCACAGCGCAAAAATCCGGCTCGCGGTTTGCGAGCCGGATGGTTTTACGTCGCGTCGCAGCGAACGAGGTTCAACCGCGTTGGCGGTCGAACCCGATTGCCGCGTCTTAGCCGTAGACCGGGAAACGCTTGGTCAGCTCCGCGACCAGGCCACGAACGCGCTCGATCGTCGCCGCATCTTCCGGCGCTTCCAGCACGTCGGCGATCAGGTTGCCGACCGTCTCCGCTTCCGCCGGGCCGAAGCCGCGCGTCGTCATCGCCGGCGAACCCAGACGGATCCCGCTCGTCACGAACGGCTTTTC